>NZ_JAWOTL010000011.1:0-177692 GCF_033338835.1 Vibrio sp. Vb0888
GAATTGGTAGACGCACCAGATTTAGGTTCTGGCGCCGCAAGGTGTGAGAGTTCAAGTCTCTCCTTCCGCACCATTATCGGAAAACCCAGCATGACTTTGCTGGGTTTTTTCTTTTTTTGGTTCTGGACTCGGGAAATCATTAGATTTGCCGAATTAAAAAAGCGAGCTCATGGCTCGCTTTTTTTCTATCTGTGATTTGAGTAGCTTACTACATACCTAACGCGTATTTCAGTACTTGAGCCTTAATTGGCCCTGAGTTTTCAGCAAGCTTCAATGCAGCATTACGTACGAACTTCAATGGCCCTAGATCGTTGCTAAAACCTTTATAGAAAAAGTCCATGCCCGTCTGCATGAGTAAGTTGTCAGGTCGACGTGCGCGTTCGTATTTCGCGAGTAAGGTATCTTCCAGCTTTTCTTGTTGTTCTGTTACCGAAAGGAGAACGTCTACATCTTTGAAGCCTAAGTTTACCCCTTGCCCTGCAAGCGGGTTGATCGTATGGGCAGAGTCACCCACTAACACGCAATTTTTGCTTGAGTAGCTTTGCGCATGACGACGAGTGAGTGGGAATGAGCCAAACTGTAAAACTTCAATATCGCCTAATTCAGCAGGGAAATGACGTAAAATTTCTTCTCTTAGTTGAGGTTTACTCATCGCACACAGTTGTTTAATACGTTTAGGCGAGTCATACCAAACCAAAGAACCTTGGCCTACTACTTGACCATCGTCGTTACTCAAAGAGCACAGAGGTAAAAATGAACGTGGGCCTGAAGGTGTAAATTGTTGCCAAGTAATATCTTGCTGAGGCAATTCTGTTTTCACATTAATCAACATGCAGTGTTGTCGGTAATCCCACGCAGTTACACCAATTCCAGCCAATTGACGAACTTTAGAGTTTGCACCATCAGCACCAATCACCCAGTTAGCTTCAAACTGCGCCCCACTTTCTAGTGTCACAAGATTTACATCTGCAAACTCAATGGCTTTTAATCGCTCAGGACACATCACGGTTAGATTTTCATACTGAGAGAAGACTTGCCAAAGACCTAATTGGATTAGGCGGTTTTCAACGATGTAACCTAGCTGATCCAATGACAATTCATCAGAGTGAAAACGAGTACGGCACTCTGGGTGCTCCCAAGTTTCTAAGCGCCGATAAGGACAAACTCGCATGCTCTTGATCTCTGGCCATGCTCCGAGTGAATCAAGTAACTCCACCGACTGGTGCGAGATTGCAGATACACGAATATCCATCGCCTGAGCGGCATCAAAAACTTTAGGTTTTGTACCTTCGACCAAGACAACGCTTCTGCCCTGCTTGGCAAATCCAACAGCGACGGCTGCCCCAACCATACCGCCACCGATCACGGCGATGTCATACTTGTTCATTTTTCACTCTTCATCGTGCTGATTAATTGGCGTTTTTTATTGTACTTTCCATGGCTATTTTTACAAAATTGTTTAACAAAAAACCTTGTTCTGCATAGGGCGAAAAACTAGATTTCATCAGGCTTTGCAGAGAATTAGCTAGATCACTAGTCAGGTGCTTTTTAAAGCAGTACAATACGCCGCTTACCGCCGTGATGGCGGCTATAATTTGAGCAATAGCTCTCCGATTTAAGTACAACTGAACGAGCGAAAGTGAGATGAGTAAGAAACTGCTAATTAAAACCTGGGGCTGCCAGATGAACGAATACGATTCATCAAAAATGGCCGACCTGCTTAATGCTGCAAACGGCTACGAGCTGACGGAAGAGCCAGAGGAAGCAGACGTACTTCTACTTAACACCTGTTCGATCCGTGAAAAAGCGCAAGAGAAAGTTTTCCACCAGTTAGGCCGCTGGAAAACACTAAAAGATAAAAAACCTGGCGTAGTTATCGGTGTAGGTGGTTGTGTAGCAACGCAAGAAGGTGACCATATTCGTGAACGTGCACCATACGTTGACGTTATTTTTGGCCCACAAACTTTGCACCGCCTACCTGAGATGATCAAACAATCTCAGTCCGATGATGCACCAGTTATGGACATTTCGTTCCCAGAGATCGAAAAATTCGACCGCCTACCTGAACCTCGCGCTGAAGGTGCGACAGCATTCGTTTCTATTATGGAAGGCTGCTCTAAGTACTGTACTTACTGTGTCGTACCGTACACTCGTGGTGAAGAAGTAAGCCGTCCAATGGATGACGTACTGTTCGAAATCGCCCAACTTGCTGAACAAGGCGTACGTGAAGTAAACCTTCTGGGTCAAAACGTAAACGCGTACCGTGGTCCTATGCACGATGGTGAGATCTGTTCATTTGCAGAACTGCTTCGTTTGGTTGCGTCTATCGATGGTATCGACCGTATTCGTTTCACGACGAGCCACCCGTTAGAATTCACAGACGACATCATCGCAGTATACGAAGATACGCCAGAACTTGTGAGCTTCCTGCACTTACCTGTGCAAAGTGGTAGTGACCGTATCCTAACGATGATGAAACGCCCTCACACCGCTATCGAATACAAATCGATCATCCGTAAACTGCGTAAAGCTCGTCCTGATATTCAAATCAGTTCAGACTTTATTGTTGGTTTCCCTGGTGAGACAGACAAAGACTTCCAAGACACCATGAAGCTAATCAAAGATGTAGACTTTGACATGAGCTTCAGCTTTATTTTCTCTCCACGTCCAGGCACGCCAGCAGCGGATTACCCTTGTGATGTGTCAGAACAAGTGAAGAAAGAGCGCCTTTACGAACTACAGCAAACTATCAATGCTCAAGCGATGCGTTACTCTCGCTTAATGCTTGGCACAGAACAACGTGTTCTAGTTGAAGGTCCTTCGAAGAAAAACCTAATGGAACTACGCGCTCGTACAGAAAACAACCGTGTAGTAAACTTTGAAGGTAGTGCAGACCTAATTGGTCAGTTCGTTGATGTGAAGATCGTAGACGTATTTGCAAACTCACTGCGTGGTGAGCTAGTACGTACTGAAAAAGACATGGATCTTCGTAGTGTGATTTCCCCAACGCAGATGATGGCGAAAACACGTCGCGAAGATGAGCTGGGTGTAGCTACTTTTACGCCGTAAGCTCGTATAAATAGCCATAGAGAGCCTGGTCGTTATCAGGCTCTCACTAAGTGGCAAAAAATGAGAGGCAACATTGAGCAATAAAATCGTAACTCTAGAAATTAACCTAGAACCTTCAGACAACCGCCGACTAGCTAGCCTGTGCGGTCCATTCGATGACAACATCAAGCATTTAGAACGTCGTCTAGGCGTTGAAATTAACCACCGTAGTGACCACTTTACGATTGTCGGTAAACCTCATACCGCATCAGCTGCGCTGGATATCCTGAAAACTCTATATGTTGATACCGCACCTGTACGAGGTGAGATCCCAGATATTGAGCCTGAGCAAATCCATCTAGCGATCAAAGAGTCTGGTGTTCTTGAGCAGAATACTGAGTCTAATATCGAGCATGGTAAAGAAGTCTTCGTCAAAACCAAGAAAGGTGTGATCAAACCACGTACGCCAAACCAAGCGCAGTACTTGGTTAACATGGTCACGCATGATATTTCTTTTGGTATTGGCCCGGCAGGTACAGGTAAAACCTACCTTGCTGTAGCAGCAGCTGTTGACGCACTAGAGCGCCAAGAGATCCGCCGTATTCTACTTACTCGTCCAGCGGTTGAAGCTGGTGAGAAATTGGGCTTCCTACCTGGTGATTTAAGCCAGAAAGTCGACCCATACCTACGTCCGCTATACGACGCCCTATTTGAAATGCTGGGCTTTGAGCGCGTAGAGAAGCTGATTGAACGTAACGTGATTGAGGTTGCCCCTCTTGCTTACATGCGTGGTCGTACTCTAAACGACGCCTTTATCATTCTTGATGAGAGTCAGAACACCACAGTTGAACAGATGAAGATGTTCCTAACGCGTATTGGTTTTAACTCTCGCGCGGTTATCACTGGTGATGTCACGCAGATTGACTTACCTCGTGGTGCGAAATCGGGTCTTCGTCATGCTATTGAAGTACTAAGCGAAGTTGACGACATCAGCTTTAACTTCTTCTTAGCCGACGACGTTGTACGTCACCCTGTGGTTGCTCGTATCGTTAACGCGTACGAGAAGTGGGAAGCACAAGACCAGAAAGAGCGTAAAGAGTTCGAGAAACGCCGTCGTGAAGAACGCGATGCGAAGTTACTAGAAGCAGCAAAAGCCGAACTGAATGCACAAGTTGCTTCAACTAAGGAATAATCATGGCGATTGAACTTGATCTGCAACTGGCAGTCGAAAATGAAGAAGGTCTGCCTTCGCAGCAAGATTTCCAATTGTGGCTAGATAAGACAATTCCTCTCTTCCAGCCACAAGCCGAAGTCACCATTCGTATTGTTGATGAACAAGAAAGTCATACGCTCAACCATGAGTATCGCGGCAAAGATAAACCAACTAATGTGTTGTCGTTTCCATTTGAAGCACCTCCTGGTATGGAAATAGATTTACTTGGTGATTTGATTATTTGCCGCCAAGTTGTTGAAAAAGAGGCGGTTGAACAGAGCAAGCCTCTGCTAGCACATTGGGCGCATATGGTTGTACATGGCAGCTTGCATCTGCTAGGTTATGATCATATAGAGGATGACGAAGCCGAAGAGATGGAGTCCCTCGAAACCGAAATCATGCAAGGTATGGGTTATGAAGATCCTTACATTGCTGAAAAAGAGTAGCTATTGGCCACTCGACAGGGAAAGGCGAACCACCTAAATGACTCTCGTGTTCGCCTCTCTATGTGTGCTATCACACTTCTGATAGCGTTACTTAATTGAGAAACAATGAACGAAGATAATTCTCCCTCTTCTAACGAAGATAAGAAAGAAAAGGCAGAAGGTCCGAGTAGAAAGTCCTTCTTTGAACGTCTAGGTCAACTATTTCAGGGCGAACCAAAAGATCGCCAAGAGCTTGTGGATGTTATCCGCGACTCTGAAGTTAACGACCTGATTGACCATGACACTCGCGATATGCTCGAAGGTGTTATGGAAATCTCCGAAATGCGTGTGCGTGACATTATGATCCCGCGTTCGCAAATGGTTACCGTTGAGCGTACTCACGACCTTGATACCTTGGTTGCTTTGATTACCGATGCTCAACACTCTCGCTACCCTGTGATCAGCGAAGATAAAGACCATGTGGAAGGCATACTTCTAGCGAAGGACTTACTTAAATACTTAGGCTCAGGCAGTAATCCATTTGATATCGAAGAAGTCATTCGACCAGCGGTTGTAGTACCGGAAAGTAAACGCGTTGATCGACTGCTGAAAGAATTCCGTGAAGAACGTTATCATATGGCCATTGTTGTCGATGAATTCGGTGGTGTTTCTGGTCTTGTGACCATTGAAGATATCCTTGAGGAAATCGTCGGGGATATTGAAGATGAATTCGATGAAAGTGAAGAGACGGACATTCGTAAGCTGAGCAAGCATACGTTTGCTGTCAGAGCGCTGACAACCATCGAAGAGTTTAATGAGACATTCGGAACCAACTTCAGCGATGAGGAAGTTGATACCGTTGGTGGTATGGTCATGACTGCCTTTGGTCACTTACCTTCTCGTGGTGAACTGGTTGAAATTGAAGGCTACAACTTCAAAGTCACCGCTGCCGATAACCGTCGTGTCATTCAACTCCAAGTGACGATCCCAGACGAAGAAACCCTGGTTGAAGCCACTCAAGAGTAACGCGATACCCATTGGGAATCTCAGAAATTACAATGATGAATGAACTCTTTCATCGCCTTAAGCGGCCCTTAGTGGCCGCTTTTGTTGGCGCCTCTACTACACTCGCTTTCGCTCCTTACCAGCTGTGGCCTATTGCCATTCTTAGCCCTGCAATTCTACTGATTCTTCTTGCTAACCAAACTCCGAAACGCGCACTATGGATTGGTTATGCTTGGGGGTTAGGTCAATTTGCAACTGGCGTTAGCTGGGTTTACGTCAGTATCTCCGGTTTTGGCGGTATGCCGCTCATTGCCAATTTATTTTTAATGGGCTTACTTGTTGCCTACTTGGCTGTTTATTCAGGCTTATTTGCTTGGCTCAACAACAAGCTGTTTCCTCAATTTACGCTCACAAAAGCACTTCTCGCTGCACCTGCTTTATGGCTGATAAGTGATTGGTTGCGTGGTTGGGTGATGACCGGCTTCCCTTGGTTATGGCTAGGCTATAGCCAGATAGATGCTCCACTCGCAAGCTTTGCACCAATTGGCGGCGTAGAACTGCTTACTCTATTTATCCTTATCAGCGCAGGGGCGTTAGCCTATGCATGGATTCATAAGCAGTGGCTGATGGTGATTATCCCTGCGGTACTACTCAGTACTGGCTTTGGGATTCGCAACTACGATTGGGTAACACCCCGACCAGAAGACACGACTAAGCTCGCGCTGATTCAAGGTAACGTAGACCAAAACCTAAAGTGGCTACCAAGTCAACGCTGGCCAACCATCATGAAATACGCTGACTTAACTCGTGAAAACTGGGACGCTGACATTATCGTTTGGCCAGAAGCAGCAATTCCCGCTTTTGAAATTGAAGTGCCTTCATTTTTGAGCAATATCGACAGCGCTGCAAAAATGAATAACAGCGCAATCATCACCGGTGTCGTCAACCAAGCTGAAGACCGACAGTTCTACAACAGTATTCTGTCCCTCGGCATCACACCATACGGTGACTACAGTTTCGACTTGAGCGAACGCTACCATAAGCATCACCTATTACCGTTTGGTGAGTTTGTACCATTTGAAGATATTTTGCGCCCATTAGCGCCATTCTTTAACCTACCGATGTCGTCGTTTAGCCGTGGGGCTTTTGTGCAGCCAAACATCGTTGCGAATGGCATGCACATGGCACCAGCGCTTTGCTATGAGATCATCTTTAATGAGCAAGTGCGTCAAAATGTGACTGACGAAACAGACTTCATTCTAACGCTTTCAAACGATGCATGGTTTGGTCACTCTATCGGTCCTCTTCAGCATATGGAGATCGCCCGTATGCGTGCCTTAGAGTTGGGTAAACCGCTCATCCGCTCGACTAACAACGGATTAACAGCGGTAACCGATCACAAAGGTAAAATCGTTGAGCAAGTACCGCAGTTTGAAACTGCAGTACTGCGCGCAGAGCTCACCCCAACCGATGGGAAAACGCCATATCGAATCCTTGGTACTTGGCCATTGTATATTTGGGTTGGGTTAAGTTTAGCGCTGACTTTCGGTTTAAGAAGAAAACAGAGCTGATAACAGCTTGAAAGTAGAAAAGACAAAAAAGAGGCGACTAAGCCTCTTTTTATTCATTGCATTATACAGTCGTTACTCGCCATTTATGGCTTTAATGACTGACGAGTAAAGCCTTTGTGACCACACTTAATACACGGAATGATTACTGTTGGGTGGTTATACGTTGTCTTGTGACCACACTCATCACAGACTAAAGTGCCTAAGCCTATCACCTCTCCTGCTTCATATAGCCCTTGATGCTCTAAGTCATCGAACAACTCAACCCACTCAACTTTAGTTCGGTCTGTAATCTCTAACAGCCCTTGCCATATCGAATCCGCAATCGTTAAGTAAAACGGGCCGCTTTTGCTATCCTCGTAACTCTCTGAAAACTCTTTTAAGTCTGCTTTAAGGTACGCTTTGATTAAAGCCAACTCATCTTTGGTCAAGTCATTAGCAGCATCCACCACTTTGCCCGACGTCTCAATCGCTTTGTTAACTTCTTCCGGACTGTGCTTCAAGGTTTCAATCACATCCTCGAGCATTTCCTCATAACCTGTTTTACGTTTAGGCATAACTGACCTCCATCTTTCTCCTACCTGCGTCACTTAAGGGCGCATGGGTACAGATTGGCTATTGTTGTGATCCCTAGCTTTAGGTATTCTATGACGATCTATTTAAGTCTGTTCTAACCGAACTCACAAATTCCAAGATAACGGATACCATCGATGCAAGAACAATACAACCCACAAGATATTGAACAAAAAGTTCAAAAGCACTGGGATGACAACAAAACCTTTGTTGTAAGTGAAGACCCAAATAAAGAAAAATTCTACTGTCTGTCCATGTTCCCATACCCAAGTGGTCGACTGCACATGGGTCACGTGCGCAACTATACTATCGGTGATGTAGTATCTCGTTTCCAACGCCTACAAGGCAAAAACGTGATGCAACCAATCGGTTGGGATGCATTCGGTCTACCTGCAGAAAACGCAGCAGTAAAAAACAAAACTGCGCCAGCACCTTGGACTTACGAAAACATCGAATACATGAAGAACCAACTTAAGCTTCTAGGCTTTGGTTACGATTGGAACCGTGAATTCGCAACATGTACACCGGAGTACTACCGCTGGGAACAAGAGTTCTTCACTAAACTTTACGAGAAAGGTTTAGTTTACAAAAAGACTTCTTCTGTTAACTGGTGTCCTAACGACCAAACTGTTCTTGCAAACGAGCAGGTTGAAGACGGTTGTTGCTGGCGTTGTGATACGCCTGTAGAGCAAAAAGAAATCCCTCAATGGTTCATCAAAATCACTGAGTACGCTCAAGAGCTACTAGACGACCTAGATAAGCTTGAAGGTTGGCCTGAAATGGTAAAAACCATGCAGCGCAACTGGATTGGTCGTTCTGAAGGTGTTGAACTGAAGTTTAAAGTTAAGGGTCAACAAGACCTAGAAGTTTACACAACACGTCCAGATACGCTAATGGGTGTGACTTACGTGGGTATCGCTGCTGGTCACCCTCTTGCAGCTCTTGCAGCAGAGAACAATCCAGAGCTTGCAGCGTTTATCGACGAATGTAAGAACAACAAGGTTGCAGAAGCTGAGCTAGCGACAATGGAGAAGAAAGGTATGGCAACTGGCCTTACTGCTATTCATCCATTGAACGGCCGCGAAGTACCAGTATACGTAGCAAACTTCGTTCTGATGGACTACGGTACAGGCGCGGTAATGGCTGTACCTGCGCACGACCAACGTGACTACGAGTTCGCAACGAAGTACGGTCTAGACATCGTGCCAGTTATCAAGCCTGCTGATGGCAGCGAGCTAGACATCTCTGAAGCAGCATACACTGAGAAAGGTGTACTGTTCGATTCAGGTGAATTCGATGGCCTAGAATTCCAAGCGGCATTCGACGCAATCGCAGCGAAACTAGAAGCAGAGGGCAAAGGCACTAAGACTGTAAACTTCCGTCTACGCGACTGGGGTGTATCTCGTCAACGTTACTGGGGCGCACCAATCCCAATGGTAACGACTGAAGACGGTGAAGTTCACCCAGTACCTGCTGACCAACTACCAGTGATTCTTCCAGAAGACGTGGTAATGGACGGCGTCACTAGCCCAATCAAAGCAGACAAAGAGTGGGCGAAGACAACCTTTAACGGCGAACCTGCTCTACGTGAGACAGATACGTTCGATACGTTCATGGAATCTTCTTGGTACTACGCGCGTTACTGTTCACCACAAGCGGACGACATCCTAGACCCAGAAAAAGCAAACTACTGGCTACCAGTAGATCAATACATCGGTGGTATCGAGCACGCTTGTATGCACCTACTGTACTCACGCTTCTTCCACAAACTACTGCGCGATGCGGGTTACGTAACTTCTGACGAACCGTTCAAGCAACTACTGTGTCAAGGCATGGTACTGGCTGATGCGTTCTACTTCGAGAACGAGAAAGGTGGTAAAGAGTGGGTAGCTCCAACAGACGTAGCCGTTGAACGTGATGGTAAAGGCCGCATTACTTCTGCTAAAGACACTGAAGGTCGTGATGTAACGCACTCAGGCATGATCAAGATGTCTAAGTCTAAGAACAACGGTATCGACCCTCAAGAAATGGTAGACAAGTACGGCGCTGACACAGTACGTCTATTCATGATGTTCGCGTCTCCAGCGGACATGACACTTGAATGGCAAGAGTCTGGCGTAGAAGGTGCGAACCGCTTCCTAAAACGTGTTTGGAAACTAGTGAAAGAGCACACAGCGAAAGGCGCAGCAGAAGCAGTAGATACCGCAGCGCTTTCTGGTGATCAAAAAGCACTTCGCCGTGACGTTCACAAGACTATCGCGAAAGTGACGGACGATATCGCTCGTCGTCAAACATTCAACACCGCGATCGCAGCGATCATGGAGCTGATGAACAAACTAGCGAAAGCGCCTCAAGAATCTGCGCAAGATCGTGCAATCCTTGACGAGGCACTGAAAGCTATTGTTGTCATGCTTTACCCTATCACTCCGCATATCTCATACGAGCTATGGGCAGCACTAGGTGAAACAGACATTGATAACTCGGCATGGCCGACGTTTGACGAAAAAGCGCTAGTTGAAGACGAAAAAACTATCGTTGTTCAAGTTAACGGTAAGCTACGTGCGAAGCTAACAGTCCCAGCGGATATCTCTAAAGACGATATCGAACAGCTTGGTCTAAACGACGAAAACGTGGTTAAGTTCACTGATGGCCTGACTATTCGTAAAGTTATTTACGTTCCAGGTAAACTGCTGAACATCGTTGCAAACTAATCGCAGCTGTCAATTTGTCTCTGTTTAGCGAACTTATTTGTTAACCAAGAGTCATTAAACAGGGTAGTTTTCTACCCTGTTTATTTACCTCAAACCATTCACATGAGTGGTTTAAGGTAAATAACCCCTTCAATTTAGGATGAATACAATCAATGCGCTTTTTCTCTTTGATTAAACTACCAGTGGTATTGGTATTAGCGGGGCTTCTTTCTGCCTGTGGTTTTCACCTTCGCGGCGAGTATTCCGTACCGGAAGAGCTGCACACTATGTCTTTCTCCAGCTACGATGAATACAGTGAATTAACTCGCTATGTTCGCTCTCAACTCGAACTGAACAAAGTTGAACTTGTTCAACCATCATCGACGGTACCCAACCTTCATTTGACGGAAGCGACAATCGATGAGCGTACACTATCGCTTTATCAAAATAGCCGTGCAGCAGAAAAAGAGCTGACATACGTAGTAAAATACCGTGTGACAATTCCTGGCTATGGTTCTAAAAACTTTACGACAACAGTAAACCGCAACTACCTAGACAACCCGTTGACCGCACTTGCAAAATCTGTTGAGCGTGACGTAATTGAAGACGAGATGCGCTTGCAAGCTGCAAAACAGATGATGCGCCAGTTGGGCCGTATTCGTGCCGAATATGAAGCAGGACAAATCTCTGAGCCAGCGAACACAAACTCTTAGTCACTATGCGAATTTATGCCGATAAGCTAACGGATCATTTAACTAAACAAGTTAAACAGGTTTACTTAATCTTTGGTAATGAGCCGTTACTGATTCAAGAAAGCCGCCAAGCAATCCAAAAGGCAGCGTTTCAGCAAGGTTTTGAGGAAAAACACCGTTTTTCGGTGGATGCTAGCATCGACTGGAACCAAGTTTACGACTGTTTCCAAGCGATGAGCCTGTTTTCAAACCGTCAATTGATTGAGCTTGAAATTCCTGAAAGTGGCGTAACAACCGCCGTCAGCAAAGAGCTGCAAACACTGTGTGATATGCTTCATGATGACATCATGCTCGTCATTGTTGGTAGCAAACTGACCAAAGCCCAAGAAAATGCGAAATGGTTCAAAGCATTAAGCTCAAAAGGCGATTGGGTAAGCTGCTTGTCGCCAGACCTTCAACGCCTACCTATGTTCATTCAGACACGTTGCCGCACGTTGGGACTAAAACCCGATCAGCAATCACTGCAAATGTTGGCTCAATGGCATGAAGGTAACCTATTTGCATTGACACAAAGCTTAGAGAAATTGGCCCTACTCTATCCGGATGGTGAGCTGACCATCATACGTTTAGAGGAAGCCCTAAGTCGCCATAATCACTTCACTACCTTTAACTGGATCGACGCCTTACTGGCAGGTAAAACAAACCGTGCACAACGCATTCTTCGCCAACTTGAGGCGGAAGGGGTTGAGACCGTGATCTTGATTCGAAGTGTACAAAAAGAGTTGAGCCAACTTTTAAATATGCATCAAGACTTAACTCAAATGGGAATGAACCAGGTATTTGAGAAATATCGAGTTTGGCAAAACAAGCGTCCACTCTATAACGCAGCACTGACCCGCTTATCGGCGAGTCGTATTTGTGCATTGCTCTCCTTGTTGGCTCAAGCAGAGATAAAAGCCAAAACTCAATATGACGAGTCTGTATGGCCAACTATTCATCAGTTGAGCTTAGAAACCTGCTCTCCTGATATTAAGCTGGCAATTTAAAAATCAAAGCGTGATATAGTGCGCGACCTGTTTTGCAAGCAAGAATGTAAAACACTGTAGAGATAAGAGACAAACCGAGGAAAACCGAGTGCTTCGCGAAGAACTGAAAGACTTTTTAGCTGATAAAGCCGACGACATGAAAGCGGAAGACATTATCGTCCTAAATGTGGAAGATAAATCAAGCGTGACAGATTACATGATCATCTGTACTGGTACATCCAAACGCCACGTTTCATCCATCGCTGACCATGTTGCAACAGAAGTGAAAAAAGCCGGTCTTGAGCCACTAGGAATGGAAGGTGAAAACGAAGGTGAATGGGTAGTCCTAGATATGGGCGACGCCATGCTTCACGTGATGCAAGAAGAGCACCGCGAACTCTACCAGCTAGAAAAACTCTGGGGTTAATCTTTTGAAAATTCAACTAATTGCTGTTGGCACAAAAATGCCAAAATGGGTTGAGGAAGGCTTTCAAGAATATCGTCGCCGTTTCCCGCATGATATGCCGTTGGAGTTGATTGAAATCTCTGCTGGCAAGCGTGGTAAGAATGCCGATATCGCTCGCATCCTGCAAAAAGAAGGGGAAGCGATGCTCGCGGCGATACCAAAAGGCAACCGTATCGTCACGTTAGATATCCCTGGTAAAAAATGGGACACTCCTCAACTCGCTGAGCAGTTAGAAGCTTGGAAATTAGATGGCCGTGATGTATCAATATTAATCGGCGGTCCCGAAGGACTCGCTCCTGCATGCAAAGCTGCAGCAGACCAAAGCTGGTCATTGTCTGCCTTAACGCTACCCCACCCTCTAGTGCGTATCGTAATGGCAGAAAGCTTATACCGAGCGTGGAGCATCACCGCTAACCACCCTTATCATCGCGAATAATCGTTGTTTAACTTTAGAGCCAAGCGTTAATGATTCGTAAACGACGCAGTCAAATCCGAGATTATCAAGCCGAAGCGCGTCTGTTTGCCAGCCGCGCTATTGTTGCTTTTATCGGCATTGTTGTCTTGATGGGAGCTCTGGTTGCCAACATGTACAACATTCAGGTGAACCAGTTTCAAGACTATCAAACCCGCTCGAACGATAACCGCATCAAAGTAGTGCCTATCGCGCCTAACAGAGGTCTAATTTATGACCGAAATGGCGTTTTACTGGCAGAGAACCGTCCCGTCTTTAACTTAGAACTGACCCCAGAAAAAATTAAAGACATTGATGCAACCATCCAAGAATTACAAACTATTCTGGAAATTACACCAGACCAGATTGAACGTTTCCACCACGAGCGTAAACGGACTCGTCGATTTAAATCGGTCCCACTGCTGACCCAACTGAACGAAAAACAAGTAGCGGTGTTCTCCGTCAATCAGTACCGCTTTCCGGGTGTGGAAATAAGTGCGACCTTAAAGCGCTACTACCCTTTCAGCGAAGTCTTAACCCACGTGATTGGTTACGTTTCTCGAATCAATGATCGCGACATGCAGCGCCTGATCCGAGAAGAAAAAGACGCAAACTATCAAGCCACTCGCGACATTGGTAAGCTGGGTATTGAAAAATACTACGAAGACCTCTTACACGGTACAGCCGGATATCAAGAAGTCGAGGTAAACAGCCGCGGCCGAGTAATTCGTACCTTAAAGTACGTTCCACCTGTCCCCGGAAAAGACATCGTTTTAAACCTTGATATCAACTTGCAGTTGTACGTACACCAATTATTGGACGGCCGCCGAGGCAGTGCTGTAGTGATCGATCCTAGAGACAACGGTGTACTGGCTATGGTTTCAAGTCCTAGCTACGATCCTAACTCGTTCGTGCACGGAATCTCAGGTAAAGACTATCGTGCCCTTTTGAACGATAAAAACCGTCCTTTGGTCAACCGCACTACACTTGGCATTTACCCTCCGGCCTCTACCATCAAACCATTTATGGCGGTAGCCGCGCTGCAAGAAGGTGTCGTCACACCTAACACCACACGAAATGATCCTGGTTATTGGCGCATACCAAACTCTAACACACGTCCGTTCCGGGACTGGTTGCGTTGGGGACACGGACGCGTCGATATCATTAAGTCGATCGAAGAGTCTGTTGATACCTTCTACTATCAAATCGCTTATGACATGGGTATTGACCGTATTTCGAATTGGATGATGATGTTCGGTTTTGGTGATTACACTGGCATTGATATCTACGAAGAAAGTAAGGCAAACATGCCGACTCGTGACTGGAAAATGTCTCGCCATAAAACCCCGTGGTATAAAGGTGATACGATCCCTGTGGGTATCGGCCAAGGATATTGGACAGCAACACCAATGCAAATCGCCAAAGCAACCTCCGTATTAGTAAACGAGGGAGAAGTGATCGCACCTCACTTGCTCAAAGCGACGATAGAAAATGGTAACGACTTCGAAGAGCAGCAAGCGACAGAATACGTGACTTACCCACCAATCAAGAATGTGCCTAAAAAGTACTGGGATATGGCGAAAGAAGGCATGCGTCGGGTAAACCATGGCACGCGCGGAACAGCTCGCCGCTCATTCTACAAAATGAATTATGAAACAGCGGGTAAATCAGGTACTGCACAGGTCTTCGGTCTGGGTGAAAACGAAGAATACAACGCCGATGAGATCGCCGAGCACTTACGTGACCATGCGTTATTTACTGGCTTTGCACCATTTGATGATCCTAAAGTGGTCGTCACTGTAGTACTAGAAAATGCCGGTGGTGGTTCTAGTAACGGTGCCCCAGTAGTAAGGAAAATTTTTGACCGAGTCGTTCTTGGTCCAGAAGAAATTGAGCCTGAAAACAATGCGAAGAAAGAGGTAAAACAGTAATGAAGATGGATCCCTCTACAGGTAAAAATCGCGCCCTGTTTGAACGCTTCCATATCGACTTACCACTCCTACTTGGCATACTGGCCCTGATGGGGTTTGGCCTGGTGATCATGTACAGCGCCAGTGGCCAAAGTTTACTGATGATGGATCGCCAAGCCATGCGAATGGTGCTTTCACTCGTTGTGATGCTCGTCCTTGCACAGCTTTCTCCACGAACTTACGAAAGCTTGGCACCTTTGATGTTCGTTGGTGGCGTTATACTGCTTTTCGGCGTGCTGTTTTTCGGTGAAGCATCGAAAGGCGCGCAGCGTTGGCTTAACCTCGGTTTTGTGCGCTTTCAACCGTCAGAGCTATTGAAGCTCGCAGTGCCATTAATGGTGGCTCGCTATGTCGGTAGACAGCCCCTTCCACCAACGCTAAAAACACTCATTGTTGCACTGATTATGGTCTGCTTACCAACCATTCTCATTGCAAAGCAGCCTGACTTAGGTACCTCGATCCTGATCGCCGCTTCCGGTATTTTTGTTATCTTCCTCGCCGGCATTAGCTGGAAAATCATCGCTGGTGCTGCGATTGCATTAGGTGGTTTCATTCCAATTCTGTGGTTTTTCTTGATGCGAGAGTATCAAAAAGTGCGAGTTCGTACTCTATTTAACCCGGAATCTGATCCGCTAGGAGCGGGCTACCACATTATTCAGAGTAAAATTGCGATTGGCTCCGGTGGTATTTCCGGCAAAGGTTGGTTGCAAGGTACGCAGTCACAACTAGAATTTCTTCCAGAACGACACACTGACTTTATCTTTGCAGTAATTGCTGAAGAATGGGGTATGATTGGCTTCCTTTGCCTTTTAGCCATCTATCTATTTATTATTGGACGAGGTTTATATCTCGCCAGCCAAGCGCAAACCGCATTTGGACGAATGATGGCAGGCAGTATTGTACTCAGCTTCTTCGTGTATATTTTTGTAAATATTGGCATGGTAAGTGGCATCCTACCTGTAGTAGGTGTACCGTTGCCACTCATCAGTTATGGCGGCACATCAATGGTAACCTTGATGGCTGGTTTTGGTATTCTGATGTCGATTCATACGCACCGAAAAGCATTCTCTAAGGCGACCTAGACATGCAAAAACGCGCTTTATATTCCTTGGTTTTCTCTGCTCTTATTTTGGCAGGCTGTTCATCAACTAGCCAAAAAGAACAAGAAGGCCGTTACGAACTCGAATCTGATGTTGCACCGGATACACCGCTTTCAGTCGAACACATCGAGGATGCGCATCCTAAATATGAACCGTACAGCCTAGGTGGGAACAAAGATTACCACTTGCGTGGCAAAGACTACAAAATAGTTCGCAATGCGAAAGGCTTTAAAGAAAAAGGCCGCGCATCTTGGTATGGGAAAAAATTCCAAGGTCATTTGACTTCTAATGGCGAAATCTATGACATGTACTCAATGACGGCAGCGCATAAAACGCTACCGTTACCAAGTTACGTAAAAGTTACCAATACTGACAACGGCAAAACCACCATAGTACGAGTTAATGACCGAGGTCCTTTTCACGATGGCCGTATCATTGATTTAAGCTATGCCGCCGCGCACAAGTTAGATGTCATAAAAACAGGCACCGCGAACGTGGAAATTGAAGTGATCAGTATCAATCAGTCCACGGACAAAAAGTCATTAGAAGCGCACCCTAGGTACGTTATTCAAGTGGCATCATCAAAAAATGAAGAACGCGCGCGAACTTTAGGTACCGAGCTTGGTCAAAAATTGGATACAGAAACTTTCCTAGAGAGTGCGAAAGAGTCTTATCGCTTGTTGTTAGGGCCATTTACTGACTATTCCCTGACGCAAGCCACATTAGATAAAGTAAAGTTGCTCGGCTATTCGTCTGCATTTATTAAAAAACACAACACTGCCAAATGACCTCGTGTCATGAATTTCTCTTTGATCCCCCTCTTACATAACTAGGGATTCTGATAAGATGTCTGCAGTTAACCCAAAAATTTGAATTACCATGAATAAAAATAAGTTTGTGAAATCTATTCTCGTTTCTTCGGTTGCCCTTTCTGCAACTTTCGCTCAATCTGCTCTTGCATCACCTATCGTTGTTCCAGATGCCCCTCAAATCGCGGCGAAGGGCTACGTGCTGATGGATTACCATTCAGGTAAAGTACTGGCAGAGAAAGAGATGAACACAAAATTGTCTCCAGCTAGTCTGACTAAGATGATGACCAGCTATGTAATCGGCCAAGAGCTAGCGCGTGGTAATATCTCAGAAGATGATGATGTCACCATCAGTAAAAATGCGTGGGCGAAAAACTTCCCTGATTCATCAAAGATGTTCATTGAAGTAGGCACAACAGTTAAAGTACGTGACCTGAACCGAGGTATCATCGTCCAGTCAGGTAACGATGCCTGTGTTGCGATGGCAGAACATATTGCAGGTTCAGAAGATGCATTTGTTGACCTAATGAACGCTTGGGCCAACACATTGGGTATGACTAACTCGCACTTTGCCAACGTTCATGGCTTAGATAACGCAGAATTGTACTCAACACCATACGACATGGCACTGCTAGGTAAAGCACTTATCCGTGACGTACCAAATGAGTACCGAGTGTACTCAGAGAAGAAATTTACTTACAACGGCATCACCCAATACAACCGTAACGGTCTACTTTGGGATAAGAGCATGAACGTTGACGGCATCAAAACGGGTCACACAAGTAATGCGGGTTACAGCCTAGTAAGTTCAGCAACTGAAGGTCAAATGCGCTTGGTTGCGGTCGTTATGGGTACTAAAGATGCCAATGCTCGTAAGTCAGAAAGCAAAAAGCTGCTAAGCTACGGCTTCCGCTTCTTCGAAACAGTGGCACCGCACAAAGCAGGTGAAACGTTCGTAGAAGAAAAAGTGTGGATGGGTAACAAAGACACCGTAGCACTGGGTCTTGACCAAGATACTTACGTAACACTACCGCGTGGTGAAGCGAAAAACCTAAAAGCAAGCTTCGTCCTTGAAAAAGAGCTAGAAGCCCCAATTAATAAAGGTGATGTAGTTGGTAAGCTATACTATCAGATCGATGGTGAAGATATTGCCGAGTACCCACTAATGGCACTAGAAACCGTAGAGCAAGGTAGTCTATTTAGCCGCATGTGGGATTACATCGTATTGTTATTCAAGAGCTTCTTCTAAAAAGAACGTTAGAGTAGCAAACTTATTCGCAAAGCCGCCTGAATGGGCGGCTTTTTAAGTTTGAGCTCCTCGTCTTGAGTTCCCCCTAATTTGACTGTACTATTTCGCACCGCAACGAATATCTACTGGAGTTATCGATATGCTAACCATCAACTCTGATGCAAAATTAAAAGACCTGCTTGAGTTCCCTTGTTCATTTACTTACAAGGTAATGGGTCATGCAAAGCCTGAACTTCCAGAGCTTGTTCTTGAAGTTATTCAGCGCCATGCTCCAGGTGACTACAGCCCGACCGTTAAACCAAGTGCTAAGGGCAACTACCACTCTGTGTCAATCAACATTACTGCAACCTCTATCGAGCAGGTTGAGACACTGTACAAAGAGTTAGGTGAAATTGACATCGTACGCATGGTTCTATAATTTTTTGATATATTAAATTTTTTTTGAAAGCAGCCTTGGCTGCTTTCTTTTTATTTATCAAAGAGATAACGAGGCTTTACATCGCTTTCAGTTAAAAATCTGTTACGCAGCGGTAGAGCATCAGGGTTATCCGGTTTATAATCCAAAAACTTTATATATTAGCAACAGGAATTCCCATGCAACACCAACTTGTTGTAAAACGACTTGGCCGCCAAGACTATGAGCCTGTATGGAAGGCGATGCATGAGTTCACCGACCAACGCACAGAAGAAACCCGTGATGAAGTCTGGTTGGTAGAACATAACCCAGTATTTACGCAAGGACAGGCAGGTAAAGCTGAGCACTTGATTAACACTGGCGATATTCCTGTTGTACAAAGTGATCGCGGAGGCCAGGTTACGTATCATGGCCCTGGTCAGTTGGTCGCCTACTTCTTGATCAACCTACGCCGCAAAAAATTAGGTGTACGAGATCTCGTTACCACAATCGAGAACCTCGTGATCAACACGCTAAAAGCATACAATATTGACTCAGCCGCTCGACCTGACGCACCAGGTGTCTACGTTGCCGGTAAGAAAATATGCTCTCTCGGTTTACGCATTCGTAAAGGATGCTCGTTTCATGGTTTAGCCTTGAACGTAAATATGGATTTAACACCGTTTCTGCGTATTAACCCTTGTGGTTATGAAGGTATGGAAATGGTTCAGGTCAGCCAATTTGGCGGCCCAGACAATGTAGAAGCCGTAGAAAAACAATTAATAGAAGAACTCGTTACTTTGCTCGATTATGAGCAAGTAGAATTCAGCACAGAAGCACCTTCTCAAGGTAATAAAGCATGAGCAAACCAATCCAGATGGAAAAAGGCGTTAAATATCGTGACGCCGATAAAATGGCATTGATTCCCGTAAAGAACATGCCTACAGAGCAGAAAGAAGTGCTACGTAAGCCTGATTGGATGAAGATCAAGCTACCAGCCGACAGCCAACGAATTCAAGACATCAAAGCGGCGATGCGTAAGAATAAACTTCACTCCGTATGTGAAGAAGCATCTTGCCCGAACCTAGCGGAATGTTTTAACCACGGTACAGCAACCTTCATGATCTTAGGTGCTATTTGTACTCGTCGTTGTCCTTTCTGTGACGTTGCTCATGGCCGCCCATTACCACCGGAAGCAGAAGAGCCTCAAAAACTGGCGAAAACCATTGCCGATATGAAGCTGAAATACGTAGTAATCACTTCTGTTGACCGTGACGATCTGCGTGACGGCGGTGCACAACACTTTGCCGATTGTAACCGCGAGATCCGTGCGTTAAACCCGCATATTAAGATTGAAACACTGGTTCCTGACTTCCGTGGTCGCATGGATGTAGCGCTTGATCTAATGAAAGACAATCCGCCAGATGTCTTCAACCACAACTTAGAAACCGCGCCACGTCTTTACCGTAAAGCTCGCCCAGGTGCGAACTACAAATGGTCACTTGAGCTCCTTAAGAAGTTCAAAGAGCAGCATCCAGATGTACCGACCAAGTCTGGTTTGATGATGGGCCTTGGTGAAACCAAAGAAGAAATCATCGAAGTACTGAAAGATCTACGCGCACACGGCGTAACGATGCTGACTCTAGGCCAGTATTTAGCGCCAAGCCGTCACCACTTGCCAGTAGAACGTTACGTTCCACCATCAGAGTTTGACGAGCTAAAAGAAGTTGCACTAGAACTTGGCTTCACGCATGCAGCGTGTGGTCCATTTGTGCGCTCTTCTTACCATGCCGATATGCAGGCTCAAGGTATCGAGATTAAATAAGCTCTCGCTTGTTTTGAAAAGCTTGTTTTGAAAAGAAAGGTTGGCTCAGTGCCAACCTTTTTTGCATCTGGCAAATGATGATAAAAAGCCATTCTACCACCGTCATTCTGAACTGCGAGGAACGAGCGTGATTCAGAATCTGTTTTCAGAATACTGATGATTTTTAGGGAAACTCTGAGTAAAAGAGTGTGCCTCAACAAGATTCCTGATCTCGCCTAGGCTCGTCGGAATGACGTGGTTTGGATATATTGAAAAGGGACAGTGTTGGTAGCCATCCCCTTATCACACTCTCTCGCTATATCTCATTCCAAACGCCAGACAAACAAAAAGGCCCTCAAATGAGGACCTTTCATCAATCAAATAATCAAACCGAATCGCAGAAATAGAACGAGTTCGCCTGAGTTATTTTCAAAAAATGTTAGGCGTAAACTGGTAGACGCTTACAAATTTCTAGCACTTTCTGTTTTGTCGCTTCGATAACTTCTTCGTTGCCGATGTTATCTAGAACGTCACACATCCAGTTTGCTAGCTCTTTTGCATCTTCTTCAGTGAAGCCACGGCGAGTGATCGCTGGCGTACCTACACGAATACCAGACGTTACGAATGGGCTGCGTGGGTCATTTGGTACTGAGTTCTTGTTTACAGTGATGTTTGCTGCACCTAGTGCCGCGTCTGCGTCTTTACCAGTGATATCTTTGTCGATTAGGTCAACAAGGAACAAGTGGTTTTCTGTACCGTTAGATACGATTTTGTAGCCACGTTCTTGGAACTGACCAACCATTGCTTTTGCGTTTTTCACTACGCGAGCTTGATAAGCTTTGAACTCTGGCTCCATCGCTTCTTTGAACGCTACTGCTTTACCAGCTATAACGTGCATTAGAGGGCCACCTTGACCACCAGGGAACACTGCTGAGTTCAGTTTCTTGTACATATCTTCGCCAGCATTTGACAAGATAAGACCACCGCGAGGACCTGCTAGTGTTTTGTGCGTCGTTGTTGTTACCACGTGAGCATGCGGTACTGGTGTTGGGTATTCACCGGCGGCGATAAGACCCGCTACGTGCGCCATATCAACAAATAAGTAAGCACCTGCTTTGTCAGCGATTTCACGCATGCGTTTCCAATCAACGATTTGCGAGTAAGCAGAGAAACCACCGATGATCATCTTAGGTTTGTGTTCAAGTGCTAGCTGTTCCATCTCGTCGTAGTTGATTTGACCAGCTTCATCGATACCGTAAGGGATAACGTTGTAGTGCTTACCCGAGAAGTTTACTGGTGAACCGTGAGTTAGGTGACCACCGTGTGCTAGGCTCATGCCTAAAACTGTATCGCCAGGGTTAAGAAGCGCCATGTAAACTGCGCTGTTTGCTTGAGAACCTGAGTGAGGCTGTACGTTAGCGTACTCACAACCAAATAATTGGCATGCACGCTCAATTGCTAGTGCTTCAGCTTTATCTACGTACTCACAACCGCCGTAGTAACGCTTACCTGGGTAGCCTTCAGCGTATTTGTTCGTTAGCTGAGAACCTTGCGCTTCCATTACACGTGGGCTTGTGTAGTTTTCAGAAGCGATAAGTTCAATGTGTTCTTCCTGGCGAAGAGTTTCTTCCTGGATAGCTGCGAACAGTTCCGCATCGTAATCTGCGATGTTCATATCACGCTTAAGCATCTGTATCTCCTGACTCAGATTAGTACTGAAAGTTGCAAAAAAACTGTTGAATGACCCGACGCAAACGTTTTCGTCACCCTAATGGCGCGCATTCTACATAATTTGATTTAGGTCATAAAGAGAAATTTACAATTTTTCTCATGCAGTTTTTTCATGATGACAAGCAATGTTTATCATGCCAGCATTGCAATCGCATAACGACAATCTATTGCCTGTCAAATTTGTGCTTTACACCCTGTAAAACAGCAATTACATAGGTTTACCGTAAATTTTACCCTCTAGCTACCGAAAAGATCATCTTTTTACTACTATGCACGCCTTATTTATCACTAATGACTGCAACATTGATGGAAAAACACTCATTAAAAGAAGACTGGATAGCGATTCTCACGGGTACCTTTTTAGTAGCTCAAGGCGTTTTCTTTCTCCAATCCGCGAACCTTCTAACGGGAGGCACGACTGGATTGGCTCTGCTTATTAGCCAATTTACACCTTTTACCTTTGGTGTGCTGTACTTTTTAGCAAACAGTCCTTTTTACTTACTAGCATGGAAACGCTTCGGCCGTCATTTCGCCATTAATAGTGCCATTTCTGGCGCGTTGGTTTCTATCTTTGCCGATCATCTTTATTTGCTAATCTCGCTCGAATCGGTAAATGAAGTTTATTGCGCCGTCGCAGGCGGGCTTTTAATGGGGCTCGGTATGCTGATCCTATTCCGACATCGCTCCAGCTTGGGTGGCTTTAACGTGCTGTGTTTGTTTATCCAAGACAAATTTGGCATTTCAGTTGGCAAAAGCCAAATGGCAATCGATGCATGTATCCTGTTTGCTTCATTCTTCTTTGTCACACCAGAAGTGATTGGCCTTTCAATTTTGGGGGCGTTTGCACTCAATCTCGTGTTAGCGATGAACCACAAACCGCACCGCTATTCCGTGACCTACGGTTCATAAATTTTTGATAATGATTGAAGTGCGATTTATAAGATTTCGCGCTCCCATCGCTATATAATACTTCGCGATTTCCAAATAGATCGGTACGGTATGCGCGACTTTCTGCAACAAGCTAAACAGACTCACAGTTGTATTGCGATTGGAGAGCTGATCTATAACCCGAAGACACAGACCCTTCATCAAGATGCTATCGCGATTGATCTTGAACCTCGCACCATTGAATTATTAGAACTGCTGCTAACAAGCGTGGGACATCCGCTCTCTGCCGATACCATTATCGAAACCATTTGGCAGAGCAAATTCATCTCTAAGAATGTACTCACTAACCGCATTAGCACCTTACGTGCGCTGCTACAACAGCATCTCCCCGAGTACGATGCGACTAAGCTCTTGGTCACTTATCCTCGCAAAGGTTACTTTCTAAACCCAGCGAATATCCGTTTAGTGCCACCAGAGAAAAACCATCGACGTGCTATTACAGCTCAAGTTGCGAACCGTAAAAACTTCAAGCTAATTTTTGCTTATAGCTTGTGTGCCATACTTGCGGTATGTAGCATGACACTCGCAAGCTTGTTATGGCAACGCCAAGAAATCTCAACACAGCAAACACGTCATCAACTACTGATTCCCAAAGTCGAGCTACTACTCAACCGTGTCGATTCAATCGGCTCTCAGGCGCGAAAATACCGCATACTGGTCAAAGCCATCTTGCTGCAACAACAGGTCGAATATCCATACACCGACATCGCCAACCAAGATGCTCCCAGTTACTTTCTTGATCCTATCGGTCATACGCCATATTTCCCTGGCGCACGAAACATGCAGACCAGCGACTACGAGCTCAATATCGAGTTAAAAGACGGCGCAGAGCAAGGCATCTTGAAAGCGCAGATGAACCTTATTTATCCTGCGACGGGCAAGCTGGCGTTTCGCAATGAGTACACACTGCGTTTATCTGACCTACAATCGGATATTTTCCAAATGCACTCGGATGTCGCGCAATACTTCAATCTGCCTGCACCTTCGGCAAGTACGTGGCAGCTTTCGGGTGTTCACAAAAAAATGTTATTCGAGAATGCCTTTTCTAGCCAACCTCTCCGACAATCTGATGAGTTTGCGGCTATCACAACGGCAAGACATCTCGCCTTATACGAGCACGAACATCAAAAGCTGGAAGCGTATTTAACTCAAGTACAATCGTCGTTTGATGTTTTGCCAGATGAGCTGAGCCTCTGGTTAGGTCTATTGCATTTCAAATTAGGTAACTTAGACAGGGCAAAAGCTCTGTTAACGACACCAGATGGCGACTCACGCATCCAAAACGCACTGATTTATACCTTTGTGTCTCACATTTGCTTATAAGCAGAACAAACTTGAACAGTTCCGTCTCAACTACATGGAATCACTGGTGGCGCTGCTGCGCGTTTTACCTTCCGAAACCTTGTTTGAACGTCTTTCTCAATCTGAATCAAAAGAGACTTGCCTCCAACCGTGGAAAACGTTGCATGTTAGTGTGACCGATCAAGAAATCATAAGCCGATGGAAAGCGCTCATTAACGAGTATTGCACTAACGTAGCCAACGAAATAACCCCAAATAAAACAAAGACCTAAATATAAAATTAAGCTTTCATTAACCCCTGTTAGCTTTTGTTTTTTGCCCTTTTTCTCTCACTGAACTTAGCATGCTCGCATTCAAGCAACGGCCCAACATGAAACGGCCTTATCAATCAGGAATGTAAACCATGCTAAACAAAATGACGCTTATCGCAGCAGCAACTCTGGCTCTTTACGGCTGTGGCGGAGGTTCGTCTTCTGGCAGTGCGAATCCAAACAAAGTGCCTCAAGAAAGTTTCGACGTCTCGATTCACAACTCAATCTTCGCTCCCACGCCAAGCACACAGCTAAACTACGCATTTAGCTTGGATGGCCAACCAGAAGGCGACATGAAACTGAGCTTCCAAGCGATGGGTCGCGAGCAAATATTGGCAGCATTGGCACAAATCCCAAACAGCGAGGCAATGGTCCAGTTGGTTAATGACTTGGTGAACTACGGCGCCGAACAGTTCTACTATTCAGACGAGCAGTACAACGACGACGAAGAGAGCAATACGCTTTACTTTGCAGGATCAGATGGTGCACTCCATGAAATCACTGACGCTTATTTCATTGGTCATCAGTTTATTGCCATGCTTATGCACAGCGGTCCGATTTTCCGCCTAAACGGTGACGACGTAAAAGAGAAAAGCCCGAATATTGACATCGGTGAAGAAACTATGTCTCTGCAAACCACTCTTACAGGCTACGCAGTTCACAACCTTCTAGACCGTTTTGAAGATCATGAGTGGGTACAAAACCTTCCTATGACAGCATCTTGCCAAGTGGTTTGGCAACAGCAAATCCGAGAGACTGGCGTGCGTAAAGCGTTCTCGATCTCAGGCAAGAAAATTGAAGCGGCATACCTGATGGAAGAGAACATCTACAACCTGAACTGTGATGACATGGACTCAATGGAGTTCGCTACTTCGGCAGAACGTTGGTTTAATCCGAGCTTAGGTCTGATTGAACAAATTGAACTACTAAAAGTACAACAAGTACAAATCAACGAAGAGAAAGTGCAGCTAACAGCGATTGAAACAAAATAAGCTCGCATTTTTAGAGATATCTCAATAAAAGAAGGCTTTGGGGAGCACACCAAAGCCTTCATCTCGAACATCAATCTTAGGGGTGATGACACCCGAGTTTATTCTTCTATCAATAAAATACGAGTTTCGTAAGGTCGTAACACTTGATGGTTTGACGCGACTGCGCTCGCTGAGTTTTGATAGTTAGATAGCAAGTTTTTCGCTTTACTCATATCAAAACGTTCTGGCAGAACGCATTCCACCTCTTCTGCGTAGTAGTTATTGATACACAGCAGCGTTTGCTTATCGTTCTGACGAGCGTAAGCGAAAATACGTTTGTGCTCTGGCAGCAGGTCCTCGTAACGGCCATCGGTGATGACTGGAACCTGTTTACGCAGTTCAATCAGACGCTTGTAAAAGTAGAACACCGAGTTCAAATCGGCAACCGCAGCTTCAGCATTGATTTCAGAGTAATTCTGCGCCACTTCAAGCCACGGCGTGCCCTCAGTAAAGCCCGCGTGTTTTGCACTGTTCCATTGCATTGGTGTACGTGAGTTATCACGCGACTTCTGTGCCAAGATCGCCATCATATCGTCATGAGATACACCATCACGGTTGACCATGATGTCGTACATGTTAGTACTTTCAACATCACAATATTGGCTGATTTCGGTATAACCCGGGTTGGTCATGCCGATCTCTTCCCCCTGGTAAACATAAGGTGTGCCTTGCATCATGTGCACTGATGCCGCAAGCATCTTGGCAGATTCAACACGGTATTGCTCGTCGTTACCTAATCGGCTCACAACGCGTGGCTGGTCGTGGTTACACCAGAACAGCGCCCCCCACCCTTTGCCATTTAAGCCCGTTTGCCAATGATTGAAGATCTGTTTTAACTGAATGAAATCAAACGGCGCTTTGGTCCATTTTTCACCATTTGGATAATCGACTTTCAGATGATGGAAGTTGAACACCATGGATAGCTCTTTGCCGTCTAGCGAAGAATATTGCTGGCAGTGCTCTAGCGTAGTGGAAGACATTTCACCCACCGTCACGCTGCCGTATTTTTGAAACACAGATTCGCTAATCTCTTGAAGGTATTCGTGCACACGTGGACCATCCGTGTAGAAACGACGACCATCACCAATATCGTCACTTGGAAAATCTTGCTGCTTGGAAATCAGGTTGATAACGTCGAGACGGAAACCATCGACACCTTTGTCTGCCCAGAAGCTGATGACTTCTTTCACTTCTTCACGCACTACTGGGTTTTCCCAGTTTAAGTCCGCTTGCTCTTTAGCAAAAAGGTGCAAATAGTACTGGCCTGTTTTTTCATCCAGCGCCCAAGCGTTGCCACCAAACTTTGATTGCCAGTTGTTTGGTTCAGCACCATCTACCGGATCTTTCCAGATGTAGTAATCACGGTATGGGCTGTTTTTATCACCCAGTGCGGATTGGAACCACTTGTGTTCTGTCGACGTGTGGTTCACTACAATGTCCATGATGATACGAATACCCAACTGATGCGCTTCTGCTAGCAAAGTATCGAAATCTTCCATAGTGCCGAACTCAGGGTTGATCGAGTAGTAATCGGATATGTCATAACCGTTGTCGATCATTGGCGATTGGTAAACCGGCGTCAGCCAAATCGCATCCACACCAAGATGCTTAAGATAATCCAGCTTAGAAATGATCCCTTTGATGTCGCCCGTGCCTTTACTGCCACTGTCACAAAAGCTTTTTGGGTAAATTTGATAGATGGTTGCGGTTTTCCACCAGCTCTCATCATGCTTGGTCATAGCCATTTCTAACACTCACTTACCAGTAATCGGAAACTTAAAATTTGAAAAGAAAAATAGGAGGAGGCAGCCAAGTCACTGCCTCAAATAGAATTACGCGTTTGCAGGCTCAAGCTCACCTTTGGCTTGTGCACGCTTATAAAGAATTAACGTTAATGCAGCAGGTACTAGCATTGCGACTAACATAGCCAAAGCAAAAATGCCCCAGAACTGCGGTTGGATAGACAAGATGCCCGGCAAACCGCCCACACCGATACCGTTCGCCATTACGCCCGCACTACCACAAATAGCAGCAGCACACGCACTACCGATCATCGCGCTCAGCATTGGGAACTTGTATTTCAAGTTGATGCCGTACATCGCCGGTTCAGTCACGCCAAGGTAAGCAGAGATAGCCGCAGGCACTGAGATATCACGCTCGCCGTGTTTTCTACTGATGATAATGATGCCGACGACCGCAGACGCTTGAGCAATGTTTGAAAGTGCAATCAGAGGCCAAATTGGCGTACCGCCTAGCTCTTGCATCAGTTGAAGGTCTACCGCGTTGGTAGTGTGGTGAATACCAGTAATGACCAATGGCGCGTATAGGAAGCCGAAGATGGTTGAGCCAATCATAGCGAAGTCACCCGTCATGGCTGCTTTTGCTGCGAAAGCAACGCCGTCACCCAACATACGACCGAATGGACCAATGATAGAGTGCGCAAGAATCACAGACACAATGATTGAGACAAACGGCACGACCACTAGGTAAAGGTAAGACGGAATGATGCGTTTTAAGTTGGTTTCAATAAACGCCAGTGCCATACCAGCAAGCATTGCTGGAATCACTTGCGCCTGATAGCCCACTTTCTCGATGGCGAATAAGCCAAAGTCCCACACTTCGGGTACTTGCTTACCAATCAGGTAGGCGTTCATCAACTGTGGCGAAACCAATGTTACACCAAGCGTGATACCCAGAATCGGAGTACCGCCGAGCTTTTTCACTGTCGACCAACACACGCCAACTGGTAGGAAGAAGAAGATCGCCTCACCAATCAGCCATAAGAAAGAGTGTACCGTAGCCCAAAACTGGCTGATTTCCGTTAGCGTTTGACCATCAAACATCTTGATGTCGCCAATCACGTTACGGAAGCCAAGAATCAGACCACCGGTAATGATCGCAGGTAGCAGTGGTACAAAGATTTCTGCAAGGTGGGAAATACCACGCTCAACGATATTCATGTTTTGACGAGCAGCGTTCTTCGCTTCGTCTTTGCTGGCTTCACTTTTACCCGTCAGTCCGATCAGTACCTTGTAAACTTCATCCACTTCAGTACCGATAACCACTTGGAACTGGCCTGCGTTGGTAAAACAGCCCTTCACCATCGGTAATGCTTCTAACTGTTTCGTATCTGCTTTGTCCGTATCATTTAGAACAAAACGCAAGCGAGTTAAACAGTGACTTACACTGGCAATATTGTCCGGCCCCCCGACCAGCTCAATAAGACGCTCCACGTCTTTACGCGCAATCTTACTCATAACTTTGTCCACCCTGTATTGGATACATTCGATTCATCATTTTGTTTTTATAAATGGGAACATTCCCATTTCTTAATTTTAATATTGCCATTCGAAGACAAAAAACAAAATGGGAACAGTCCCATTAATTGAGAATGATCACAGTATAATTTTAGAGCAGATCGTTTTAGTGTGGATTAACAAACGATAGGCTGTTGAGTAAAGTGAACCACTTCCTCATCACCATTTAATTGATTGATCAGCATGTTAGCGGACTTCTCACCTGCAAGGGTATAACCTGGGTCGACACTAAATACTTTAGGGAAAAGGAAAGAGAGCAATTCATTACCACCAACACCTGTCACAACCACGTCTTCACGGCCTAACTCTTGAAGACGCTTAATCACGCCCAACGCGATGGTGTCACTGGCGCACACGATGGCCTGAGTATCAGATTGAAGGACTTTGTCTACCAACTGATAAGCACTTTCATGGCTCAACTTACCCGTTTGGAAACAAGGTGCAATTTGCTTGCGTTGACACCAAGCTTTATAAGCATTTAGACGAGCTAAGCCAGTGGTTTTGTCTTCAGGATCAACACCAATATAAGCAATGCGAGATAAAGATTGCTGCTCAAGATGAGACAAAGCCATGTCTATCACACCTTGGTTGTCGTAGTTGATCGAAGAAACCATTTGCGTGTCCATCGCGATCACAACGATACGATTACCCCACTCTGCCAATGCTCGCTCATCACATCCAGTAAAACCAAACACGATCACCCCATCGACGTTGCGACGTTTAAGCACATCCAAATGTTCATTGGTTTTATCGCGATCGAATTGGCTCTCCATGATCACCGCATCATAACCAGCGGAATACAAAGCATTGAGCATGGTACCAACGGCGCGATTTTCTGATGGTGAGTCTAAACGGGAGATGATAACCCCAATAACTTTTTGGCTGCCGCCACGCATTGATTGCGCAGATTTGGACGGCACATAACCAGATTCACGAATGATTTGCTCAACCTTCTCTCGCGTTTGGGGTTTCACTTTTGGATCGTTAGTAAGCACACGGCTTACTGTTGATTTGCCCACGCCTGCCAATTTTGCGATATCAAGAATGGTGAGTTTTTTGCTCATAAGTGTTCAGACTAAAAGAAGGAATCAAACAAAAGGGAAGCAGTGGCTTCCCTTAACTCAGTCAGTAATGAAGATTACTTGTTTAAGTACGCAGGCACATCCGCAATGCTATCTAATACTACCGTTGCAATGGCTTCGCCCTGTTCTGTTACTGGCTTACCAGTGCGAACCAAAATCTTAGTGCCAACGCCTGCCGCTTCTGCTGCCATCATGTCTTCAGCTTTATCGCCGATCATCACAGATTTCTCCATGTCGATCTTCAAGAAGTCACGCGCAGAAATGAACATGCCTGGTTTTGGCTTACGGCACTCACAATCTTGCTTGTACTCGCCAATGCCATGTTCTGGATGATGTGGGCAGTAATAGATACCATCGAACTCAACACCATTATCAGCAAAGTTCCAATCCATCCATTGAGTCAGAGACAAGAAACGGTCTTCACTGAATTTACCGCGTGCGATGCCCGATTGATTCGTCACTAACACTAGAAGGTAGCCTTTATCTTTTAGCGCTTTCGTCGCTTCAAATACACCATCAATGTACTCAAAATCATGTTCGTCATGAACATAGCCGTGGTCAACGTTTATCACGCCATCACGATCGATAAAAACAGCAGGTTTTGCCAAAACGTATTTCTCTATTAACTCGGTTTAATCAGATTATTACATACCTTATAAACTTCAACACTATCTAATTCATTCTAGGCCTCGACAAAACGGTTGATTTGTTGGGCAAGAATCGGTAAATCTGAGGGTGCCCCGCCGTCTACCTCCTGCTTGTTATCTATACATCTTCGTTTCAAAACAGAACATCCATACATTTAGACGTCTAGACGTAAAAATATCTATTGACTTCATTCTGCTTAACCCATAGCATCAACTGAAAATTGAGATAAAGCTCAACATTAAGTTCTGTCAAAGGCCGTTTTTGACAGCGAAGTTCCCCGTATCTTTGGGCAGGTTGAAACATGATAGAAATAAAAAACGTCAATAAAGTGTTCTACCAAGGCAGTAAGGAAATCCTTGCCCTGAAAGACATTAACCTACACATCGACAAAGGCACCATCTTTGGTGTTATCGGTTCATCAGGTGCTGGTAAAAGTACGCTGATTCGCTGCGTAAACATGTTAGAAGCGCCGACCTCTGGTTCCATCATCGTTGATGGTGTGGATCTAACCAAACTCAGCAAAAAACAACTAGTCGAAACACGCCGTAACATTGGCATGATCTTCCAGCACTTTAACCTGCTTTCGTCTCGTACTGTGTTTGATAATGTAGCACTGCCACTAGAACTGGCAGGTAAAGACAAATCGCAAATCACAACAAAAGTAACTGAGTTGCTAAAGCTTGTAGGCTTAGCCGACAAACACGAGAGCTACCCATCTAACTTAAGTGGCGGCCAAAAACAGCGTGTGGCAATTGCTCGTGCATTGGCATCCGATCCTAGCGTGCTGCTTTGTGATGAGGCCACTAGTGCGCTAGACCCGGCAACAACTCAATCTATCCTTGAGTTATTGAAAGAGATCAACCGCAAACTCAACATCACGATTTTACTTATCACTCACGAAATGGAAGTCGTAAAAAGTATCTGTCACGAAGTAGCAATCATCGGTGGTGGTGAGCTGGTGGAAAAAGGCACCGTTGGCGATATTTTTGCGCACCCTAAGACAGAGCTAGCGCACCAATTCATTCGCTCAACGCTGGATCTTTCCATTCCTGAAGATTACCAAGCTCGTCTGCAAGCAGAGCGTGTTGATGGCAGCTACCCGTTGGTTCGCTTAGAGTTTACTGGCGCAACCGTCGATGCACCGTTAATGTCGCAAATTTCTCGTAAATACAATATTGATGTGAGTATTTTGAGTTCCGACCTTGATTACGCTGGTGGCGTGAAATTCGGCATGATGGTCGCAGAGCTATTTGGTAACGAAGAAGATGACAACGCAGCTCTTGAATACCTGCGTAAGCACAACGTAAAAGTAGAGGTACTTGGTTATGTCCTTTAATACGATTTCTGAATGGCTGAGCTTAAACAGCAAACTACTTTTAGGTGCAACGTGGGAAACGCTTTACATGGTTGCGGTTGCCGGATTAGTCGGCTTTGCTGTGGGTATTCCATTAGGCGTAATCCTCCATATTACTAAGAAAGGCGGCCTACTTGAAAACACCAGCCTAAATAGCGGCTTAGGCGCTATCGTTAACATTGGTCGTTCTGTGCCATTCCTCGTACTGATGGTTGCGATTATTCCAGTGACAAAAATGCTGGTTGGAACCTTTATCGGTACAACCGCAGCAATCGTCCCACTGACTATTGGCGCCATTCCTTTTGTCGCTCGTCTTATTGAAGGTGCTTTATTAGAAGTACCGACAGGCTTGGTGGAAGCAGCGCAGTCAATGGGGGCGACACCAACACAGATCATCACAAAAGTTCTACTACCTGAAGCAATGCCGACTATTGTTAACTCAGTAACGATTACCTTGGTCACTCTCGTTAGCTACTCAGCTATGGCGGGTACGGTAGGCGGCGGCGGCCTAGGTGACGTAGCCATTCGTTACGGTTTCCACCGCTACGATGTAACTATCATGGCCGTGACTGTCGTGATGTTGATTGTTCTAGTACAGATTATTCAGTCTATCGGCGACGCAGTGGTGCGCCGTGTAGACCACAGATAAGCATCAAAAATACAAATTATAAGGAGATAAAGATGAAATTTAGCCTTAAAGGTCTTTTGACTGTAGCAACGGCCGCCTCTGCTCTTGCTCTAGCGGGTTGCGGCGACAAAGAAGTAGACGTAAACAAAGTAAAAGTTGGCGTTATTGCTGGTGCTGAAGCACAAGTAGCCGAAGTTGCCGCTAAAGTAGCAAAAGAGAAATACAACCTAGACGTTGAGCTAGTAACATTTACCGATTACGTAACACCAAACGCCGCTCTGGATGATGGTTCAGTAGACGCGAATGCGTTCCAGCACAAACCATACCTAGACCAACAAGTGAAAGACCGCGGCTACAAACTGGCTATCGCGGGTAACTCATTCGTTTACCCTATTGCTGGTTACTCAAAGCAAGTAAAATCAATTGATGAAATTCAAGATGGCGCACGCATCGCAGTACCAAACGACCCAACTAACCTAGGTCGCTCACTACTGCTTCTTGAGCAACAAGGTTTGATTACGCTACGTGATGGCGTTGGTCTACTCGCTACAGTACGTGACATCGTAGGCAACCCTAAAAATATCGAAATCATTGAACTAGAAGCCCCACAGCTTCCACGTTCACTGGATGACGTAACGCTATCTATCATCAACACCACTTACGCAAGCTCTATCGACCTATCGCCAGAGCGTGACGGCGTGTTCGTTGAAGATAAAGACTCACCATACGTAAACCTAATTGTCGCTCGCGAAGAAAATGTTAATGCGCAAAACGTACAAAACTTCGTAAAAGCTTACCAAACGGAAGAAGTTTACGAAGCGGCAAAAGAACTGTTCAAAGGCGGTGTTGTGAAAGGTTGGTAATCCCACTTTTCAAAACATGACTGAAAACAACGTTCTAAACACAAAAGGGCTGATGTGAAAACGTCAGCCCTTTCTATTTGTCTATCTACCCATTTAAGTAGCTTCAATTCGCTACTTAAGATGGTCCCAAGAGATATTCGACACGATTCGGCAGTCATCACACTTAAAATGAAATATGTCATGTAGTGGCTCATCGAGTAGCCACTCGCCATCGCATTTTGGACACTTGCGCGCTTTCTCGCTCTCCAACGACTGACCACCGACACGATACTGGTAATAGTACGTAGGGATCTTCGTGATGTATTCGATACGGCCACGTAAGTCCCAACCTCGGCGAAACAGCACACTATCCACATCGCAAATTTCGTGCAGCGCCGCATGTTCCGCTCGGCAACCCCCTGCCATTTGGATTTCATCACACGCTTGCCACTCAGTCTGCCACTTAATGACGGCTTTATGGTCTCCATTAAGTGTTGGCTCATTACGATACAAAGGAATTGGCAACAGGGTTTCACCACTTCGCAAAGGCGAACACGTATGAACATAAGTCGTGTACAACACTTGCCAGCTAGGTGTCTCTTCTTCGGCTGCTTGTTCTGAATTCAAATCACGCCCCAGCATACGCATTTTCGGAGCAAGCAAAGACGCATCCGACAAACGGTTCATGCACACTTTGACGAAATCTGAGTGATAACGTGGATGCAAGCCGTCTTGTTCTGGGCAAACAACACGAACGAAAAATTCACCTTCTCCCATCACTATCGGGAATTCACGACCTAATACTTGGCCGTTGTAACGCAGAGCATCCATCAAGCCATTAATGGCTTTGTCTACCGCGCTGACGGTGGTGTTATCAAAACACTCAAACTGCAACTCAACAACATACATACTTAGACGGCAGCCTCTAACTTATTCAAGAACTCAACCAATGAATCTGCCAATACATCACGTTTAGAGGTGCCCAAACGCTCTAGAATCACATTGCCAGTGAGGTTACAAATAGAAATCACATCCATTTCCTCATCTGTCGCTGCGATAAATACTGTTGGTTTAAGTTTCAAGCGGCGCTGCGTCACCAAATGACCAAGAATATTTTCTTGTAGACGCACGAAATCGTCATCGCTCCACACTTGCAGCAGCGTCAACGAATTACCTTGCCAAGTTGCCTCCATATCAGCGCAGTATTGAGAACCATAAAAGGCTTTAACATCATCTTGCAGTGACAACTCAATCGCATTTTCCACATTGGTGAAATCGGCCATTTCATCACGTGCGACCGCTTTCCAAAGCACCTTTCCATCACGCTTCTCTTCGACACAAGGAGAAACAAGCTCTGCAAGCTCTTCACTGCTTGGCAACTCATTGTGCTTAGCTTGCCAAGCTTGTTGGTAGCGCAGGCTGAACTCTTGTAGCGCCTGAGTAACGTTTTGGGTCATGAAGGTCTCCTCATTCCTTATTTATCAGATAGCCGTACTTGCCGGATGGCAATTGACCAGCGGATTCAGTAAAATTCTCGCCATTCTAATCGAAAACGACCACAAAGTATGAGCAAATATTCTGACGCTAAAGAGCTTGCTGGCCTAACACTAGGTAAAACGACCGAGTATGCGAACCAGTATGACCCAAGCTTGCTGCAACCAGTCCCTCGCAGCCTGAACCGAGATGACCTTCAGTTAGGCGATACTCTGCCTTTTATGGGGCACGACATTTGGACGCTGTATGAACTGTCTTGGTTAAATAGTAAAGGTTTACCACAAGTGGCCGTTGGCGAAGTATACATTCCAGCCACCAGTGCAAACTTGATTGAATCGAAGTCTTTCAAACTGTACTTAAACAGCTACAACCAAACCCGCTTTGCAAGCTGGGAAGAAGTGACTGAGCGTTTAACACAAGACCTGTCTGAATGCGCAGGTGAAAAGGTGCTGGTTGAGGTGAATCCAGTGACCCACTATACCAATCAACCTATTGTGACAATGGACGGTGAATGTATAGATGACCAAGACATTGACATCACCAGTTACGATTTTGATGCCGATTTGCTTGAAGGTGCGTCAGGTGAAGTACAAGTTGAAGAGGTGCTACATAGCCACCTATTGAAATCAAACTGTTTGATCACTAACCAACCCGACTGGGGCAGTGTAGAAATTCGCTACCAAGGCGCAAAAATAGATCGTGAGAAGCTGTTACGTTACTTAGTGTCTTTCCGCGAGCACAATGAGTTCCACGAACAGTGTGTAGAGCGTATTTTTACGGATCTAATGAAATACTGCCAACCAAGCAAACTGACCGTATTTGCCCGCTATACGCGCCGTGGAGGCTTGGATATCAACCCTTACCGCTCAACGGAACAAGATAAGCCAGCTCACAATCACCGTATGGCTCGTCAGTAAGCGCATAGGCAACAGAAATAAGTTCGGCAATCTAAAGGGTTGCCGGACGTTTTTATTGTCCAAGCATGTTACTATATCAAATGGCTTCAACCCGCATTTAAACGGCTAATTGAGGCTTTTCGCCGTTATCGCCATATCTAAAAACAGTTCGAGGGAACGAAAGGATGTTTTGGGACAGTTCGCGTCTATTCAAATTGATTGGCTTTCTTTGCTTGCTGTTTGTACAGCCACTTCATGCAACCATTTTATCGTCCGCGTTACTCAACGAAGCACAACAATTGGCGGAAATAGAGCCATCACAAGCAAAACAAGCGGCAACCAACTATTTGTCACAGCGTGAGCTAACAGAACGCAAAGAAAGTGACAGCCCTTCAGCCATGTCTCGCGACGAAACAGATCGTAGCGTTCGCACACCAAGCAGCACCATCGAAGCGCACAAGATTATCGCTCAGGCAGATTACGCCATGGGTAATGTTCGTTCGGCTATCGAGCACCTAAATAAAGCGGAACGCTTAGCGCAAGAATATCAATTGCCGTACATGGACTTAGATCTCCAGCTGATGCGCAACCAAATGATTTGGATGTACGACGAAAACTACTCAAAAGCGGAAGACACGCTTAACCAAATTGAACAACAGCTCGATGAAGCCGATGCCGTATTACAACGCACCGACAGCGTTCGCTACCGACTAGTGATGCAAAGAGCACTCCTCGCTTCACATAGTGGCGATATCATTAAAGCGGAAAACTTGTACTCTGAAGCAAAGACCATGCTTGACGATAGCCGCTCTGAGTTAGCCTTGATCGACTACTACACTGCCGTCGGCGAGTTTTACCTCAATAGCAAGAAGTACAATTTGGCTTTGTCAGAACTGCTATACGGTTATTGGCAATCTATTGAAAGTAACAGTGGTGCAAGATTAGCAAAAGTGAATCGCCTTTTGGCTAGGCTCTTCCAGGAGCGACGAGTGTACGACAAAGCGATCGAATACTTATCCCAAGCCGCAGATTTTTATGACTCCTACCCTAGCTCTCCGATCCTAGCGGACGTCCTAGAGCAAATGGGCGACATCTACTTTTATCAGGGTAAGTTTAACCTTGCGTTAGTGCATTACTTCAACGTGCTTGACCATGAAAGTACCAGTAAGAACATCAATAGAATCATTAAAATTCGCTTAAGCTTGGCGGCTACCTACCTACAACTCTATAACTACGCGCTAGCAGAGCAGTACTTAGACCGCTCTAAAGAGCTTTTAGAATACACCAATATTCCTAAGCTTGAAGCAAAGGCTGCCCTGCTTCAGTCAGGTCTGGCTTATCATCAAAATGACAGTAAAGACGTCATTACTAATGCAAAGCTGGCATTAGCGCTTGCTGAAAAGTCACCTGAAAATAACAACTTCATTAAGCAGCAGTCATACCGTTTACTTGGGTTGGGTTACGAGCAGGCAGGCGAATACAAACTTTCTCTGCAAGCTTATAAAAAATACACCAACCTCGTTCGTCTAGAACAAAAGCAGCTTAACCAAATCAGTGAGGATGCGTTCCGTCAGCAAAAAGAATTTGCCGAACAAACCATCCATTACATCGGTCAATCAGAACGCTTAGAGCAAGTGGAAAGAGAGCATCGTAAATTCCAGAAAATCTCATTTGCATTGTTTATTACTGTATTGGTCATGTTTTTGTTCATTATGCGCCGTGGTGTCATTATGCAGCGCCAAGCAAGTGAAATCGAAAAACTGCGCAACGACCTCTTCACCCACTCTCGCTCTCGTTTACGTAACTTGCGTATGCTGAATGTTAAGCTTTCTCGCTCATTGAAAAAGTCGAGCGAAACTTTCGAGCAATGGCAAATGGGTGAATTGATCCACGAACCACTTAATGATCGCCTACGCTTTGTTATGATCGATTTGCCATTCTTACGAAGCATGTACGTCCATAACGGCTATAAGGCAGGTCTAGAACTAGAACGGGCATTTGGCGACTTCCTTGCGGAAAAAATAGAAAAACCGTCGCGTCTTTACCATTTCTCAGATGCGAACTTACTCTACATAGAACCGAACGCTGACCGTGATGCTTCTGCCGAAATCATGTTCGAAAAATTCCAGACTTGGGTGGATGAGTTCGCTCAGCAGCACAACGTCAATCGTATTATTCGTATGGGCATCAGTGATTATCCGTTCTTACCCCGAGCCTACACTGCAATTAACGATGAGGAATTACTCGATCTGTTGTTGCTTGCGACTCACATCGCACGAGAAGTCAGCTTGAAGGATAAGCAAAGCCACTGGGTGTTCTTAAAAGCCATCGATAATGCGCCTGCTGCTAGCTTTGCAACAGGTAACATAAGAACTGCCTGTCAACATGCCATTAGCCAAGGCCTGATCAAGATCCATTCGTCCTACAAGAATGAGGACGACATCAAGAAAATATTAAAAAATGGATAATTAAACGCCTGTTGAACGTAATAACTAATGACGCTATAAAGTTTTTTGTTATTATCAGATAATTGTCAGTAGTACATGGACTTAACCGTAGTCACTTCATGGGAATCTTGGAATCCGATATTCAGTCGCAGCTGCATCAGCTGAGTTGTCAACTTGACCAACTCAGACTGACTCATCGTGATACTTCACTCAAATTCAAACGTGAACAACAAGTTCTTAAACGCGTTGTGGCATCATTGTCTTCAGCTTGCCAGGGTTCGAACACTCAGGTATCCAACTACCTATTTGAAATCCAACAAGAGCTGCAACATCAAAAAGATATCAGCACTCTTATCCCGCGTTTAGCGGTATTAGAGAGGATGCTCAAACAGCAGTCGAAGACGATGGATAAACAGAACGGTTACCTTGACGAACAAATCAAGCACAGTGGTGAAACACTGCAACGTGTCACTGGCTTACCTGCGCAGTTAAAACGTGAACTACGGAACCTGATGAGTTTCTCTGAAGTTCACGCCAGCAATAAAGCTGATCAAGCCACTAAGCTACTGAGTATTTACGAACGCGCTCTGAAAATCATTACGTCTAATTCACGTCTACATCTTAGTGAATTTGAAAACAATCCTGACAGATCTCAACTTGAATGCTTGGCCAGCGACCTTCAACATACTATTACAGAGCTGGATTTCGAGGGAGAATCAGGCGATAGATTGCTGGATATTCGCGCTAAGTTGCTCCTTGGCGTGAGTGCCGAGTCTCTCATTGAGCTTACGCTCTCAACGCTGAAATTGGTTGTCGAAGCAACAAAGTTCGAGCGCGAGGCGTCTAGCCAATTCCTTGATCAGCTGAACACTTCTCTCGCAAGTAACCTAAAAACCGTTCATCAGAACGTCGACCAGCATCATACCTACTTTGAACACCGCCAAGAGCTCAACACAGAAATGAACAGCTTGGTTGAATTAAGCCAAAAGTCACTTAATCAAGCTCAAGATATCGCGGTTGTGAAAAAAGAAATCACGCCTCTTCTCGAAAAAATGGCGTCGCTGACAGAGCGACTGAAAATGACGGAAGAGCGAGAGCAAGCGCTGCAAGAGCGGTTAAGTTACAGTAAGAACCAACTCGAAGCGGTATTTGAAACTACGCAAGATTATCGTCGACGCTTAGATGACCAAGCTCAGCGTATGTTGCTCGACCCGCTGACTAAAGTTTATAACCGCACTGCATTTAACGATCGACTAGAGCTAGAGTATCGCCGTTGGATTCGCTCTCAGCAAAACCTTCGTGTTGTGCTATTTGATGTAGACAACTTCAAAGCGGTGAATGATAGCTATGGTTATACGGCTGGCGATAAAGCGCTGAAGATCATCGCTCGTACTATTAACAAGCGCGTATCAGAAACGGAAACAGTAGCTCGCTTTGGTGGCGAGGAGTTTATTCTACTCGTCCCGGAACAATCTGAAGAATACACACTGGATCTGATTAAGCATATCCAGCGTGATATTAGCCAATTACCCTTTAAGTTCCGTGAGCAAAATATCATGATTACCTTAGCTGCTGTATCGACGTCTTTCAAAGAGTCCGATACGCCAGAGTATGTGCTCGATCGTCTTGGCAAGATGCTTGCGGACGCTAAAAAACGTGGAACAAACCAGCTTAACTGGAGCTAAGATTCGTACAAAAAGCGAGCAAACAAACCAAATTTGGTGCAATCTACGCTTTATAACCACCCATTTTCAACGAGTTATCACATTTCTTCCCTTTTAGTCTGCTAAGCTGTAAAAACCCAAGTCACTTCAAGATGATGTATTTATAAAAGGCAAATGTATCATCTTGAGGTTGCTTGGGAGTTGATAACCATAAAACCAAATCGGCCAACTACCTTTCATCAAACCATACGTATAACACCAAAAAGGTAAGTTGGTACTTTCCCTAAAATTAATGCAACACAAGGAGGCGTTATGATTACCCATATAAGCCCCGCTGGTAGCATGGACTTGCTATCTCAACTAGAAGTAGAGCGCTTAAAGAACACAGCCTCGAGTGAACTTTATCAGCTGTATCGTAATTGCACGTTAGCGGTGTTGAACTCCGGTAGCCATACCGATAACTCGAAAGAACTGCTCGATAAATACCAATCGTTTGATGTCAACGTCGTGCGTCGTGAGCGTGGTATTAAGCTTGAGCTGACTAATCCGCCAGAGCACGCTTTTGTTGACGGCGAAATAATTAAAGGTATCCAAGAGCATCTGTTCTCCGTATTGCGTGATATCGTTTACGTAAACATGCATTTGGCAGACGCCCAGCGGCTCAACCTTACTAACCCAATTCACATTACGAACCTCGTGTTCGGCATTCTTCGTAATGCCAGAGCATTAACTCCAGGTATCGCACCGAATCTTGTCGTATGTTGGGGTGGTCACTCTATCAATGGAGTGGAGTATCAGTACACACGTGAAGTGGGTAACGAACTGGGCCTGCGTGAACTTAACATCTGCACAGGTTGCGGCCCTGGTGCAATGGAAGGGCCGATGAAAGGTGCAGCAATTGGGCACGCAAAGCAACGTTATACTCAGCAACGTTATCTTGGTTTAACCGAACCCTCGATTATTGCTGCCGAGCCACCAAACCCAATAGTAAATGAACTGGTCATCATGCCCGACATCGAAAAGCGCTTGGAAGCTTTCGTCCGTATGGCTCATGGTATCGTTATTTTCCCAGGTGGCCCGGGCACAGCGGAAGAGCTACTGTACATTCTTGGTATCATGATGCACCCGGATAACGCCGATCAGCCAATGCCTATCGTATTAACAGGACCAAAAGAGAGTGAAGAGTACTTCCGCTCTATTGATGAGTTCATTCGCGACACACTTGGTGAGGAAGGGCAAAAGCACTACGAGATCATCATTGACGACCCGGCAGAAGTCGCTCGTATTATGAAACGCTCCATGGACTCGGTACGCCTTCACCGAAAAGAGAAAGGCGATGCGTACAGCTTTAACTGGTCATTGAAAATTGAGCCAAACTTCCAACTGCCATTCGAGCCTACTCATGAGTCGATGGAACAATTGGATTTAAGCCTAGATCAAGAACCGCAAGTTTTAGCGGCCAACTTGCGTCAAGCCTTCTCTGGCATAGTGGCAGGTAACGTAAAGGCTGAAGGTATTCGAGAAATAGAACGTAGAGGGCCTTTCACCATTCATGGCGACGCAGTCCTCATGAAAAAACTCGATAAGTTGCTAAAAGACTTTGTCGAACAGCACCGAATGAAATTACCTGGCGGTTCAGACTACGAACCGTGTTATCGAATCGCTCACCCGGAAATTGGTGGTCGATAGTCAGGCTAGCATTCGTTACACTAGGGGCATTACGCCCCCTTTTTTATTGCTAAGTCATTATGTCTATTCATCTTGTTATCATTGATGCCCTAAACCTGATCCGCCGAGTGCACTCAGCACAACCAGATCCAACCGACATAGCAAGAACCATAACCACAACGCAAAGAACCCTCACTCGCATTCTGTCAGAGGCCAACCCGACACACATCATCGCAGTTTTTGATCACCACGAACAAGACAGAGGTTGGCGCGCTGAAATTCTCCCTGACTATAAGCAAAACCGAAAACCAATGCCTCTGCCATTACTGCAAGGGTTAGATGCGATTCAACAAGCGTGGTGGGAGCAAGGTATTGATTCATTGCTGTCTGAAGGCGATGAAGCAGATGATTTGGTTGCTACACTCGCAACGAAAGTGGCCAGCCATGGTGAAAAAGTCACCATCGTTTCGACTGACAAAGGTTACTGCCAGCTACTTTCCCCTACCCTACAAATCCGTGATTATTTCCAACATCGTTGGTTAGATGAACCATTTATCGAAAAAGAGTTCGGCGTAAAACCAAGTCAACTAGCGGATTACTGGGGATTGACAGGGATAAGCTCTAGCCAGGTTCCGGGCGTACCTGGAATTGGCCCGAAAGCAGCGAAAGAGATTCTCACTCAGTTTGAGAGTATTGAAGCTGCCTACGCTAGTGAAGATCTCGTACCGAAATACCGTAAAAAATTGGATGAGCACATTGAGTCTGCTCGTTTATGTAAACGCGTCGCCGCTTTAAAGTGCGATATAGAACTAGGCTTTAACTTGCAAGATATTCGCTTTTTAGGGCCAAACAAAGCGGAGTAGTGCCCGATGGTAGTTTCACACCATGAAACCCTCAGATATTAAAAAAGCGCCATTTGAAGGCGCTTTTTCTATTCTAATCACTATCCCCAAAAGACTCAGGGAATAAAGTTAGTAAGGTGAAATATTCGACAGACATTGGATATGAATCGTGATCTCTTCACGATCATGATACAAATGTTTAGCTTGTAGCTTGAACTTTACCTTATTATCAATGAGGAACTGCTTCAGATTTTCAAGGTCTTGCAGCACTTCGTCATAACGCCCTTTCATTGGCAGCTTAAGGTTAAAGATAGCCTCTTTTGCCCAACCTTTTAACAGCCACTGTCCCATCAGGTGAGCAACACGAGCTGGCTTTTCCACCATGTCACAAACAATCCATGTTACGTTCTTGCGGTCTGGTTCGAACTTAAAGCCATCCACCATATGGTGTTTGATCTGGCCAGTTTCCATCAAGCTGTCTGCCATCATGCCGTTATCAACGCAGTGAACGAACATTGAGCGCTTCACTAATTGGTACGTCCAACCGCCTGGACATGCACCTAAATCCACACCCCACATACCTGGTGCTAAACGCTCATCCCACTCTTCACGTGGAATAAAGACATGAAATGCTTCTTCCAGTTTAAGTGTTGAACGACTTGGAGCGTCTGCTGGGAATTTAAGGCGAGGGATACCCATGAAGAACTGTGAGTTGTTGTCAGTGTAAGAGTAACCAACGTAACAGTGGCCAGGCTCAACAAAGCAAATGTGCAGTACTGGTTTTTTCGCGTTATCTTTGTTCAGCATTAAGCCTTTGCCACGCAACGCTTGACGCATTGGGACGGTAAACTTACGGCAGAATTTCAGTAGCTCTTTCGCTTCATTTGTATCTGGCGTTTCAATTCTCAAATCACCACAACGAGGGAATGCTTCAATGTCTGCTAGTTCATTCAAAATTGGACTAATGCGGTCATCACTTGGCAACGATTGAAACTCAGCTGCTACCGCAAACATTTGTCGAGCAAAAATTAAAGACTTAAAGTCTAAACCTCTCGCAAGTTTGTCGGCATCTCCATCTTGGTAACACTCGAAGACAACATAACCTGAGTTTCTCTTCACACGAGGGAAGCCATACACTTCCAACTGTGTCGCTTTGTCCTGAATTTCACCAGCACACTCTTTCTCAAAGCCAGAACGGCAATAGAGCATTAGTTGTTTCACTTGGAGACCTCTTTGATATTGAACGCAGCAAAAAAGAACAGACACCAACCAATCATGAACAGTAATCCTCCCACAGGAGTAATTGGCCCAAACCACTTAATGCCCGTCAGCGCCAGCGCGTAAAGACTGCCGCTAAAACAAAAGATGCCGATAATAAAGCAAATCGCCGCAATGAAAAAATATTTTTGTGCTTTTTGTCCCAAATTGAGCAGAAGCAGAATGGCACAAAACACAATCGCCAACGTGTGAATAAATTGATACAGAACTCCGGTCTCAAATACACCGAGCAAATAAGGGGCCAGTGTCGCTTTTAGCCCATGAGCAGCAAATGCTCCAAGAGCGACCGAAAGCAGCCCAGACAATCCAGAGAATGAGAGTAACCACTTACTTTTCACTGTACACCTCTTTTATAAACGCCGCTAACTGCTCTATCGCGAGTGTAATGTTACCTACTTCAGTATGACCTGAGATCTTGCGCGGTTTGAAGCTGTGGTCACCATCAGGTAAAAAGCTCACCGTTACTTGTGACGAAAGGACGAAATCATCGAATTCCTCACGCTTACCAAAGGTGTCTCGTTCCCCTTGAAGAATCAGCGTAGGTTTCTCAATGGTTGCTAAGTGCTCGCCTTTGTATTTCTCTGGCTTTCCTGGCGGGTGAAATGGAAACCCTAAACAGGCAATGCCCGCCACCAGCTCATTTTCAGCCAACAAGCTCGACATACGACCGCCCATTGACTTACCACCAATAACCACGGGAGAAGAAGTAAAGTGAGCGATCACTTCGCTGTATGCTTCGAGCAACTTTGGCGCGCGATCGGGCGGACGCTTTTTGCCATCTTCCGAACGTTTCACCATGTAAGGGAAATTAAAACGCACTACACGAATACCTTGCTCCACTAATCCTTTGGCGACAGCTGTCATGAAGTCATGCTCCATCCCCGCACCTGCGCCGTGAGCAAAAATAAACAGCGGTCCGTTTTCAGGTCCCTCAGCTATCCAGTGATTCATCCAATACTTCCTCTTGTTCTTTTCTCGCGGTTGCTAACATCCAGTCTCTAAACGTTGCGATTCGGCCCATATCTGCCTGCTGTTCATGACACACCACATAGAATGCATTCTTAGATATCAACACCTCGTCGAATGGTGCAATGAGTCGTCCGGCTTCCATTTCAGGTTTGGCGAGTACGTTGTTACCGAGCGCGACCCCCTGACCGTGCGCAGCAGCCTGTAGCACCATCGTTGAGTGACTAAAAATAGGACCGTGGTTTACGTTGATGCCTTCAATGTTGTAATGACGAGCAAACTGCTTCCAGTCTTTACGCGAAGTATCGTGTAACAAAGTATGTAATTTGAGGTCACTTAAAGATTCTAATGGTTTGTTACCCAAAAGTAATGAAGGTGAACAAAGTGGGATCAAAAACTCTTGGTACAATTTATCTGCTCGCAAACCTGGCCAGTTCCCACGGCCATAGTAGATCGCCACATCAACATCATCAGTCAGTGAGCCTTCATCCATATCTACGGCTTTAATACGTACATCGATATCGGGCTCTTGAGCATTAAAATCGGCCAAACGAGGTACAAGCCATTGGATAGCAAAACTCGGCGGTAGGCTAATCGTCAATGCCCCTTTTTCGCTACGTTCCAACACCTTATCTGTCGCTTCCGCAATCGAGGTGAAAATATCTTTGATATCGAGAAAGTAACTTTGGCCTTCTTCTGTTAACAACAAAGAACGATTACGTCGACGGAAGAGCTTCAATGATAAGAACTCTTCAAGCGCTTTAATCTGGTGACTGACCGCGGCTTGAGTAACAAATAACTCTTCTGCTGCTCGTGTAAAACTGAGATGACGAGCAGCCGCTTCGAAGACTCGAAGCGAATTTAATGGAGGCAATCTGCGAGACATATGGGACCTCTAATAGGATTAGTTTTTTTAATCTGAAACATTATAAAATGTCCGTTGTCGAACAGCCAGATAAATTCTATATTTCACCCCGCAACACGGGCCTGAACGGCTTGATTTCTTTGGAAATCAATTGGCTTCGTTGTTGCGATGTTGTGTTTGCAAACTCGTATTTCGAGTTAGGTAGATTTCTACCATAATGTTTTGTCCACACTCCCTGTGACAAAACATATATACTTCCTGTATTTATTTTTGACCTGTCTGTCAAATTTGTTACACCGCCTAAATTAGGCGGTGTTTTTTTTATCTATCAAAAATCTCATCCGCATATCTGGCAGCAATATCACTTTATTACTCTTCTTTCGGATTAATTATCGTTATATCAACACAAAGTGTATGGCTTTGCGATGAGCCTCAACATTATGCTAAGTAATGGTTGTCTGTAACGCGATCAAAAACAAAAAAGGCGCAAATTGATGTCTCAATTTGCGCCTTTTAACGTATTTTAACAGTCAGCTATGGACGGTAAACTTTTACGTTGCTGAAGCCTTGCTCTAGCAAGTAAAGCGCTTGCAGACGGCTCATCACACCGCGGTCACAGTAAAGTAGGTATGTCTTAGACTGGTCTAAGTCACCAAACTGTGTACCCAGCTTGTAGAAAGGGATATGTTTCACATCCACACCTTCGATTTCAAGTGGGTTATCGTCTTCCTCTTCAGGACTACGAATATCTAGCACAACCGCGTGCTCTTCTACCGCTTGAACTTGCTCTACTTCTGGTGCGGCTTGCTCAGACTCTTTCGCGATATCACGAATGTCCATCATGCGAGCTTCTTGAACCACTTGCTCAAGGATACTAAAGTCGAATTTCTCTTCTTCAGCTTCTAGCTTGCCTTTCACCGCTTTCACGGTTGGCTTCTTAGAGATAACACCACAGTATTCTGGCATTGTCTTTGCGAAATCTTCTGTGCCGATTTCACGTGCTAGATTGATGATGTCTTCTTTATCCCAGTTGATAAGTGGACGCAGAATCAGCGTGTCAGTTACGTTGTCGATATGGCGTAGATTGGTTAGCGTTTGGCTCGATACTTGACCTAGCGCTTCACCTGTTACCAATGCTTCGATCTTCATCTTCTGAGCGATCATGCCTGCTGCACGCATAAACATACGCTTCAAGATCACGCCCATTTGGCCGTCATCGACTTTCTCTAGGATTTCCGCAACCACAGGTTCGAAATCAACTGAGATAAAACGTACTTTTGCTGAAGAACCGTATTTGTTCCATAGGTAGTGAGAAACCTGCTTAACGCCGATTTCGTGTGCTGGACCACCTAAGTTAAAGAAGCAGTAATGTACTTTTGAACCACGCTTGATATGAAGATAGCTTGAAACACCAGAGTCGAAACCACCCGAGATCAGGCTTAACACGTCTTCTTGCGTACCCAGAGGGAAACCACCTAGGCCTTTATGACGAGACAATACTTGGTTTAGCTTGTCGTTCGAGACTTCTACCTTGATCGTCACGTCTGGGTTTCGTAGCTTAACACTAGCGCTTTCAATCGCTTGATTTAAACCACCGCCTACATAACGCTCTAGTTCAATGGAGGTAAAGTCATGCTTGCCACGACGCTTCGCACGTACAACAAAGGTTTTATTTTCGAGTGCAGCACGGTTGAGTTCTAGCACTTGCTCGAAGATATCGTGCAAGTCTTTAAATTCAGTTTGCTTCACTTCCAGTACGTGGTGAATGCCTGGTGTATGAGTCAAAACCTCAAGAACTTCAGCGTGGAATTCGTTACTCTCAGAGGTCACTTCAATGTGATCACGACGGTTAAATACCGCGACAGACTCCGTGCGGCTCTTAATGATGTTACGAATGTTGCACTCTAAAATCTTTGTGAAGCGCTTACGCACAGATTCACTTTTTACAAAAATTTCTGGATGGGGCTTTACAATAAATTTCATAGTCTAATTCGCAGGTTAGTTTCGCAATCAACAAAGAGTGACACTCAACTTCAATACTTCATACGCAGTAAAACCGCGTTTCAGTCACAAAAAGTAGTCTGAGCTCACTTTTAAGGCGCAAGATTATACACCCAAGCGGATTGGAAAAACAAAAAAAGCGAGCAATCTGCTCGCTTTCTTATCTCTTTACTGACTTAAAACTAAAGCCTAGTTATTGAATTACCGGCACTTCTTCGCTGTAGAGAGGCTCGCCTTGCATAATGCTGATTTCAACCCGTCGGTTAAGTGCGCGATTGTCATCAGAATCATTCGGTAACAAGGGCTCAGTATCCGCCATGCCTCGTACTCTTAAACGTTGATGAGAGAAGCCTCTCACTTTCTCCATCTCTTGCGCGACTGATACTGCGCGCTGAGAAGAGAGATCCCAGTTAGAACGATAAAGCTCCGAATCTAGCGGTCGATTGTCTGTATGGCCAGATACTCGAACAATGCCTGGCACATCTTTTACTAGCTCTGCAATCTGACGAACTAAAGGGCGAAACTTAGGCTGCAAGAAGGCCGAACCTTCTGGGAATGCACCTTTTTCACGCATACGTATAACAATCTGCTGACCGAGGTTTTCAACTTCAATGGCGCCTTGTTCAATCTCTCGTTCTAAGGCTTTCTTGATGCTTTCCATCAAGGTTTCCATCTCTTGCGACATCTCTTTAGATTGCTGTTGTTGCATGTCCGCTTCGGCAGACTCATTGTTTTGAGTTGACGTTTCTGGCGATTGCCCCCCCGTTAACTTGCCTTCATCACGTTTTGTGCCACCAGCTCGATCAGACTCTCCTTCATGGAATTCAAGCGTCTGCTGAGTGATGTTCATGGTTTGCTGCATGATAACATCAATCGGAGTAGGTTCCGGCCTACCCGGTCGAAACTCTTGGGCAATAATGCTAGTGCCTTTGGGAATGTCTTTCACTTCAAGCTGATTTTGCACACCGAAGGCAAATTTCATTGATCCTGCAATTTGTTTGAACTTCAGTACATCCATCTCAGAAAACGAGAGCAGAAGAACAAAGAAACACATCAGCAGCGACATCAAATCTGCGAATGTCCCCATCCATAACGGGAGGCCAGGTGGCGGACAATCGCATTTGTTATCTTCATCATCCATCACGACTCTCCAAGTTACTCGTCAATCTCAAGGGCACGTTTACCTTCATTGAGGTAGTTCTTCAAGTAACTATCGATCACTCGCGGGTTTTGGCCATCTTGAATCGCTAATACGCCATCCATGATCAAACGGCGATTTAGCGTTTCTTGGTCACGGCGAAGAGAAAGTTTATCCGCAATAGGGAAAAACACCATATTGGACAGGATCGCGCCATACAATGTGGTCAAGAGTGCAACGGCCATTGCTGGTCCAATCGCTTTAGGGTCATCCATGTTTGAAAGCATCGCAACAAGACCAACCAAGGTGCCAATCATTCCCATCGCAGGAGCAACGTCGCCAAAGGCGCGAAATACACCAGTACCTTGCGTATGTCGTTCATCCGTAAGCGCGATGTCTTTTTTGAGTGCCGCTCTCACAACGTCGGCATCATGGCCATCAACCAGTAGATCAATGCCTTTCTGCATGAATGTGTTGTTTATTTCCATCTCTTCAAGAGCAAGAAAACCACCTTTACGCGCCGCATCGGCCATTTCCACAATTTTTGCGATCAGGTCTTCGGGTTCATCCGCTTTAAACATGAAGGCTTTGCCAGCAATCTTTGTCGCACCAAAAAACTGTCCCATTGTGAACTTCATCAACACGACGAATATTGAGCCACCAACGACAATAAGGATCGACGTGACATCGACAAACATGCCGATGCTGCCACCAAGCACCATCGCCATAATGACGAATGCAAAACCACCAATCAAACCTAATAGGGTTGCTAAATCCACAAAGCACTCCTCACGCTATACTCAAATACTGCCATTGGGCGGATTATTACCTGTATCGACAACTCGCGCAGAATTTTTAGAAAAATCTTAGCTAATGGATCACAAATTACACTTAACAACCTCAACCAAAATATGGGGTTTCATCGCTTAGACTCGTTGAACGCTAATTTTGTGACAATTATATAAGGTTAAATTTGACCAAGTTACTAGGCTAAGGTAACTTTCGTGCATCTTACCCGAGGCTTGATTAAGGCAGAAAAAAGATGGCGGTCAAGAAACCAGAAAACATGACCTTTGAAGCAACCATTGAAGAGCTTGATAGCTTGGTTGATCAATTAGAAAATGGCGATCTTGCTCTAGATGATGCCCTGCGTAAGTTTGAACGAGGCATTGCCTTAGCTCGTGCAGGCCAAACTAAATTAAGCGACGCCGAACAGCGCGTGAGCATTCTTCTTAGTGAAGATGATGAAGCACCACTGAGTGACTTCAAACCAGATTCAGAATAACAATCAGTAGTGAGCAATGTGATGCAACAGATATTGACGTCTTTTCAACAAAGAAACAATCAGCAATTGAATTTGTGGCTCGATCAGCTTCCATATCAAGAGCAGCCATTGATTCAAGCAATGAAATACGGCCTTTTGCTAGGTGGGAAACGCGTTCGCCCTTTTCTTGTTTACATCACAGGTCAAATGCTCGGCTGTAAACCTGAAGACTTAGACACCCCCGCCGCTGCTATCGAATGTATACATGCCTACTCACTCATTCATGATGATCTGCCAGCCATGGACGATGATGAACTGCGTCGAGGTCAACCAACTTGTCATATTAAGTTTGATGAAGCAACCGCAATACTGACAGGTGATGCACTACAAACCCTTGCCTTCACTATTATTGCTGATGGTCAATTAAGCCCGGCGGCAGAAGCTCAACGCATCAACATGATCAAAGCCTTAGCGCATTCCTCTGGTGCCAGCGGCATGTGTATAGGGCAAGCCTTAGATTTAGGCGCGGAAAATCGCCAAGTTTCTCTTGAAGAAATGGAAGAGATACACCGTAAAAAAACCGGAGCTCTGATTGATTGTGCGGTAAAATTAGGTGCATTAGCTGCTGGTGAGAAAGGTATCGAGGTTCTACCTCACTTGGAGCGCTACTCAAAAGCAATTGGTTTGGCGTTTCAGGTTCAAGACGATATTCTTGATATCATCAGTGACACAGAAACACTGGGTAAGCCTCAAGGTTCCGACCAAGGTCTGAATAAGAGCACTTATCCTTCCCTGCTGGGTTTAGAGGGAGCCATAGAGAAAGCTCACACTCTGTTACAGGAAGCACTTCAAGCATTGGAAGCTATCCCATACAATACTCAGTTACTCGAAGAGTTCGCCCGATATGTCATCGAGCGCAAAAATTAACACTATAAGCGCGCATTTATATGACTCTTGATATTTCAAAGTACCCAACACTGGCGTTAGCAAATACACCGGAAGAATTACGTCTTCTTCCGAAAGAAACATTACCAAATCTGTGTGATGAACTGCGAACGTATCTGCTAAATTCAGTGAGCCAATCTAGCGGACACTTAGCGTCTGGCTTAGGCACCGTAGAGCTAACTGTCGCTCTGCATTATGTTTACAACACCCCTATCGACAAATTGATCTGGGATGTTGGTCATCAGGCTTACCCGCATAAAATCCTCACCGGACGTCGCGATAAAATGCCAACAATTCGCCAAAAGGATGGTCTACACCCTTTCCCTTGGCGTGAAGAAAGTGAATATGACACCTTATCTGTCGGCCACTCTTCAACATCGATTAGTGCAGGTCTTGGCATGGCCATCAGCGCACAAAAAGAAGGTAAAGGCCGTAAAATTGTCAGTGTGATTGGCGATGGCGCAATTACAGCAGGCATGGCATTCGAAGCCATGAACCACGCTGGCGACGTTCATCCTGATATGTTGGTGATTTTGAACGACAACGAAATGTCGATTTCAGAAAACGTCGGCGCCCTGAATAACCACCTTGCGAAGGTACTTTCTGGTAGCTTGTACACTTCTATCCGTGAAGGCGGTAAAAAAGTGCTGTCTGGTGTTCCACCTATTAAAGAGTTGGTTCGCCGTACGGAAGAACACCTCAAAGGCATGGTAGTGCCTGGTACTCTGTTCGAAGAGTTCGGCTTTAATTACATTGGCCCGATTGATGGGCACGACGTCAATGAACTCGTCAAAACGCTGAAAAATATGCGTGAGCTCAAAGGTCCTCAGTTCCTACACATCATGACCAAGAAAGGCAAAGGTTATGAGCCTGCCGAGAAAGATCCTATCGGCTACCATGGTGTTCCTAAATTCGATCCAACGCATAATTGTCTGCCGAAGAGCAGTGGCGGTAAGCCAACTTACTCAAAGATCTTCGGTGACTTTTTATGTGACATGGCGGCCCAAGATCCTAAGCTAATGGCAATTACGCCAGCAATGCGCGAAGGATCAGGTATGGTGCGTTTCTCAAAAGAGTACCCAGACCAATACTTTGATGTGGCGATTGCTGAGCAGCACGCAGTGACACTTGCAACAGGTATGGCAATTGCGGGCGATCATCCAATCGTAGCTATCTATTCGACTTTCTTGCAACGTGGTTATGACCAACTGATCCACGACATCGCGATCATGGATTTACCAGTGATGTTTGCGATCGACCGCGCAGGTCTCGTTGGCGCAGATGGTCAAACTCACCAAGGTGCGTTCGATTTGAGCTTTATGCGCTGTATTCCGAACATGGTGATCATGGCGCCAAGCGACGAAAACGAGTGCCGACAAATGCTTTACACTGGCCATAAGCATTCTGGCCCGAGTGCGGTTCGATACCCTCGTGGTAGCGGGATGGGCGTAGAAATCGAAACTGAGTTTACGGCGTTAGAAATCGGTAAAGGACGCATGGTTCGCCAAGGTGAAAAAGTTGCTATTCTGAGCTTTGGTACTTTCTTGGGTAACGCGCTAGAAGCGGCAGAATACCTTAACGCCACTGTTGCTGATATGCGCTTTGTGAAGCCGCTCGATGAAGCATTAATTCGTCAATTAGCCGCAGATCATGACGTGCTCGTGACGTTAGAAGAAAATGTTATCGCAGGTGGTGCAGGTGCGGGTGTCGTTGAGTTCATGATGAAAGATAAAATCATTAAGCCAGTCTTAAACCTAGGTTTACCCGATGAGTTTATTCATCAGGGAACACAAGATGAACTGCATGAAGAGCTTGGTCTCGATGCAAAAGGAATTGAAAAATCCATCTTGGATTATTTAGCAAAATAGCATGTAAAAAGGGATGCTCATGGCATCCCTTTTTTACGTCCAGTGTTTAGTTCATGGTTTAATTCATCCAGCCAGCGTATTTTGCGACTAGAAACAGGGCAACACCAGCCATAATTCCCGCCACGATATCATCAACCATAATACCCAGCCCACCGTGAACTCGCTTATCTAGCCACCCAATTGGCCAAGGTTTTACCATATCGAAAAAACGAAATAAGATGAAGCCAGTGATCAACCACTTCCATTCAGTGAGTGGAATATTCAGTGCAGGTACAATGCTCATCGTAATCCAAAAGCCCGCAAACTCATCCCATACGATTGAACCATGATCATGTACTTTCATGTCTGCAGACGTCACTTGGCATATTTGAATGCCGATCACACACGAAATCAGAACAACAATGACATACGCCGTAAATGGTAATTGTGCCAACAGCAAAAAGAAAGGCACGGCCGCCAGTGTGCCCATTGTTCCAGGGATAAACGGGGATAATCCACTGCCAAAACCCGTCGCCAATAGATGCCACGGATTCTTTAATGAAATCAGAGAAAGAGGGTTGGTCATATCCTTAAACCTATACTGCTAGTTTGGTTTCAATCGTCATGCCTGCGAGTTACTCAATAGTAACAGGCTCTTGGCTAGAGCTTAGCTCAGATCATTTAAAGTGGTCGAAGCCACTTAAGTCCCAATCAAGTGGTTGATTGTTATCATGCAGCTCGAAGGTTCCATTTGGTCGGATTTGACCAATACATGTGACCTTACAGCCAGTATGAGATAAAGCGCTTTGTAACGAGCCTCGATTTTGCTCCGGCACGGTAAAACACAACTCGTATTCTTCGCCACTTGCTAAAGCATACTGCTGCGCGCTGATCTTATCATCTAAAAACTGGACTAATTCTGAAGAGATCGGTAGCTGAGAGACATCAATACTCACCCCAACCTGAGATCGCTGTAAAATGTGCTTAATATCAGAGATTAAACCATCTGAAATATCTATCGCCGACGAGGCTAAGCCAACAAGAGCTTGTCCAGCAAGCACACGCGGAGAACTAAGATAATGAGCTCGCTCTAGTGCTTCCGCGCCGGCTCTGCTGCGCAGAGAGTCATCTAGAATCACATCCAAGCCAGCTTTTGCATCGCCAAGGTTTCCCGTTACATATACCCAATCCCCAGGCTTGGCGCCGGAACGTGTGAGAGCTTTGTCTTCAGGTACAAAACCTTGCACCGTCAGTGTCAGACACAATGGGCCTTTGGTGGTATCACCGCCTATTAACTGAATACCATAGTAATCAGCCAGTTCGAAAAATGCATCACAGAAAGGTGCAAGCCATTCTTCATCTGGCTCAGGCATCGTTAATGCAAAGCTCACCCACGCAGGCGTTGCGCCCATCGCCGCCAAATCACTGATGTTAGAAGCCAATGCTTTGTGTGCGACCCATGCTGGGTTCGCGTCGGCTAAGAAATGCGTTCCAGCTACCAATGTATCCGTGCTAATCGCAATCTGAACATTAGCTGGCGCTTTGACCAAAGCGCAATCATCACCAGCGGCTAGATGGACATCTTTACGTTGGCTCTGACGACCGACGAAGTATTTGTCTATCAGATTAAATTCACCAGACATAATTCACTTACTTTTTGATGTAAAAGCTTTTGATACAAAAAAGGTCAGCATGTGCTGACCTTTTCATTGAAGAAATCGTTATTTCTTACGAATGTGAGGTGCTGCTTTATCAAGTACACCATTCACAAACTTGTGGCTATCTTCTGCTGCGAAAACTTTTGCAAGTTCAATCGCTTCATTGATAACAACTTTGTAAGGAACATCTTCGCGACGAGTCATCTCGTACATAGCAAGGCGAAGAAGAGCAAGTTCCATCATATCTAAATCCTGCATAGGACGAGAGATGTATGGACGAATTTTGCTATCTAGCTCAGCGTGGCTAAGTACAACACCGCTTAATAGTTCACGGAAGTAAGCTACGTCTGTCTCTGGAGCAGCAAGCGCTGGCTCAGATGCATGAAGTTCTTCTTCATCGTATTTGTCGCCAGACAAAAACTGTTCTTCAATCTTGGCAACATTCTCTTTAGTAATTTGCCATGAGTAGATCGCCTGTAGAGCGAATTGACGTGCGTTACGACGTGCGGCTGGTTTCACACTGGCCCCCATTAGGAATCAATTTCAGATAGTACATTAATCATTTCAAGTGCGCTTAGTGCAGCCTCTGCACCTTTATTACCAGCCTTGGTTCCTGCGCGTTCAATCGCTTGATCGATCGTATCAACAGTCAAAACACCAAATGCTACTGGAATGCTGAATTCCATAGACACTTGTGCTAGACCTTTGTTCATTTCACTACAAACATAGTCAAAGTGAGGCGTTCCACCGCGAATAACAGACCCTAGAGAAACAATAGCGTCGAATTTGCCAGTTTTAGCAACACGCTGAGCTACTAGAGGTAGTTCTACGGCACCTGGACAACGCACAACCGTGATGTTGTCTTCGCTTACTTGTCCGTGACGCTTTAGTGTATCGATCGCACCAGAAAGTAGGCTTTCGTTAATAAAACTGTTGAAACGAGAAATAACGATAGCAATTTTTGCATTTGGCGCTGGGAAGCCACCCTCGATCACTTTCATAAGCTTTCCTTTAACTCTATTTATAAGTGAAATATGTTCATCAAGTGAGAATCGCCGGATTCTAGCACAAATTTGTGAGCAATATCTAATGGAAATTGGAGGCAAATCACCGGTTCCTAGCCATTGACGAGTTAAGCACGTCAAAGACTAGGAACTTATTGTTCGGTTGTTACTCGCAGACGTACTCAACAACGTTCAGACCAAAACCACCTAACGCGTGGTACTTTTTGTTGGTCGATGACAGAAGGCGCATATCATGTACACCGAGATCCGCAAGAATCTGTGAACCAACGCCAACACGGCGAGACGTGCCTTGTTTTTTAGCAAGCGTTGGGGCTTCACCTTTGTCTTGCGCTTCGAACATCTTCACGCGATGAATAAGTAGATCGGTCGATTCTTCATGGCCAAGAACAACCAGCACACCGCCTTCTTCACCAATGCGTTTCATTGCCTTATCTAGTGTCCAGCTGCGCTCTGCATTACGATCGCTACGTAGTAAGTCGGTAAAAACGTCTTGAAGATGAACGCGAACCAGTGGCGCTTTTTCTTTCAAATCGCCCTTGCACATTGCGTAGTGCACTTGGTTATCAATGGTGTCTTTGTAAGTGACTAACGTGAACTCGCCAAACTCTGTCGGTAGCTTGCACTCTGCCACACGTTCAATCGTTGTCTCAGTGTTATTGCGGTACTCAATTAGGTCGGCAATAGTGCCCAATTTAATACCGTGCTTCTCTGCAAAGATCTCTAGATCTGGGCGACGAGCCATGGTGCCGTCGTCATTTAAGATCTCAACAATCACCGATGCTGGCTCTAAACCAGCAAGACGAGCCAAATCACAGCCAGCTTCAGTGTGACCTGCGCGAGTCAGTACACCGCCGTCTTGAGCTGCGAGAGGGAAGATGTGACCAGGCTGCACCAAATCCGCAGCTTTAGCGTTTGGCGCGACTGCTGCTTGAACGGTACGTGCGCGATCTGCGGCTGAAATACCAGTCGTTACCCCTTCTGCTGCCTCAATCGAAACAGTAAAGTTGGTGGTGTATTGCGCATTATTGTCTTGCACCATTGGTGGCAGACCTAGACTTTCGCAACGATCTTTGGTCATGGTTAAACAAATCAGGCCACGGCCATAGGTTGCCATAAAGTTGATGGCTTCCGGCGTAATATGCTCGGCAGCCATGATCAAGTCACCTTCATTCTCGCGGTCTTCATCATCCATTAGGATGACCATTTTGCCTGCGCGAATATCATCAATAATTTCTTGTGGCGTACTGATTGGCATAGTCTGTTATCCCGTTATTCTAAATTTGTTATTGCGACAGCAATGAAAAATTACGTTGCAGTGAATGCTAGTTAGGTCAATAGTTTGAGCTTTGCATTAAGCAAGTCAATGAATCTCGCGGTGTTCTGTGAGTCTGCTCTTTATCGCATGCCTCACGCAGCCACTCCCAAGACTTATGCAAAACCGTTTTGCTGTAAAAAGTCCATCGTGATACGAGACTCGGCCTTATCTTCTTGTTGTCCTTGCAGTAAACGCTCCATATAACGCGCAAGTACATCAACTTCTAAGTTGACTTTGCGCCCCACTTGAAACTGGTCAATCGTAGTTTCTTCACTCGTATGAGGAACGATCGTCAGCTTAAAAGCATTTTTACGTAAGTCGTTGACGGTTAGGCTAATACCATCAACAGTAATCGAGCCTTTCTCTGCAACGTACTTGCTAATTTCCGCAGGCATTGCAACCCAAAACTCTATCGCACGGCCAACTGAATTGCGTTCGACAATTTCACCAACCCCATCGACATGGCCAGAAACGATATGTCCACCCAATCGCGTTGTTGGCAACATGGCTTTTTCTAGATTCACCTTATCGCCTACTTGGTATTCAGCAAACCCAGTTTTCTTCAAGGTTTCTAATGACAGATCAGCACTGTAATAGTGGCTTCCGAAGTCAACTACCGTTAAGCAAACACCATTGGTCGCAATGCTATCGCCTAACTTAACGTCTGACATATCAAGCGTACCAGTTTCAACCGTGACGGTGATATCTTCGCCCTTCGGCGTAATCGCAGCTAACTTGCCAACTGCTTCTACTATTCCTGTAAACATACTATTTCTTATCTAAGTTCATTACGTTTGATGGTGGCGGTGATGCGAATGTCTACCCCGACCATACGAACGTCTGTAATGTTTAAATCAATGACGTCAGCCATAGCGCTTAACCCTAAAGCACCGATAAGCCCCCGACCATCGCTGCCCATGAGTTTTGGCGCAAGGTAAACAATGAGCTCATCTACAAGATTAGCCTTTATCATCGCACTCGCTAGCGTAGCTCCAGCTTCAACCCATAAGTGATTGATGTGGTGCTCATCCGAGATACGTTTTAATGTCGTTGATAAGTCAATTTGGTCAGCGCTGTCCAATAGAGGGATACAGTCTCCATCAGAGCTAACAATAACTCGTTCTCCATCGGTATGGAACAGCTTGAGCGCATCAGTTAAATGGTTCTGACGGTCTAAGATTACACGTACTGGTTGACGAAGCTCTTCTTGTAAATACTGCGCTTGAACACTATTAGGTAAGTCATCCCAGCGCACATTGAGTGATGCATTATCATCAATCACCGTTTTGCTAGTAGAAAGAATGCCACCACTTATCGCTCGATAACGCTGCACATCTTGGCGGGCCGCTGGGGAGGTGATCCATTGGCTCTGACCATTACTGAGTGCGCTTTGCCCATCCAAACTGGCTGCCATTTTTAATTGAACAAACGGCATGCCTGTACGCATGTACTTTATAAAACCAGGGTTGAGGGCAAGGGCATCTTGCTCTAACAAGCCGATTTGTACTTCAATTCCGGCATCACGTAACATCTGGATGCCGCGACCTGCAACTTTCGGGTTTGGGTCTACCATGGCGCAAACCACACGTGCCACTTTGGCTTTAATCAGCCCTTCGGCACATGGCGGTGTACGGCCGTAATGAGAGCAAGGTTCTAGCGTCACATAAGCGGTTGCACCAACTGCTTTTTCACCCGCCATGCGCATCGCGTGCACCTCGGCATGCGGCTCACCAGCACGATGGTGATAACCTTCACCGACAATTTCTTCATCACGAACGATGACACACCCTACATTTGGATTAGGGGCGGTGGTATAAATGCCACGTTTCGCTAACTTAATAGCTCGTGACATCATGGCGAAATCTAAATCAGAAAACGCTCTTTCAAGAGTGTGTTGAGTCATGAGCTACTCAGTCTTCTAGGCGGGCAATCTCTTCGCCAAACTCGCGAATATCTTCAAAGCTGCGGTAAACGGAAGCGAAACGAATGTAAGCCACCTTATCGAGCTCTTTGAGCTGGTCCATGACTAAATTACCAATCATTTCACTCGGAACCTCTCGCTCACCCGTCGCACGCAGTTGTGATTTGATCATACTGATCGCTAACTCTATAGAATCGGCACTCACTGGGCGTTTCTCTAAAGCGCGTTGAATACCGCCAACCATTTTATCTTCATCAAATGGTTCACGGTTGCCATTCGATTTGATCACTTTAGGCATCACTAACTCTGCGCTTTCAAACGTAGTGAAACGCTCGCTACACGCCAAGCACTGACGGCGACGTCGAACTTGATGGCCATCAGCCACTAAGCGGGAATCAATAACTTTGGTATCGTTCTCGGAACAAAAAGGACAATGCATATCACCTCCATATCTATACCAAAATAACCTCATGAGCAATCACGGATAACCACGCGTTCATGGTTATACGGACTCTATTAAAGCTATTTGGGTATAACGCTTTCAAACCGAAATAAAAGCTCATGTAGTGTAGCGGAATTGGTATGTTAGACAAAACAAAAAGGGGCGCAAAGGCCCCTTTTTCACTCAAGATCTCGTCGAATGTGTTAACTGCGTGCTAAGTAGTTCGCTTTACCAACCCACTTGTAGCTAGTTAGCTCTTCTAAGCCCATCGGACCGCGTGCATGTAGCTTTTGCGTAGATACTGCGACTTCTGCGCCAAGGCCAAATTGCGCACCGTCTGTAAAGCGCGTTGAAGCATTCACATAAACCGCCGCCGAACCGACAGAATTGATGAACAGCTCTGAGTTTTCCAAGCTATTGGTCATGATCGCATCTGAGTGGCTCGCGTTATGGACACGCATATGATCAATGGCATCTTTCACATCAGACACAACTTTTACACCAAGAGTGTAGCTCAACCATTCCGTATCAAAGTCACCTTCAACAGCATCGCGAATTTGTGTTGCTTGAGGCATCAGTGCTTTTGCCTTAGGCTCTGTCACGAAGGTCACTTTATCGTTCATGCGCTCTACGATCATTGGTAGGAATTGCGCTGCAATTTTTTCATGCACGAGCAGCGTATCTAATGAGTTACACGCAGATGGACGTTGAACTTTAGAGTTCTCAACCACATTCAGGGATTTCTCTAGATCAGCGGATTCGTCGACAAAGATATGGCTGATACCAAAGCCACCAATAATCACCGGAATCGTGCTGTTTTCTTTACACATTTTGTGTAGGCCAGCACCACCGCGTGGAATGATCATGTCGACGTAATCGTCCAACTTAAGCAATTGAGAAACAAGCTCACGATCTGGTTTTTCAATGTACTGCACAGAAGCGGCTGGAAGGTTCGCCTTTGCGAGCGCAGACTGAATAACCTTCACTAATTCCATATTCGAGAAAAAGGTCTCTTTGCCACCACGTAAAATGCTTGCGTTGCCGGTTTTCAAGCACAACGCTGCGATATCAATGGTTACGTTTGGACGCGCTTCATAAATTACGCCCACGACACCAAGCGGCACGCGACGACGAGACAGTGACATCCCATTTTCCAGTACCTTACTGTCTATTTCGCTGCCTACAGGATCGTTCAAGCTAATGACGTTGCGAACATCATTCGCAATTGCAGTCAATCGTTCTTCATTAAGCAAAAGGCGATCGAGCAGCGCATCGGTTAAACCCGCTTCACGGCCAAGTTCGATGTCTTTAGCGTTTGCCGCCAAAATAGCAGCAGAGTTTGCTTCTAGCTCATCAGCAATGATGGCTAATGCTTGGTTTTTTTGCGCAGTTGACGCTGTCGCTAATTCGAAAGCTGCATCTTTAGCAGCTTTACCCATATTCGTTAAATCCACTTTGCTTCCCTCTAATTCTATTCCTGAATGACGACCAAATCATCGCGGTGAATCACCTCAGAGCCATAATCATGACCCAAAATAGAGATGATATCTTTACTGTGCTTACCCGTAATTTTAGTTAGGTCATCACTTGAGTAGGCGCTGATGCCACGAGCCACCAACTTACCGTGAGCGTTTGTTACACGCGCCACTTCGCCTCGTGCGAAGTCACCACTAACTTTGATGACCCCTTTAGCAAGTAGGCTACTGCCCTTGCCGACCACAGCATTGACTGCACCATCATCAATAATGATGTCGCCCGATGCCGCAGGTCCCGCTAGAATCCAGCGTTTACGGTTCTCTAAGGCTTCAGCGCAAGGTAGGAAGCGCGTGCCCTGAGGTTCAGCACTTAAAGAGTCAAAGATAACATTCGGCGCACTACCAGCAGCAATAATAACCTCTATACCTGCGCGGCGAGCGATGTCTGCGGCTTGCAACTTCGTTGCCATACCACCAGTACCCAATGTTGTACCGCTTCCACCTGCGATTTTACGCAGCGTATCGTCGATGGTTTTTACTTCCTTGATAAGCTCTGCGTTCGGATCTCTACGAGGGTCAGCAGTAAACAGACCTTTTTGGTCCGTTAAAAGCAAGAGCTTATCTGCACCACATAAAATGCCTACCAAAGCGGAAAGGTTGTCGTTATCGCCAACTTTAATCTCGCTAGTCGCAACGGCATCATTTTCGTTTACGATAGGAACAATATCGTTCGCAACGAGCGCATTAATAGTGTCACGCGCGTTAAGGAATCGCTCACGATCTTCTAAATCGGCACGGGTTAGTAGCATTTGGCCGATCTTGATACCATAAATACCAAACAAAGACTCCCATGTTTGAATCAAGCGACTCTGCCCCACCGCGGCAAGTAACTGCTTACTCGCCATCTCGTTGGGCAATGCGGGGTAACCAAGATGCTCACGGCCTGCTGCAATCGCACCAGACGAAACCATTACGATTGAATGGCCTTGTTTTTTAAGCTCAGCACACTGGCGTGCTAACTCAACCATGTGTGCACGGTCGAGTGCCAGAGTGCCGCCTGTCAGCACACTTGTACCCAGTTTCACAACGACAGTTTGTGGTTGTGAAACAACTGCATTTTGTTGATTCGTTGTCATGATGTCTTCTGAAGTGAAAAACAAATAAAGAGAGGATGTTTTAACAATCAAATAGGGAATTAACAAGAGAAAAGGTGCGTTTTCGCACCTTTTTGTTTGGTATTAAATGAAAACAACCAAATTAAGCGAAATCGAAAGACTCCGTGTGATATTCGACTTCTAATTTGAAGTGTTCTTCTAAAGTATCAACCAGCTTTTGATGGAATGTGCTCTGCGTGAGATACACTTCCTCTACCACTTTTTTGGGAAGGGCTTCAGATACCCATTGCCCTTCTTTGTTGTACTTGCCAATATGATATTTAGCAGTAAAGCCTCCCTCGATGGATTCCAAATCCATCCACCAGCCCCAAAATTCACGCTTCTCAGGCGATTTTTTGTCGTCTACACATACAGATAAACAATCAAAATAATAGCGCCCTTCTTGCGATTGTGGTTCGCGCAGGTAAGGCCCTATCGCCTTCAACTTTGACATCAAGCGAAAGTGAGTCGGGCCCTGAGTCGTCTCTGACATATGAATCTCCGTTTTCATAGTTAAAAGTAAACACCCAAGAATGATTATTATTTTTAATTATCATGAGCTTATTTTTTGCTCAGATATATCACTCTTAACTAATTTAGGAGAATTGTCACCCTAATAATTCATCTTCTAGCCACTTTATGGCTAAATCGAGGGATTGCTCATATCCTTTTGTAATTGTTTTGGAACTGATTTTTTTTGCTCTACCATACTGGCTAAATAGAGCAACAAGTTGATTATCACTGTGTGGCGACACTGGATCGCCTTCAAGACTCAAAGCCAAAATAGGCACTTTGGTTTTTCGACTGCTCAGGAAGCCCTGAACCTTCAATGACCACGCCATCATCTGACCAGCCATGCTATTAATATCAACCGCATTTTTCCCCAAACGGGAAGCCAAAAGATCTAAATACATCTTCGGCATTTTTTGTAACTTCTGAGGGGAAGTAAAAATATCATGTACGGGTGCGCCTAGAGCGACACAAGCTTTGATCTTTTCCTGCTCGACAAAAGAGAGTCTGATCATGGCATTACCACCAAAACGAAACCCAACTAACCCCACTTTGTGATGATCAACCCAAGGTAGCGAGTAAAGCTCATTCAATACCGCTTGATGTAGGCAACTTGAATTCTCGGTCAAGGGCCAATGAGAGCTATGCCCTACCGAAGGCATGTCTACGGTTAACATCGCAATATCTCGCGGTGCAAGACGATTACGGAACAAACGCCACATGTCGGTTTGTAGAGTATCCAAACCAGCGCTCACCATGACCACAGGCAACTGTTTATCCGTTCTTGGTAAATGGAGGTTCGCGATGATTTTGCGATTTTGGTAAGGCACTTCAATTTGCTTGATGGTGTACTTAGTTTTTTCTGCGCCGTCAGAATACGCTTTGTTTGCCAGTACTTGAGCCTGCGATGCCAAATTGTCATTTTTTAAATGTGGGTAGCCTGCAATACTAAAACACAAAGAAGCAGTGAAGAGTTCATCCGCTGCCTCTTCTCCTTGCATTTCATTTGCTCGCTTCTGATGATCCATACCAAGCTTGATCCACTCAAATGTCCAGTTACCACTGTGATAACCCATTACAGTGTCTAACCAATCATCATTGGTTCGCGAGTGAGAAGATGAAGCAATTTTAGACAGTACGCCTTCCATTTCGATCGGAGACAATCCTTGCCAAGCCCATTGCAAGCGACGCAAATGACGATACCAAGCACGATCACCTTGCGCTTCTCGTTCATCAAGTATTTTTTTACTGGTCGGCATGTACTGGGTAAGCGCGGAGGTTTCTTTTGCTTGCTTATGTTTCACGAACAAAGTTTCGGAAAGATTTTTACTGACGTCTTCAGACATAGGAAGAACCCTAGGCTATTAGCATGATTTAATATCATAATAAAAAAAATGCCCCTATAAAGGGGCATTTCTCAATATTCTTTAACCGCGCTTATTTTTGCTTGCGGTTTACTGGCTCAGCATACTGGATTGACATATCCCAAGGCTGCTCGATCCAAGTGTCTTGAGCAATATCTACAACGTAATCATCCAGCAGCTCTTTGCCTGATGGTTTCGCACACACAGCGATCATTTTCGCTTTTGGATACATCTCACGTAGTTTGCGCGCTGTATCACCACTGTCTACTAGGTCTTCAACGATTAGGTAACCTTCGCCATCACCTTCAGGTGCTTTTAGTACCGTCATGTCGCGCTGATGATCATGGTCGTAGCTTGAAATACAGATTGTATCAACGTAACGAATACCCAGTTCACGAGCCAAAATAGCGCCAGGAACCAAACCGCCGCGGCTTACCGCCCAAATTCCTTTCCATTGCTCAGCTGGCATTTGTTTTTCAGCCAGTTCACGGCAGTAAGTCTGCATTGCATCCCAAGTGATAATGAATTTTTTACTCATTGTAATAACCTAATAATTTGAAAATATGCATCCTCAAAATCTAGCGAAGTCACTCAAAAGCGGAATGCTCACTAACTTCTCCAAAATGTTTGGAGACGAGGATTTCAAGCTGCGCAAACGATTATTCTACCGAAACACACCGCTAATACCAACGGTGATATCAAAATTCTCTGCCTATTCCGCAGAAAAACCGTCTTCTGTGAACAACGTAAAAAAGAAAAAGCCAGCGTGAATAAATCCACACTGGCTTTTTGCTCGAGAAATTAACCGACGAGGTATTTAACGATGAAGATGGCTGACATCACCCATACACTCATCGACACTTCACGGCCCTTGCCGCTAAATAATTTGATCGCCGCGTATGCGATAAAGCCTAACGTGATACCTTCTGCAATCGAGAATGTTAGCGGCATCACCAAACAAGTCACAACAACTGGCGACGCTTCAGTTAAGTCACGCCAATCAATGCTTACTAGCCCAGACAGCATCAAGATCGCCACATAGAATAGCGCACCTGACGTTGCATAAGCAGGGATCATGCCCGCAAGTGGTGAGAACAATAGAGCAAGTAGGAAGAGTACACCAACAACCACGGCTGTTAGACCAGTACGCCCACCCGCAGCCACACCAGAAACGCTTTCAATATAAGATGTCGTGTTAGAGGTACCAAGTAATGCACCTACTGACGTTGCTGTTGAGTCTGCAAGTAACGCTTTGTTTAAACGAGGGATGTTGCCATTCTCATCAGTTAGACCTGCTTTTTGAGAAACGCCAACGAGCGTACCTGCGGTGTCAAATAAATCGACAAATAGGAAAGCAAATACGACGGAAATCATGCCTACTTCAAACAAACCAGAGAAATCCAGTTGCATGAAAGTTGGCGCAATGCTTGGTGGCGTTGACATAATACCGCCCCACTGCACATCACCAAATAGAAGACCAAGCGCTGTAACGCCAAGAATAGCGATCATCACCGCACCTTTCACACCACGGTGAACCAATGCAATCGTAAGAAAGAAGCCAATCGCGGCCAATACAGATGGCAATGATGTGATCTCTCCCATAGAAACTAATGTCGCTGGGTTATCAACGACGATACCTGCATTTTTTAATGCGATAAACGCTAAGAAAAGACCAATACCAGCTGAAATACCTGTTCGTAGAGAATGCGGGATCGAGTTAATAATCCACTCACGGATCTTAAATACGCTTAAAAGAATGAACAGAAGGCCAGAAACAAATACAGCCGCCAACGCAACTTGCCACGTATAACCCATTCCTAATACAACAGAGTAAGTAAAAAATGCGTTCAGGCCCATTCCTGGTGCCTGTGCGATTGGGTAATTGGCAACAAATCCCATGATAAAACAGCCGATTGCGGCAGCAAGACAAGTTGCGACAAAAATGGCGCCACGGTCCATACCGGTATCCGACAGGATCGCTGGGTTTACAAAAATAATGTAAGCCATAGTTAGGAAGGTCGTAACACCTGCAATGATCTCAGTACGCACATTTGTGCCATTTTCACTGAGTTTAAAAAGCCTCTCGAGCATGATCGAATCCTGTAAAGGTAAAAAAAGTAAACGGTTGCGTAATCGATTGGCGGGAATTATAAAGTTATCAAATAGCAAATTCTAGATAGAATCTTCACTCTAATGCGTTTTTTTTCTTTGGATATGAAACACATTCTCTAACCTATCAAAGTAGGCAAAGGAATATATTCTTACAAAACAATAGGTAACCTAGATAACACAGTTCCCTAAAAGAGAATAAAAACTGAGCAATGTACTAAACTTTCAGATGAAAAAGGCCCATTTTTAACATGGTATCTAACAGATTTGATGGAAAAGTCGATAAAACCGAAGAATGGGGAATAGAAGAAGGCTTTGATGGCAATAAGTGAGTCAGGAAGAGAAAATAGAGATAAAAAAACGCCACCCAATGTGGGTGGCGGTGAATCATGTCAGCACTATCACTGAAAAAAAATTCCAATTTATAGGGGTGAACAAACTGTTCGAGTCACATGCGTTGACTTCACTTAGTAGCCAAAGCTTGTTGGGTATACAAAGTTACCGGTGTAAACAGACTTGCTATTCCAGAACATTGTACTTGGTAAACCTTTCATAACTATCACCTTTTAAATCAATTAAACATTCGTTGATTTCTCGGTTCCTTGGAGGCGATAAAACGGACTCATCCTTTGAGCATTTCATTCTTCTCTCAGAAGCTGGTTACAAATATACCACCAAGAAATTTAATTACAAGCATTTTAGTGACTGGAATCACAAAAAATACATAAATTGACCTTTATCAAAGTTTATATGTAATTAAATTACAATTTTATGAATTGAAAAATAAAGCCACTTTCAGAATGTATGATAGAGAACACATAGTGCTTGTTATTGTATTCACAAACTGTGACAGTTCTGAGAGAAATCCTTGTGATCGCGACTACTCGTACTCCTTATCTGGTGGTATGCTAACGGCAATTTGAAGGCCAAATCGTCTAGCATTTAATGCTACCTTGACAATATTTTTACGGTATATATTTGGCAAAGCACATCAAAAGGAGTCCTCCGTGTCTGAGTTCCATTCTGAGATCAGTACCTTATCACCTGCTCCACTTTGGCAGTTTTTCGATAAGATTTGTTCTATCCCTCATCCATCGAAACATGAAGAAGCATTAGCACAGTACATTATCAACTGGGCAACAGAGCAAGGCTTTGACGTTCGCCGTGATCCAACTGGTAACGTGTTCATCAAAAAGCCCGCGACACCAGGAATGGAAAATAAGAAGGCTGTTGTACTTCAAGCACACATCGACATGGTGCCGCAGAAAAACGAAGACACTGAACACGACTTCACCAAAGATCCAATCCAGCCTTACATCGATGGCGAATGGGTAACTGCGAAAGGCACGACGCTTGGTGCAGATAACGGTATTGGTATGGCTTCTTGCCTTGCTGTATTGGCATCTAAAGATATTAAGCACGGTCCACTCGAAGTTCTGCTGACGATTGATGAAGAAGCAGGCATGACTGGCGCATTTGGCCTTGAAGCTGGTTGGTTAGAGGGTGAGATTCTTCTAAATACAGACTCTGAGCAAGAAGGCGAAGTCTACATGGGTTGTGCAGGTGGCGTTGATGGCACCATGACTTTCGATATTTCTCGAGAATCAACGCCTGCAGGTTTTGTAACACGCCAACTGACGCTGAAAGGCCTAAAAGGTGGTCACTCAGGTTGTGACATTCACACAGGTCGCGGTAATGCCAACAAATTACTTGGTCGTTTCCTTGCCGGTCATGCTCAAGAGCTTGATTTACGTTTAGTCGAATTCCGTGGTGGTAGCTTACGTAATGCAATCCCTCGCGAAGCGTTTGTTACTGTCGCGCTTCCTGTCGAAAACCAAGACAAACTTGCTGAGCTGTTCAACCACTACACTGAGCTGCTTAAAACTGAATTGGGTAAAATCGAAACAGGTATCGTAACCTTTAATGAAGCGATCACGACTGACGCGCAAGTATTTTCAATCGCCGATCAGCAACGATTCATTGCGGCACTTAACGCTTGTCCAAACGGCGTAATCCGTATGAGTGATGAGGTGGAAGGCGTTGTTGAAACTTCTCTAAACGTTGGTGTGATCAGCACAGAAGAAAATAAAGTCACCGTGCTTTGCTTGATTCGTTCTCTCATTGACTCTGGCCGTAGCCAAGTGGAAAGCATGCTGCGCTCGATTACTGAGCTAGCAGGCGCACAAATTCAGTTCTCAGGCGCTTACCCTGGCTGGAAGCCAGATGCAGATTCCGAGATCATGGCAATTTTCCGTGATATGTATGAAGGCATTTACGGTCATAAGCCGAACATCATGGTCATCCATGCTGGTCTTGAGTGTGGCCTATTTAAAGAACCATACCCACACATGGATATGGTTTCTTTCGGTCCAACAATAAAATTCCCTCACTCTCCAGATGAGAAAGTGAAGATTGATACTGTTCAGTTGTACTGGGATCAGATGGTCGCGCTTTTAGAAGCGATTCCAGAGAAAGCATAATTCAATCACGAAAAATGACAAAGGGTGCCATACGGCACCCTTTTTTTGGTTTAGTTGAACCCAACTACACACGGTTTTGCGCGTAAGCGGCTAATTCATCCATTGAGGTTTGTGCAGCAACTTCACCATCAATGTAGTAAGTAACAAACTCACCATCGCGTACACCCATGAGTGTCGCCTTTTCACCGTTACTGTAAGTAATATCCATTTGAACAGTGTTCTCATCGATTTGCTGCATTCGCCCCTGCTCAATGACACGGTTATCCGCTAATGGTGCGATTGGTGCCGTCGTTAACGACTTATCTAACTGGTGATTGACATCAATGTAAGTATCTACCTTTGTATCAAAGATATGTGGCTTACCATTTAACGGGTTCTTACCCGTCCAAAATTCTAGAGAGTTAAACACGATATAATCCGCTGCGATCGCGACACCATAAACAGGCGCTAAAAGCATATTTAGACCACCTCGAGCGTAACGGTTGTCAACAGCTTTCAAGTTAAACCCCATGACATAACCTGTCACGGCATTACTACCTACGCAACCTGAAAGTGAAACTGCTACCGCAGTCAATGCACCAATTTTAGCAATTGCCTTTTTCATCAAAACCTCTAGTTAGAAAGTGTGAAACCTCAAATTCGGCGCGGATATTATCGGATAAAAAGTAGGGTTAAAAGTCCGTTTTTTTGTCCTCCATGAACAGTATTATTTTTAATACAGTCACATTTTTTAAGGCTATTATTGCGCACTCTTCTCTATGTCTTGTTATGTATTAAACTGATAGAAAAGATCATATTGAAAACAAAAACTTCACACATACCAAAATTTCACGCATGACGATTAAAGTAATTTGTCGTGTCCTTAATGAGAATGATTAGTGCGATTTTGCAGCAATTGTTACATTGCTGATGACGCATTTGACAGAGATGGTTTATGGCCAGAAGTAAAAAAAGCAAAGTGTTTGAGCTCTTAGGACATCAAATACAACCAGGACAACGATTAGAGATCGAATTTGAAGCAGCGAAGCTATATACACATTCGCCTTTATCTATTCCTGTGGAAATCATCCATGGGAAACAAGAAGGACCAGTGTTAATGGTGAATGCTGCTATCCATGGTGATGAGCTTAATGGCGTAGAAATCGTTCGTCAGATCATTAACCAACTGGATCCACAAAAACTGAAAGGCACTGTCATTGCAGTACCTATCGTTAACGTTTTTGGCTTCATCCATAAATCTCGTTACTTGCCCGACCGACGAGATCTCAACCGTTGCTTTCCTGGCAGTGAAAAAGGCGCACTTGCATCTCGTATGGCACACGGGTTCTTTAACAACATTGCCAAGCGTTGTGACTACATTTTGGATCTACACACAGGGGCAATTCATCGCACGAACTTGCCACAGATTCGCGCAAACTTAAGCAACCCAGAAACTCTACGTATTGCTCAAGCATTTTCGACGCCAGTGATTGTTGATTCAGCATTGCGTGATGGCTCTTTACGCAGTGAAGCAGAAAAATGCGATATTCCAGTGCTCACCTACGAAGCTGGCGAAGCATTGCGTTTTGATCCACTTTCGATAAGCGCTGGTGTACTCGGGGTTCGGCGCGTAATGCAAGCCATTGGTATGTTGCGTGCGAGCAGGAAAAAGCTGCCTGAGCCTATCATAGCGAAGTCCACCAGCTGGGTTCGCGCGTCAGGTAACGGCATTTTGCGTACTGTCGTTAATCTGGGAGACAAAGTAGAACAGGGGGAATCGCTCGCTTACATTAGCTCTCCTCTTGGTCATGATGAGATAGAACTAAAAGCCCCGAAGCGTGGTTTGGTTATCGGTCAACAAACATTACCATTGGTGAACGAAGGCGATGCAATTTTCCACCTTGCCTATTTTAACCAAGGTGATAATGCTTTAGAGCAAGCAGTCGAAAGCTATATTGAAGGCCTCACTGAATTCGATGCCGAGCCGCTGACAACCGGACAGATACCGTTAGAAACTCAGTAATTCCTATCAAGTAGGCGCCTGATTAGCTCAAAAGGAGCAACAGTGCTCGCACTATCTTGTTTAAAGCCAATAAGCTCAGCGTCCATGATGCTGGGCTTTTTGTTTTATGTACGCTAACGATACTTATCGTAGTTTCCACGAATGGATAAAAAACTTTACAATCCATCGCAAAAACACATTTGATAATTAATCTCATTATCATTTATTAATCGTAATAATGTTCTTATAATCCGAGCTTCATAAAAACACTATAAATCATCAATATGAAACGATTAATAAGTCATCCATTCAAAGTAAATCTCATTTCACTGGCTTTGCTCTTCCCTCTTTATTCATATGCTGAGACAACGCCAAATGAAGAGCTTGAAGTCATAGGCGTTCGTTATGCCAAACCTATTACCATTGCTGAGCCTGCGCAAACCACCATTAATTGGTCAGAGATTGAAGAGCAACAGTACTCTAATTTTGCCTCAATGATCGATGCCGTTCCCGGTGCATCAATAGATGGTGGCGGTCGTTCTGGTGGCGAACGTATTAACATTCGTGGTTTTGATGATCCAAGCGATATCGCCGTCTTTGTCGATGGCGCTCCAATTGGCTTTCAACAATACCGCTACGGTACCTTCTTTTTTGATCCGTTCTTAATTGGCGAAGCAGAAATTATCAAGGGCGCGCACGACTATCGAGCACTCAACGGGAAGTTTGGTGGCTCCATTCGCATTAAAACCAAAAGTGTCGATGATCTCCTTTACGGCGACAGAAACTTTGGTGCTCGCATCTCAAGTGCATACAACACTAACGGTGATGAGAACGCCTACACGCTAACACTCTATGGTAAAAACGATACTGGTTTTTATTTTCTAGCGAATGGCTCGGTAAAAGATTCTGATGACATTAAAGTCGGAGGTGGTGAAACGTTGGATTACTCAGGTTATGAGCAAGAAAACATGCTCGTAAAGGTCGGTTATGAAAACAACGATCACGAGTTTGAAATTAGCCACACTCGCTACAAAGATGAAGGTCGTAAACCTTGGGCTAACCGCCGCGGAAAAATGCCTAACATCACCGAATACAATATCAAGAAATACGGCTCATTAGAAAAAGCCCAATACGCTTACACCGTTGATAACAAATACACGGACAACACCACAACCATCTCTTACCACTACATGCCGACTAACCCGTATATTGATTTCAATATCAAAATGGCACGTTCCGAAAACGATCGTCATTGGGTTCGCCCTGACGTAGCATTCGAGAAAATGTTCGTTTCTGTTGGCAGTTACGGTCATGAGTCATGGCTGAGTTACGAGCGTGACTACGTTGATGTGTTTAACCAAGCACAATTCGGAGACCACACTCTAGTCACTGGGCTTCAATATCAAAAAACCGATAGAGACTCGTTAGTATTCAACGCATCATACGACAGTAATGAAGCGAAAAACTACGGTTGGTACACCCCTTACTACGAACCATCTGGCACGCAGTCAATTTATGCCGCTTACATTGCTGATCACTATCAAGCAACAGACCGCCTAACAATCACACCTTCTCTGCGTTACGAATACATCAAGAGTGAAGGAAAAGGGAACGCAGCGCCGGATTATAATGATCCAGCTGCCGGACATGACTATGGTGAAACGACGCATAAAGGCTTTAGCCCACGTTTGGATATCGACTTTGATGCGAGCAATAATACGCGTTTAAACGCCTCCTACGCCTACGCTTTAAAAGCACCAACCGTTGATAACATCTACTCAGTGCAATATGCGCGAGCTACCGCTACGGCTACTGCTTTGAATCTGGACGTGTCTCGTATCCATGCTTATCAAGCAAGCGTTATCAACTTAACGGAAGGGCTGGTGAACTCTCGCGATAACCTCGCAACAGAGTTAACTATGTTCTATAACGATGTTAGCGACACAGTTGATATACGAACGGGCGAAAACCTCGACAAAAATACTACTGAGTTACAAAGCTGGAATACAAACCTAGATGGCTTTAAAAACTATGGCTTTGAGCTAATTTCACAATACCGGATTGAAGATTTCTACAGTAATTTCTCAGCAAGTTACATTCGCGGCAAAAACAAAGGTAGCCTATCTGACTCTACAGGTTCAGATGATGATCATCCTGATGTACCGCCATTAAACATTAATCTGGGTTTAGGTTACGAATGGATTCCTGGTTTACGTACGGGCTGGGAAGTCCGCTGGTATGATGCGCAAACCAAAACCAAGGCAAGCGGTAATAATTTAAAAGTGAAATCGCCAAGTGAGCAATACACGCTACAAAACGCTTACGTGGTTTGGGAAATACAACAAGTCGAAGGCTTGAGCGTTGGCGCGGTTGTGAAAAACTTAACCGATCGTTACTACGAAGCATACCTATCTAATGGCGTGCCTTCGCCTGGTCGCGAAGTCAAACTGCACCTCACTTATCAATACTAACCATACCTAAAAGATGCAGGGCAGACATTAACTGCCCTGTTATATCGTATCCAATGGCCATAATTGCACGCCGTTTTATTTATCAGTATTATCATTTCCTTTTGCTTGCATACACATTATGAACAATCTAAAAACACGGCTTCTTCTGATTTGCTTCTTCCCTGTAGGTAGCCTAGCGCAAGCTTCTGAGAACATTGCAGACTACTTACAAGAACAAAGCAAGCACCAAGTTTCAGAAGATTTTTACGCACAGCCAACAGCAAATAACCTGAATCTAGATGCAAAAACTAACTCTTTAACTTGGCACGAAGATGGTAAGCCGGATCACTGTCGTTACGCCAAGCAGCCCAAAGACGTCGCAACACATTTCGACTACGGTGAAGCAAACGATCTATCTGACGGCTTACAACACTTTGATTTACCGGAAAGACATTCTGCAAAGGTCAAATCGACACATCGCACTTATGCTAATAACCCTCACCTTCTTCCTGGCAATAAACAATTTGCAGCCCCTGAAGACGGCACGTTTAGCTTGTCCGTATCGTCGGATTGTTTTTAGCCGATATAAATAAAAAATGCCCTGAGACAAAACTCAGGGCATTTTCACTATTTGTTTGATGGGTAACGTCACCATCTCACCGATTTAAACTTATTCTTCGTCAGTGTCTACTTCGATTTCACGTGCTTTGCGGGCTTCTTCTTTACGAACTTTTGCCGCTAGTTGTTCTGCTTCACGCTCTTGACGTTGCGCGGCTTTACGCTCGTTACGAACCACTTGGTTTTGGATAAATCCAGCCAGTTCTTGTTCAGCCCAAGCTTGTGCTTTCTCTTCGCTGTCAAAGCCTGTTTCACGCTTTGATACTACAGTCTTACGAGATGTCACTTGGCGAGTGATTTCTGCGCTCCAGCCGTTACGTTTTTCAGTGACGCGGATAGCAAATTTTGGATTCTTAGACATTTCTTTCATTTCCTAAGGGATTTAGGGATCAATCAGGGATTCGGTCAACTTGATAACTCCATCTAAGCTGAGCTGTTTAACACCATCCCTTGGTAAGCGCGGTATTAGAGCATAAAAGTAATCTAAACGCTGCAAGTTTTTTACGCTAGATAATAGATGACAAAGAAGAGGCAGAACAAAGCAACGTTTCGCCAAGTCACTAGAAAGAGCGACGAAGAAAAAAGAGTGATAAGAAAAAAGAAAGCGCTGGTCTCTCAACCAACGCTTTACTTAAGCTAGATTAACCTTTGGTTAATTAACCGATATTCTTACGGGCATTTTGGAACATACGCATCCAAGCGCCATTTTCACCCCAACCTTCCGGAGCCCAAGAATTTGCAACTGTGCGGAATACGCGCTCTGGGTGAGGCATCATGATAGTTACGCGACCGTCTGTTGTTGTTAAACCGGTAATCGCGTTTGGCGAACCATTCGGGTTGTTCGGGTATTGTTGTGTTGGGTTACCGAGGTTATCCACGTAACGAACCGCAACCGTACCTGATGCTTCAATCGCTGCTAGGTGCTCTGCATCACGTACTTCTACACGCCCTTCACCGTGGGAAACCGCGATTGGCATGCGCGAACCAGCCATTCCGTCGAAGAATACAGAGTCAGATTTCTGAACTTCAACTAGACTAAAGCGCGCTTCAAAACGCTCAGATTCGTTGCGCACAAAACGTGGCCACAAGTCTGCACCTGGGATCAGCTCTTTCAGGTTTGATAGCATCTGACAACCGTTACATACACCTAAAGAGAACGTCTCTTCACGGTTGAAGAAAGCTTGGAACTGTTCACGAGCTTGTGCGTTAAACAGGATAGACTTAGCCCAACCTTCACCCGCACCTAGTACGTCGCCGTAAGAGAAGCCACCACAAGCTACTAGGCCATGGTATTCATCCAGTACCGCTTGGCCCGTTAGGATATCGCTCATATGGATGTCGGTTGCTTCAAAACCAGCTCGGTCAAACGCTGCTGCCATTTCGACGTGGGAGTTAACGCCCTGCTCACGTAGAATTGCCATCTTAGGTTTAGCACCTTTCGCAATGTACGGTGCTGCAACGTCTTCATTTACGTCGAAGCTGAGCTTAACGTTTAGACCAGGGTCAGAGTTGTCTTTCTTAGCTTCGTGCTCTTGGTCTGCACACGCTGGGTTATCACGTAGACCTTGCATCTTATGCGTTGTTTCAGCCCAGATAACGCGTAGTTCGGTACGTGAACGTTCAAGTACAACTGCATCACCAGAAGTGATAACAAAGTCGTCTGAAGCTTCAACAGAACCAATCACATGTGAGCATGCCTCTAAGCCGTTTGCCGCCAGAGTAGATAGAACTGAATCTAGATCATCATTCTTAACTTGAACAACCGCACCTAGCTCTTCGTTAAATAGAACGGCTAGCGCATCATCACCCAGCTCTGCGATGTTCGCTTTTACGCCACAGTGACCCGCGAACGCCATCTCAGCCAGTGTAACAAAAAGACCGCCGTCGCCTTTATCGTGGTAAGCCACTAGCTTGTCATCACGTACTAACGCTTGCATTGCATCAAAGAAGCCTTTTAGCTGCTCTGCATTATCTACGTCAGCAGGTTTGTCACCCAGCTGTTTGTATACTTGTGCCAATGCTGTCGCACCTAAGCGGTTTTTGCCGTTACCCAAGTCAACAAGAACTAGAGAAGTCTTTCCTTTGTCAGTGCGTAGTTGTGGAGTCACGGTCTTACGTACGTCTTCCACACGACCAAATGCCGTGATAACTAACGACAGTGGAGAAGTGACTTCTTTGCTCTCGCCGTTTTCTTCCCACTTGGTTTTCATCGACATGGAGTCTTTACCAACTGGGATAGTCAAACCTAACGCAGGACACAATTCTTCACCAACCGCTTTCACTGCTTCGTAAAGACCCGCATCTTCACCTGGGTGACCCGCTGGAGACATCCAGTTCGCAGACAGTTTAATGTGTTTAATATCACCGATGTCTGTTGCCGCAATGTTCGTTAGTGACTCACCAACGGCTAGGCGAGCCGATGCTCCAAAGTCTAGTAATGCCACTGGCGTGCGCTCACCCATCGACATTGCTTCGCCATGGTAAGTGTCGTAGCTTGCCGCTGTTACTGCGCAGTTTGCTACTGGTACCTGCCAAGGACCAACCATTTGATCACGAGCAACCAGACCCGTTACTGTTCGGTCACCGATAGTAATTAGAAATGTTTTTTCTGCAACAGCAGGAAGACGAAGTACGCGATCCACCGCTTCATTAAGCTCAATACCATCACGAACAATGGCAGGGCTTTCCACTTTTAGTGTGGTTGCGTCACGGTGCATCTTCGGTGGCTTACCAAGCAGGATATCCATTGGCATATCGATTGGCGTATTGTCGAAGTGAGAATCTTCTAGCGTTAGATGACGCTCTTCTGTCGCCACACCCACCACTGCATACGGTGCGCGTTCACGCTTACAGATGGCGTCGAATGCTTCCATGTTTTCTGGCGCTACCGCTAGAACGTAACGTTCCTGTGATTCGTTACACCAGATTTCCAGTGGGCTCATGCCCGGCTCATCGTTTGGTACATCGCGTAATTGGAACTTACCGCCACGCTCACCGTCGTCGACAAGTTCAGGCAATGCGTTAGAGATACCGCCTGCACCCACATCGTGGATAAATGCGATTGGGTTATCGTCGCCTAACTGCCAACAACGGTCGATCACTTCCTGACAGCGACGTTCCATCTCTGGGTTTTCACGCTGTACCGAAGCGAAGTCCAGATCTTCTGCTGACTGACCAGATGCCATGGAAGATGCCGCACCACCACCAAGACCGATGTTCATTGCCGGACCACCAAGTACGATTAGGCTCGCACCTACAGGGATCTCTTTCTTCTGTACGTGTTCATCGCGGATGTTACCCATACCACCAGCAATCATGATTGGTTTGTGGTAACCACGAATTTCTTCACCCGCATGAGAAGTGACTTTTTCTTCGTAAGTACGGAAGTAACCCAATAGATTTGGACGACCAAACTCGTTGTTGAATGCCGCGCCGCCAAGAGGGCCTTCAAGCATGATGTCTAACGCATTCACAATACGACCCGGCTTGCCGAAGTCGGTTTCCCATGGCTGTTCAAAACCAGGAATACGTAAGTTAGAGGTTGTAAAGCCAACCAGACCCGCTTTTGGCTTACCGCCGATACCCGTCGCGCCTTCGTCACGGATTTCACCGCCTGAGCCAGTCGATGCGCCCGGCCATGGAGAGATTGCCGTTGGGTGGTTGTGCGTTTCTACCTTCATCAAGATGTGCGTATCTTCATGGTGGTACGTGTATTGACGAGATTTAGGGTCAGGGAAGAAACGCCCCGCTTTAGAACCTGTCATAACGGCTGCGTTGTCTTTGTATGCAGACAGCACATAGTCAGGTGTCGTTTCAAAAGTGTTTTTGATCATTTTGAACAAAGACTTAGGTTGATCTACCCCGTCGATAGTCCAATCTGCGTTAAAAATTTTGTGGCGACAATGCTCTGAGTTCGCCTGAGCAAACATCATCAATTCAATGTCGTTTGGGTTACGCCCAAGCTTAGTAAAGTTCTCTACCAAGTAATCAATTTCATCTTCTGCGAGTGCCAAGCCAAGGGAAACGTTTGCCTCTTCAAGCGCAAGACGACCGCCAGCTAAGATATCAACATGTGCGACAGGCTTAGGCTCTGCAACAGTAAATAATGCTGATGCGGCTTCAAATTCTGTGAATACTGTTTCCATCATGCGGTCGTGAATTAACGCTTTAACAGCGTCAGCTTGAGCTTCTGATAGAACAACTGAAGACTCGACATAATAAGCCGTACCACGCTCTAGACGTTTCACTTTATCCAGACCACAGTTAACAGCGATATCGGTAGATTTAGAAGACCAAGGCGAGATAGTGCCAGGACGAGGCGTGACAAGAAGTAGAAGACCTTCAGGCTCATGCTCTTCGATGGTTGGGCCGTAAGTTAGTAACTTTTCAAGTTTTTCTAACTCTTGGTCATCAAGGTCTGACTTTAGATCGGCAAAGTGCATAAACTCGGCATAAATGCCAGTTACAGGCAGATCTTGTTCACGACAAAGTTCCAGTAGTTTATTAACACGAAACTCAGAAAGAGCTGGGGAGCCACGCAAAATTCTCATGTGCTTAGGTCTCTTATGCAATTGATTAAGGTGATATTGGAATAAATTCAGACACTTAAAATAAGCCCTGTCGAACCTATGCCGATTCCACCTCGTCATTGCGAGCGCATTATATAGTAATTGTTTTTGTGATGTAACACCAAAAGCAACCGTTTGCGTCATTTTTTTTGTCAAATTTGAATTACAACTAAAATGTCGATAAAACACACAATGTCACGTTATAAGTGTGTGATTCACTTTGCCCCATGAGCTCGCTTTGATATAAAGGCAAATAGAAATTTTCCAAGATGTACCTATTAATGCAAATAAGTCACTTCAACCGGCTCAAGCGCAGTGCTCTAATTTTAGTTTCTGTTCTTTTGCTCTCAGCTTGCCAGATTGAGTCGGAGCCCAAAAGTGAATTTGAAAAAATTCAAGAACGTGGTGTGCTTCGTGTTGGCACGCTAAACAATCAGCTCTCCTACTACATAGGTCCCGATGGTCCCGCAGGGTTGGATTACGAATTGGCTCGTCAGTTTGCGGAGCAGCTCGGCGTCAAACTCGAGATTAAACCAGCCTTTCGCCAGGCTGAGCTTTTTCCTGCTCTTAAGAAAGGAGATATTGATATCATCGCTACGGGTTTAAATCAAACGTCACAAGCAGTCAAACGATTTAGACCAGGCCCTGCCTATTATTATGTAAGCCAACAAGTGGTATATAAAAAAGGGCAACTTCGACCACGTGATATCGAACAACTCATTGAATACCAAGCCTCGAAAGACGACGAGTCCGACGAAGATACAAATGCAGGCGCTCAAACATTAAAGATCGTTGAACAATCGCAATATGTTCCGACCCTAACAGCGTTAAAGAAGCAGTATCCAGAACTTCAGTTTGAAATTGTTGGTGATGCTGACACGAGAGACTTACTCAAATACGTATCGACGGGTGAGTTACGTTTTACTGTGACTGATTCGGTGGAACTTTCCCTTGCTCAACGCCTTTACCCCGATCTTGCGCTCGCGTTTGAACTTACAGAAGATCAACCAGTGTCTTGGTTTACTCGACGTTCTGAAGACGAAAGTTTGTATGCGATGCTGATAGAGTTTTTCGGTAACATCAAACAATCAGGAGAACTGTCCACCCTCGAAGAAAAGTACATTGGTCATATTGAAGCATTTGATTACGTTGATACTCGCGCATTCATTCGAGCTCTGGATGACAAATTGCCTAAATGGGCACCTTTATTCCAAAAATACAGCGAAGAGTTCGACTGGCGCTTAATTGCAGCATTGGCTTATCAAGAGTCACACTGGAAACCAACAGCAAAATCGCCAACGGGTGTTAGGGGGATGATGATGCTGACTCTGCCAACGGCGAAAAGCGTCGGGGTGACTAACCGTTTGGACCCTGAGCAATCTGTTCGTGGTGGTGTCGAGTACTTACGCCGTATTGTAAGTCGCGTGCCTGATAGCATTAACGAGCATGAAAAAATATGGTTTGCGTTAGCCTCATACAATATTGGTTACGGCCACATGATGGACGCACGACGACTCACCAAAGCACAAGGTGGCGATCCGAACGCTTGGGCCGATGTAAAAGACAGGCTGCCTTTACTTCGTCAGAAGCGCTATTACAGCCAAACTCGCTATGGGTACGCCAGAGGCGATGAAGCGCGTAATTACGTAGAAAATATTCGACGTTACTACCAATCCATCATTGGTCATGTCAGCCAACAGCCAGCGATTGATGAGAATAGCGATGACTTGCAAGTGATTCCGCCGCTCAACCCCGACATTTTGATATCGGGCGCAGTAGAGACCGTCGTAGAACAAGTCTCTGGCGCTTCTGACGTCACGGTTGAAGAAGACACCGAACAAGAAAGCATTGAAGAATAAACCCGCGGTAAACTAAAAAATGACGAGCCTATGAAGCTCGTCATTTTTGTTGAGTCCTAACGAAAACTTATCTAGACTCCAATATTCTGAGTGACACCAACCACACTCAACCATTCCTTTGGTTGGTCGCCTTTTCTTCATCGTTAGTAAAACTGATTGCTTTGTAACAGATTACTTTACAACCACATGGTTTAGCTCACTTGATGAAGCGGCACTTTCGGCTACACTCTGCCGAAATAACGTCACTCCTATTATTAAGCATCGTATTGAAATTGTTTGCTGGCTCTGTGCAATGCAGAAGTCAAATGAAGAACGTTTAAACCATACAATGTTTAGTGCGATTATCGAGCCTATTGCCAAGCATCGATGAGCCGCGCTTTACTGGTATAAGTCTTGTCTGCAGGAGGTTTTGAATATGAGAAGACGTAGAGTGCAGTCAAAGCGTTTAAATAACACAGTAGCTGCTATCCGACGTAAACGTAAACTGACATGTATGAAAAAGAAAGTAAGTTCACGTAATCGTGTTTTTGTACATTTAGTCAATCACTAGTGCGTCCAAGCAAACATCTACCACGTTGTAGGTGTTTGCTAGCCCTCACTACTCCCACTACCTTGCTCGCTCTCTCGATTTTCTAATGCTTTTTGTGCTTGCTTCTTCGCTTTAATTTCCTTTCGGCGACGCTTAAAAAACGCTTGTAGCTGAGTGCGGCACTCATCTTCTAGCAGCCCCTTTTCAACTAAGGCGTAATGGTAAGCGGCTTGGCTTTCAAACAAATTGAGCACTGTTCCTGCAGCTCCAGCTTTTAAATCTGGCGCTCCAAAAACAACCCGCTTAACGCGGCTATGCAATAAGGCTCCGGCACACATTGGGCATGGCTCAAGTGTTACATATAACGTCGTATCCAGAAGGCGGTAATTTTCTAGCTTTTGGCCTGCTTTACGCAGTGTTTGGATCTCAGCATGTGCGGTAGCGTCATGGGTGCCAATAGAGCGGTTCCTGCCCTCAGCGATAATTTCACCATCTTTGACAAGCACTGCGCCGACAGGTACTTCCCCCTCAGCTTCTGCTTGCTCAGCAAGCTCCATCGCTCTGCGCATAAACAATTCATCTTGAGGGGAAAACGGATGGTTAGACAAAGGAGGCTCCAAAGAAACAAAAAACGATTGAAGTCAGGAATTTTATCACCAACTTCGGTTTCACTACAGCAACACATCACGGGACAAAGTCTGCAACTCCAAAAAACTAGTTACAAGACCTATCGATGTTCGTTTTACGAGAACAAAAAAGCGCAGATCGAAGACCTGCGCTTTTTGGCTGCCAATTAGCGGCTTTCACACCCTACAGGTTTTTACATTGTGTAAGTGTAAGGAGCTTGAATGCCTAGCGGGATACCTACCATCCAATAAGCAACTAGGAAGATAGACCAACCGATCAGCATTGCGATCGAGAATGGCATCATTAGTGACGCAAGCGTACCGATACCAGCCGACTTCACATAACGCTGACAGTAAACCACTACAAGAGGGAAAAATACCATTAGAGGCGAAATGATGTTCGATACAGAGTCACCCACACGGTAAGCCGCCTGAGACAGCTCAGGCGAGATACCAACCGCCATTAGCATTGGCACTAGGATTGGACCAATTAAAGCCCATTTTGCCGATGCCGAACCAATAAGTAGGTTTACAGACGCGGTTAGAAGTATCATACCGATGATGGTCACTTCACCTGGTAGGTTCATCGCTTTTAAGCCTTCTGCGCCATACAACGCTAGCATCGTACCGATGTTTGACTGAGCAAATGCAGATAGGAACTGAGCACAGAAGAACGACATAACAATGTATGCGCCCATGGTTGACATAGTATCAGCCATCGCTTTGATAATGTCGTTGCTGGTCTTGAACGTTCCAGACACTTTACCGTAAACGTAACCAGGAATGATAAACAGAATAAAGATCAACGGCACGATAGACTTCATTATCGGTGCTGAGAAGGCAGTAATTTCACCTTCAGGCGAGCGAAGTGCTGATGTTTCTGGAATTAACGCTGCAACAAGTAAAGCAATACCCGCCATCATTGCCCAACCTGCATAACGGAATGCTTTTGATTCCTGTTCAGTAAATGAACCTAGGTTTGGCGCGGTTTCCGCATCATCATCAATTGGCATTTTTGATAAACGAGGCTCGATGATTTTCTCTGTCACGTACCAACCAATCCCCACAATAATGATAGAGGATAGGCCAGTGAAGAAGATGTTCGCTAATGGGTTAACCACATATTCAGGATCAAGAACCTGCGCCGCAGTTTGCGTAAAGCCTGCTAGTAGTGGATCGATACCTGAAGGGATAAAGTTTGCAGAGAAGCCACCAGATACACCTGCAAATGCTGCCGCAATACCTGCTAGAGGGTGACGACCTGCCGCATGGAAGATAATACCGCCAAGAGGAATAACCAGAACATAGCCTGCATCTGCCGCAGTATGCGATACAATGGCAACCAAAATAAGCATTGGAGTAAGAAGCTTAGCTGGCGTGAAGTTCAGCATCTTCTTAAGACCCGTCGTAATAAAACCCGAAGAATCTGCAACACCCACACCTAGCATTGCGACAAGTACGATACCCAGTGGCGCAAAGCCAGTAAACGTCGTCACCATATTAGCAAGGAAACTTGCTAGCGCTTCGCCCGTAAGTAAGTTGGTGATAGTAAGAGCTTCGCCCGTTCGAGGGTTTGGAAGATCGAATGATACATTCGACAAAAGTGCTGACGCCGCCCAAGTAATGATCAATGCCCAGAAGAACAAAATCGCAGGATCAGGAATTTTGTTACCTGTCCTCTCGATAAAGTTTAAAAAGCGCTCCATCCCGCTCGGCTTCGATGATGGTGCCTTATTTACAGCTTGGTTACTCATGGTAACTCCATAGTGAATGATGTTGGTGCCAAGGCCTATTTGAATAATTATAACGACCTACTATCCAACGAGTATTCTAGTAAACACTAATGGAGAAAGCACAAGGTTCTAGATTTTTTTTCATAATTGGAGACATATTTTGCAAAAACACCACTTCAATTAAACATAATAAAAACAGTAGCACATCAACTCGATTAACAGTTCAAAAACCATTTATTAACCGTGACAAATCCGGTATCAAACAGGAATTACACCCGCATTTGTCTCAGCCCATGTATGGAATTGAACTTAGTTTTCGAATTCACTGTATTGTGAGATCATCGTTTTAAGCTGAACTGATCGCGTCTCGCCGATTCTATCCTTCCAGCTAGAGGTAATGGTGATAGTTTTCAGTGTTCCTGAAACCGTGGCAGCTGGAACTTCCCACTCGACGACATAAGATCCAGTAACAGAAGAGCCTGTTGCAATAGAAGCAAAATTTGCAGGTGTGATGGTAGACATCGCCGCAGAAGCACCACGCGTCCGGAACCATTCGAGCTGGTTTTCTGCTAGACGAAGTGCTTCAATACTTTTTATGGCATATTCAGATTCACGTTCTAGATACACGTTTAGCTTAGTTAAACCTAGAGCCCCAACACCGATAAGCAGAAAAGAAATTAGAACTTCAAGAAGGTTAAAACCTTTTTGTTTAGAGATCATTCCAAGAGCCTTTTTTCCATCTAGGAATTGCATGCGCATTCCTTGAATTGTCTATCACATCTTTATTGTATCTAAAGTCCAAAGAATCGAAGAAAACCGCTGCCTGATCTTCACTATCAAAATATTGACCACCAGATACCGTAAAAGAACCATGCTGATAATAAGAAGCTATTGTCCTGTATGAGTCTTCTACAACACTTGGCACATGATTTAGGTGAGCATTGGCTTCGAACCCAACCCAATCCGCTGTTGTCGGGGTATAATCATGATTGAAATGAAACAAGACCCCTTTAAACTTATTTGATGTAGCGCCGGAGCTCGGTGGTCCCATCACGGAGAAAAGACCATCATGAATGAGCACTGTTACGCCATTGGTCGATGATGTAGCATTCACTAAATCATTGTATTCCGATTGCTTGATTTCACAGCTCCCTTCCACCCATAAATGATGCTTCCCTGACTGAATTTCTGCTGTTAAAGCAGCACCACAATTAGGTATACCATCAGCCACTGAGCCCGTCATAACATGAAATACACCATTATCTCGGACATCGTTATGCTCTTCAGCCTTTACTCCAAAGAAGGATTCAAATGGCTTTAAATCTGTATCTTGAGTAAAATCATCACCAGCACCAACCCCGCCAACACTAGATGAGAGATGACGGTTTGCCGTCGTGTTTGCACAATCTTTATTTGTAGGGTTGTTAAAATCGGCATAGGGAGACTCTCCATGAATTACGCCTTTATTATCAACTGAAGAGGAGTAAAAGCGCTTTTTATACCTTAACGCAATACACTCCCACCCATCGCTGCTCAATTCCCCTGGGTCTGGAGTAGAGAACGTTGCACTAGAATGAAAATAAATGTCGGCACTAGACTGCATTGCACCATAACTCAAGTTACCTCCCAAAATAATCTCCTTACTAATGCTTGTAAATCCAACATTAGAAGTAACCAAATACCCATTGGAAGTACTCGTAAAATTCGGAATCGTCCAAAGCCCTGAGCCACAATCTGTTATTACGGCAGGTACAATATTATTAACTCTAAATTGCGCCCATGCACATTCAACACCTCCTTCCGCTAACCAATGTGCTTGTCGAGATTTTATTTCGTTTTGCGCAACTTTTATTTGAAAAAATACACCTTTGGATGATGCTAATGATGCAATTAAAGCAAGTAATAAAAGTATAGAAGTCACAAGCAAAGTGGTATAACCGGAGTAGCTATATTTAGATGTCATTGCCAATTCCTTTGTTTGATAGAAAACTCCGCAACTTCACTAAAGACTCCATCAATCGTTTTCAAACCTAACTTAACGCTCGTGACCGAACTTACATTTCCTCCATTAGTCACTGTTTCTGAACTAACGGTGAATTGGGTAACTTGGAAAATATCATCATCAAATAGAGAACGACAAAAATCTATACCATCAAAAGATAATATTTGTGTTTGAGACACAACGCCTTTTTCACATATAAAAAACCGAGTATCTCTCTTCTCATACTTAATATTTCGATAGTCTTCATTGGCAGCTGAGTCCTCTTTAAAATACACAAGCCCTACAGAAGAGGCGCCGCTCAGCATTATGGTTCCTGTAGCTCCGGATAATTTGAGTGAACTACCGTTCCCACCATCATAACCTGCCCTTTGAATATCTTCTTTCATAACAGATAAAGTGATATTCAGACCTTGCAATAAATTTAGCTCTAAGCTTTTTTCCTTTGCTGTTTTTTGTAAACTCAAGAATATAGAGCCCACTACACTAAGGACAATTAATCCAATTAAAGAACTAATCATCAATTCGATTAAAGAGCTACCTATTTGATAACGTTTGTTAGCACTGACGGTAATCATATAACTTAGCTCCAGAGTTACTACAAATTTTAATCCTTCCGGGAGGGTTGGAGAGCTTTGCTTGTAGTTTTATGTTTTGAGCATTGGTTGGGAAAAACTCTATATTTCCTCCTTGGGGTCGTCCACGGACCTCGTCGAAGCTTATTTTTTGATTATCGTAGCTGTGCTTCAAAGATAATTCAGAGTAGGCGGAGCCGGAAAGGCTTAAAATTACGCCCCCAGAGCCGCTAGACGAGTTAGTTAACTGTAGAGACCATGCACCTTGACTGACAACGACGTTTTTAGCCATAGAGAAATGTATATATAACTTTTGATTTCTCATTACCGCCTCGGACTTACTTTGGCTTAGAAAGCCAGCTAATTCAGTTGCTAATCGCTGCATTTGCACAGTTTGTGAAACACGGCTAAAGCTTGGAGCTGCAAACGCCAATATAATACTCAGTACAGCAACAGTAATAAGAAGCTCCAACAACGTAAACCCGCGAGGCATTTCCCAAATTCCTATGTAAACGGCAAAAGGGCCGTAATTCATCTTGCACAGATGCTATCACCTGCCAAAAATAGGCGGAAAAGTGAAAAGGAAACTACTCGTGATGATTCGAATTTCTCGTTGTAACGGCTACAAAAAAGGATTGAGAGGGATGACATTGATCGAATTACTGGTAGCTGTAGTGATTGTCGGGATCATTGCTGCAGTCGCATACCCCTCTTACACTAATCATGTAATCAAGTCTCATAGGACGGTTGCCTTGAGCGATCTTAGTCGAATTCAGCTAGAGCTAGAGACATCTTATGATGGTGGGTACGACTGGAGTCATATTCTCTCTGGAGGAACATGCACTCTATGTGACTCAGACAAAAATAGATTTTCTTTCGATATTGCTAGCTCTGCAAGTACGGCCTATACCATTACAGCAACAGCAAAATCACCTCTTGGACAAGACGACGACGAGTGCTTGACTGGTTCTAAAACGATTACTTTAACGTCAACAAATGTCGAAGAACCAAGTGATTGCTGGAACTAGCAAGAACACCGAGATGCAAAAAGGCCTGCATTTTAGCAGGCCTTTGTATTTGTGCTTTTCACTAACGTCTTAGCTGGTTAAATCATCAAAGAACTTTTTCACACCGTTGAAAAAGCCTTCTGATTTAGGCTTGTGCTTTGTCGCCGCTTCACCACCACAAGACTCTTCAAACTCTTTGAGCAGTTCTTTTTGGCGTGAGCTTAGGTTTACTGGTGTTTCAACAACCAACTTCACAATAAGATCACCAACACCGCCACCGCGAACGCCTTTCACACCTTTACCACGCATGCGGAACATACGACCTGTTTGCGTTTCTGAAGGTACTTTTAGGCTTACGCGACCATCTAGAGTTGGCACTTCAACTTCACCACCTAGAGCCGCCATCGCAAAGCTTACTGGCACTTCACAGTATAGGTTGTTGCCATCACGCTCGAAGATATGGTGCTCTTTCACGTGCACTTGTACATACAAGTCGCCAGCAGGCGCCCCCATTTCTCCCGCTTCACCTTCGCCAGATAGACGAATACGGTCGCCAGTATCAACACCTGCTGGGATCTTAACGTTAAGTGTTTTTGTTTTCTGCTTACGACCTTGACCATGACACTCATTACAAGGGTCTTTAATGATTTTACCTTTACCGTGACAGGTAGGACAGGTTTGTTGCACTGCGAAGAAGCCTTGTCGCATCTGTACTTGACCATGACCATGACAGGTACCACATGTTTCAGCAGATGAACCTTTCTTCGCGCCACTACCATCACAGGTATCACAGTGTACTAGTGTCGGTACTTCGATCTCTTTCGTTACACCACGAACTGCTTCTTCTAGCGTTAATTCCATGTTGTAACGTAGGTCAGCACCTCGCTGGGCACGGTGGCCACCACCGCCACGACGACCACCACCAAAGATGTCACCGAATACATCGCCAAAGATGTCGCCGAAATCAGCACCGCCGCCGCCAAAGCCGCCGCCACCGAAACCACCGCCGCCTTGTTCAAAAGCAGCATGACCGTATTGGTCGTACGCCGCTTTCTTTTGAGGGTCGGTCAGAACTTCGTACGCTTCTTTTACTTCTTTAAACTTGTCCGCCGCAGAATCATCACCCTGGTTTCGGTCTGGGTGGAATTTCATCGCTAGACGCTTATACGCCTTTTTGATATCGCGCTCTGAGGCATCACGGCTTACGCCTAATACTTCGTAAAAATCACGTTTTGACATGTTCTTCGTCACCAGTTAATTACTACAAACGGCATCGATTCACCGCTTGGTGTTTGTATCGTTCTAGGTAAGTGCACTTGTCTGCAACATACTTAACTAGAAAGACAGCGTTTACAAACAGACGGGCGTAAGAGTTGCCCCAAACGCCCGCACACGAAGTCTTATCGACCCCAGATGGCTATGCAGCCATCTGGTTAAGAAATATTATTTCTTGTCGTCTTTAACTTCTTCGAACTCAGCATCTACAACGTCGTCTTCTTTAGACTGTGCACCTGCGTCAGCACCTTGTGCTTGCTGCGCTTGAGCTTGTTGTTGAGCGATTTCCATCAGCTTTTGAGAAGCAGTCATTAGTGCTTGAACTTTAGCATCGATAGCTTCTTTGTCTTCGCCTTTACGTGCTGTTTCTAGCTCAGAAATTGCTGCTTCAATCTTCTCTTTCTCTTCTGCAGGTAGCGCTTCACCAGCTTCTTCGACTTGCTTACGAGTACCGTGAATCATTTGGTCAGCTTGGTTACGTGCAGTCGCTAGCTCTTCGAACTTCTTGTCCGCTTCTTTGTTAGCTTCTGCTTCTTGAACCATTTTCTCGATGTCTTCATCGCTTAGACCGCCAGAAGCTTGGATAGTGATCTTCTGCTCTTTACCAGTCTGCTTGTCTTTCGCAGACACGTGTAGGATACCATCCGCATCAAGGTCAAAAGTAACCTCGATTTGTGGCATACCACGTGGTGCAGGCTGGATGCCTTCTAGGTTAAATTGGCCTAGAGACTTGTTGTACATCGCTTGCTTACGCTCACCTTGTAGAACGTGGATAGTTACCGCGCTCTGGTTGTCTTCCGCTGTAGAGAAAACTTGGTTCGCTTTAGTTGGGATAGTTGTGTTCTTCTCAACTAACTTAGTCATCACGCCACCCATTGTCTCGATACCTAGAGACAGTGGAGTTACGTCTAGTAGTAGTACGTCTTTAACGTCACCAGCAAGTACACCACCTTGAACTGCAGCACCCATTGCTACTGCTTCGTCAGGGTTTACGTCACGGCGCGCTTCTTTACCAAAGAACTCAGCAACTTTCGCTTGAACCATTGGCATACGAGTCTGACCACCAACTAGGATTACGTCAGTGATGTCGTTTACTGATAGGTCAGCGTCAGCTAGAGCTACTTTTAATGGCTCAAGAGAGCGTTGTACTAGGTCTTCAACTAGAGATTCTAGTTTTGCACGAGTCACTTTAATGTTCATGTGCTTAGGACCAGTTGCATCTGCAGTAACGTAAGGTAGGTTTACGTCTGTTTGAGAAGTAGAAGAAAGCTCGATTTTCGCTTTCTCTGCTGCTTCTTTAACACGCTGCATTGCTAGTGGGTCGTTTTTAAGGTTGATGCCTTGCTCTTTGTTGAACTCATCAACCAAGTAGTTGATTAGACGGTTATCAAAGTCTTCACCACCTAGGTGAGTATCACCGTTAGTTGCTAGAACTTCGAATGTTTTCTCGCCTTCAACTTCATCGATTTCGATGATTGAAATATCGAATGTACCACCACCAAGGTCGTATACCGCGATAGTGCGATCGCCGCCTTTCTTATCAAGACCGTAAGCTAGCGCAGCTGCTGTTGGTTCGTTGATGATACGTTTAACTTCTAGACCTGCGATACGGCCAGCATCTTTTGTCGCTTGACGCTGAGCATCGTTAAAGTAAGCAGGTACTGTGATAACTGCGCCAGTTACTTCCTCACCAAGGAAGTCTTCAGCAGTTTTCTTCATTTTCTTAAGAACTTCAGCAGAAACCTGAGGAGCTGCCATTTTTTGGCCTTTCGCTTCTACCCAAGCATCACCGTTGTCAGCCTTAACGATTTTGTAAGGCATGATTTCGATGTCACGCTGAACTTCTTCGTCTTCAAAACGACGACCGATTAGACGCTTAATTGCAAATAGCGTGTTTTCTGGGTTAGTTACAGCTTGACGTTTCGCTGGTTGACCTACTAGCGTCTCACCGTCAGTGTAAGCAATAACCGATGCAGTAGTACGTTCGCCCTCTGCGTTTTCAATTACACGTGGTTTGTCGCCGTCTAATACAGCAACACATGAGTTAGTAGTACCTAAGTCAATACCAATGATTTTACCCATCTGGCTATCTCCGAATAAATTCTATTTTCGTTTGGTTATAACCCCAATGTGGGGGGAGGAGAATCGGGTTTCAACCCTTGCTCACAAACAAAAATAATCAATGTTTGCTTCTCTATGCCACATAGATAAGGGCGGCAAAATGCTTTTCAAGGGCAGAATTAAAAAAAAGCGTCTTTTTTCGAAATTTATGTGTTTCTTTCTGATTAGTTGGGAACTCGTCACACTGCTGTAGCGCAACAAAACGTCATTTCCCAGATAAATTTATTTATGTCCGACTCTTCCTAAATAAAAAACGAGCTCATAAGAGCTCGCTTCAATATTAGGGTTAAAATAAATGATTCAAGGTATTAGGCGTTCGCTTGAGCAGGCTCAGCATCAACACCTTCTTCTTTACCTATCTCACCTTCTGTTTTTGCAACAATGGTGTTCACTGCCGTGTCGCCGACAACGTTAGATGATGTACAGAACATATCATTAATACGGTCGACCGCTGCAATGATTGCTAAACCTTCAGGTGGTAAACCTAGTTGGTGAAGCAAAACGCCTACCATTACCACGCCGCCCCCAGGAACGCCGCCAGCACCAATAGATAACAGAAGAATAGTTAAGCCAAGTGTGAAGATGTCTGCGGTGTTAATTGGCTGGCCAAAAGCGTTCGCAACAAACATCGTTGCTAGAGCAATATAGATAGACACACCAGACATATTCATCGTTGCGCCCAGTGGTACACCGAAGCCAGCAACCGATTTAGAGACCTGAAGCTTTTCTGTCAGTGTGCGCATCGTTACCGGGATAGTCGCGTTTGAGCTCGCGGTAGATAGAGAGAAAAGAATCTGCTCACGAGTTGCACGTAGGAAAGTCTTTGGAGAAGTTCCTGTCGCAATACTCACTGCCATTGGGTAGAAGAAGAAGATCCAGAACACCAACATCGCAACCACCAAAGCCACGTAACCGGCAACGGACATTAATGTATTGGCGTTTAGCGTTGCACCTAGTTGAATCATTAGTGCGAACACACCATATGGTGCAAGACTCATCACTAATCCAACCAATTTCATCATGATTTCATTTGCCATTTTGAATGTGCGAATAGCTGGGCCACCACGAGAATCCAAAGCTTGAATTGCAAGCCCCGTCAAAATTGCCATAAAGATGATTTGCAGCATGTCGCCGCTAGCAAACGCTTGTACAGGGTTGCTAGGAACAATGTTAACAACTAAAGAGAAAATGTCCGGCGTCTCTGTCGTTGTCAGCTGCACAGCCTCAGATACCGTTCCTGCTAGATTAGCGCCCGCTCCTGGTTGGAAGATCAAGCCGACAGTCAAAGCCGCCGTAATCGCAATGATGGTGTTAAGAATGTAAAGGGTAAAAGTTTTTCCACCAAGACGACCAAATGCACTGATATCTTTCAAGTCAACAATGCCGCATACGATTGAAACGTAAACTAAAGGAACAACAAGCAATTTGATCAGTGAGACGAACATGCCGCCAACACCTTCTGCTGCTCCAAGTAGGTATGTATCAAAAATCGCAATACCGCTAAATAAGTACTGAATTGCTGTCCCCAGCACAAGGCCGGCAAACAAGCCTATAAAAATCTTACTAGAAAGCGATTTATCCATTATAAATCTCCGATATGTTGTGTTTGCTATTTACATTTTTGTAGTTATATATGCTTACTTTTAAAGCATTAGTCGCAAATCATACACACCGAAGTTACAAAATAAAGTGATAATTTACATTTTTGTTAACGAAATTGTTTTAGAAAAAATGACTATATTTACATTCCTATGCAGAACAAACATTCACACAACGAATGATTACAATCACTTATAGCCCTTCCCATTAATAAACACGCAGCGAGATGAGAGAAAATCTCCTATAGGAAAATAATTAACCAATAGGAAAAAATATGAAGGGGATCAAATTTTCATTTATCGATATACAACGAAGTTCGATGCAGTCATTTATGTTTAAAACAAAAAAGCGCCCATCAAAAATGATGGGCGCTTTTATACTTAAAAAACAGGTAGTTAAAGTTACTTAGCAACCATTACCATTGCCGGACGAATCACACGGCCGTTTAGTTCGTAACCTTTTTGCATAACAAACATAACAGTGTTTGATTCATGATCAGGGCTCTCCTGAATCGACATCGCTTGATGGAACTCTGGATTGAATGCTTCACCTTCAGGGTTGATTGCTTTCAAGCCAAATTTCGCTACAACGTCTACAAACGTTTTATGTGTTAGTTCAACGCCTTCTAGGAACGGCTTCACAGTTTCATTCTCTGTATCTGCCGCTTGAATTGCACGCTCTAGGTTATCAATAACAGGAAGCAGCTCTTCTGCAAACTTGTTCAACGCAAACTTACGTGCTTTATCGATCTCTTGCTCAGTGCGACGACGCATGTTTTCTACTTCAGCTTTAGAACGCAACACCGCATCTTGTTGCTCTTTTACTTTTGCCTCGCTAGACAATAGTGCCGCTTCTAGTTGAGCAATCTTAGCATCTGTCTCATCACCAAGCTCTTCAAGCTCAGCTTCAACTTCTTGTGCTTCAGCTTCTACTTTTTCAGCCTCTTCGATGATTTGATCAAGCTCTTCTTCTGTAACTTTGTTTTCTTCGTTGCTCATGATATCTCCAGAATTCAACATAATGCCCTTAAAGCCATGCGCGTTTTTGCGGGCTTTAACCACATAAAAATTCGCATATTTAGGTGACTTGCCATTATTATGGGGATGAAGATTCCTGATTCAAGCCTCTTTAATGCGGAAATGCTATGAAAAATCCATGTAACGTGATCGCGATTATCGGAAAACCAAGAGATCAACAAGCAATTCAAACTCATAAAGAGTTGTACCAATGGTTGACCTCTGAGGGCTATAAAGTATTCATTGACGATCGCCTTGCCGCAATACTGGATGATATCCCACAGAGTCAGTTTGCTAGCTTAGTTGAACTAGGAAAAAATGCCGATCTAGCCATTGTGGTTGGTGGCGATGGCAACATGTTAGGTGCGGCAAGAATTTTATCCCGATTTGATGTGCCAGTTATAGGCGTGAACCGTGGAAATTTGGGCTTCTTAACTGACTTGAACCCAGACGACTTCCAAGCGTCTCTGCAAGCGGTACTCGACGGTGAGTATATTGAAGAGGAACGTTTTCTTTTAGAGGCGGAAGTACACCGCCACGGACAAATAAAGAGCCATAACGCTGCGCTAAACGAAGCCGTACTTCACCCAGGGCAAATTGCTCATATGATTGAATTTGAAGTGTACATAGATGAAAGCTTCGCCTTCTCTTTACGGGCCGACGGTTTGATTGTCTCCACTCCGACTGGCTCGACGGCATATTCACTTTCTGGCGGCGGCCCAATTCTTTCTCCTAGCTTGAATGCCATTTCACTCGTGCCAATGTTCCCTCATACATTGTCGAGTCGACCTTTGGTGGTTGATGGAAAACGTCGAATTAAATTGGTGGTATCACCAGAAAACCGTGGAACACAAGAAGTTAGCTGTGATGGACAAGTCTCGCTTCCAGTTACCCCTGGCGACGAAATTCACATCTATCAAAGTCCAAATGTACTAAAGCTCATCCATCCAAAAGACTACAGCTACTATCACGTCTTACGGAATAAGCTTGGCTGGTCTAGTAAATTGTTCTAACACTTGTTACTCAGGGCAATAACTTCAATAAAAAAGCCAGCAGCTCAATTGCTACTGGCTTTTGGCTTTCTTAGACAAGAAATAGACACAAAGTAGTGAGGCGACACGATATTTGTCATCATTAAAGAGAAGCTTATAAATTTTGATCCTGTGGGCAAACTTTACACAAAAGATAGAAAAGCAAATTCAATGATCTATGTCCGGTGATATTCTCACCATGAATAGAGTATTAACTCTATTTCATAAAATCAATAAAGGACATATTATGAAGAAAACCATCATTCTGTCTGTTCTCAGTACATTAGCACTTATTGGCTGCCAATCAGAGGAAACGCAAGTCAACAGTGTATCCAACGCAAAAGCGGAAGATATCACTAAGACGAAGCGTGCCCTCGCTCAACAATTGAGTGAGAACTATGCTGCCATTGAACCCATGTTGAGAAGAGATATTACTCCACAACAGACTAACGTGTCTGTATCAGCATTTGTTAAGCAAAACCCTAACTCAGAGTTCAGCCGCCAGCTTGTACAAGCTGACACTCAAATTCGTAGCTGGAAAGGTATTTCTGAATACTCAGATCAGTTGTTAGAAGTTCGCTTGGCAAATGAAGCCATGATAACAGCATGGCAAAGTGGCGAGGTCGAGCCATTATTTGCATTTGAACCAAGTGGTGATGATGAGAATTGGCAATACATCGAAGCATTTGATGTTTATGGCAACGTCCATCAACTCGATGTTTACCAGCTCCCTGAGGTACCTGTACTTGTCGTTGATAACAATAGCTCTGCAGAGCTAAAAGCAGGCTTGCAAGCTATGCAAGCTGAGATGAAAAAACTCGGTCAACCAGCTTTAGTTCAACCATATATTGCTGATGAACAACGCCAAAATACACCGCTATTGTCAAGTAGCGCAGTAGGCGAAGCGGCTCCAATTCAAACCACGCAGTTGAAAAAGATCCGTCTAGCCGATGACAAAGAACCTTGGATCTCTGGCAAGGCAGAAATCTACGCTATCGTAACGGGCGTCAATCCAAGTCGTGATGAACCTACTCTCGATTTGGTGGAGCTTCCATACTTAGACTACGATAACCAAGATTACTATCCGAATCAGATCATTATTCACTGGTCTCGTTACCGCTGGGGTGCGGCAGACATTGTGCTCATGGAGCAAGATGACGGCACAGACTATAAACAATTGGCAAAACTCCTTGTTCAAGTTGCCGAAGAAGTATTGAAAGCGATTCCAGATCCAGAAGTTCAGGCTTACGCGATTATTCCGCAAATCACGAACAAGATCATCGACACTATCCCCGATGGTGTACTCACGAATGATGATGACTTCGTCGACGTTTACTACACTCTAATGCAAGACACTTCATACGCGGATCACCCAGGTGCAGGTGTGAATGCAGTCGTCACACTAGAACCACTAACGATTAACCCAACTCGTCCGTAACCTGTTCAATTTTAATGAGTCGTTGTAATCACATCGGCTCATTTTTCCCACTTCATCACAAAAAAACAGCCTACAAAGAAAATTTTCCTTACCTGACTTTACTGTATAAAGAAACAGTATATACTGTTCTCTTATACAGTATTGTTCAGTTATACAGGTAAATAAAATGCTGGCTCATCTAAGTGTTAATAATTTTGCGATTGTTAAGTCTTTACAACTCGAGCTTTCTAAGGGCATGACCACCATTACAGGTGAAACAGGCGCGGGTAAATCCATTGCTATCGATGCTTTAGGGCTCTGCTTAGGCGGACGAGCCGATGCCGGCATGGTGCGACAAGGTGAAGAGAAAACCGAAGTTAGCGCCGCTTTTTTATTGGACAACAACTTACATGCAACACGTTGGTTAGAAGATAACGATCTGCTAGATGGCAGTGAGTGTATTTTGCGTCGTATTATCACAAAAGAAGGCCGCTCAAGAGCCTTCATTAATGGCAGCCCTGTTCCACTATCACAACTCAAATCTCTAGGGCAGCTACTTATCAATATCCATGGGCAGCACGCTCATCATCAATTGATGAAAAGTGAGCACCAAATGGCCATGCTCGACCAATATGCTGGGCATTTAAACCTACTAAAAAGCACACGAAGTGCTTACCAGCATTGGCGTCAGGCAGACAATAACCTCAAGCAACTAAAAGAAAATAGCCAGCAAAACCAGGCGCAAAAACAATTGCTTGAATACCAAATCAAAGAACTAAATGAGTTATCGCTAGGTGAAGAAGAATTTGCAGAGCTCGAGCAAGAGCACAAACGACTATCCAACAGTGGTGAACTCGCCACTACCTGTCAGCAAGCCATCGAACTTATTTACGAAGGTGAAGAAGTCAATGCGCTTGGTATTTTGCAATCGGCCAATCACTCCCTAATTCAATTAGCCGAATTAGATGAAAAGCTATCTGAGCTACCTAACATGCTGTCAGAAGCAATGATTCAACTTGAAGAAACGAAGAATGAATTACGCAGCTACTTAGATGGCATCGATGTTGATCCAGCTCGTATGGCTTATGTAGAAGAACGTTTTTCTAAAGTGATGTCTGTAGCTCGTAAACACCACGTAATGCCAGAAGAACTCTACCAGCATCATCAAGATCTTCTGGCCCAAGTAGAAGCGTTAGATTGCTCCGATGAACGTTTAGATGAACTTGCTCAAGAAGTAGAACACAAGTACCAAAGCTTTCTAACACAAGCAGAAAAACTGCACAAATCACGCATCCGTTACGCAAAAGAACTGAACAAACTGATCACACAAAGCATGCACGAATTGAGCATGGAGAAAGCAGTATTCAGTATCGAAGTTAGCAATGACAACACGCACCCATCGCCGCTTGGCATGGACAGCGTGTGCTTCTTAGTATCGACCAACCCGGGACAACCATTACAACCTATAGCAAAAGTTGCGTCAGGCGGTGAGCTATCACGCATCTCTCTAGCGATCCAAGTGATCACCGCTCAGAAAGTAGATACACCAAGTTTAATCTTCGATGAAGTGGACGTAGGTATTAGTGGCCCAACAGCTGCCGTAGTGGGCAAAATGCTACGCAAGCTTGGCGAATCTACTCAGGTATTGTGTGTCACTCACCTCCCTCAAGTTGCCGGATGCGGCCATCAACAAATGTTTGTAGCTAAGCAAACCAAAGCAGGCCAAACCGAAACCCAAATGCACGCATTAGATGAACAACAACGTGTGGCAGAATTAGCTCGCTTACTTGGGGGTAGTCAAATAACCGACTCAACGTTGGCAAACGCAAAAGAACTGCTTATCGCCGCTTAATAAATCGACAAGGGATGAGAAATGGATATCAGAGCAATACACAAAACCAACTGCTTAGATCTCATCCCTATTTTTATTGAGTTAGAACATTACTACTTCAAAGAAAAAGCTTCATCAAAACACGATCTGGTCCATTATCTAAAGAACCAAGTTTTCTCTGAACATTCTGGCGTTCATATCATTGCGGTTTACGATAATGATGACGTCGTAGGCTTTGCATCTTATACCGTCATGTTCCCTGCCCCAAAGCTCTCAGGGCAGATGTACTTAAAAGATCTGTTCGTATCTTCGAAGGTTCGAGGAAAAGGGGTTGGTCTCAAGTTAATGAAGTATCTGGCATCTTTGGCGATCAAGTGTGGATGCCAAAGGTTGGACTGGACAGCTGAAAGTAGTAACCCTACCGCAGGTCAGTTTTACCGCTCAATTGGTGCAACACTAATTCATGAAAAAGAGTATTATCGTTTTTCAGGTGATGCATTACGCGAATTCGCCAAAACCGACTAACGAGTCGCTAGGCTTGGCTCACCGCTGAAAGCGTCCATCACCCTACTTCCGATTGAAATTTGCTCTTCGTCACCTAACTAATACGTCATGTGGTGACATTTACCGTCTAATATCGGTGAATAAATGCAACTCAACTCAAAATTCGTTGTCAGATTGTCTACCATACGACGCATAGCTTTTTACATCTGCGTCGAGCTTGTTTATTATCAGCGCAGTATTTTAAAGGTTACTAAGAAATTATTATGCAATTAAAGAAGTGGTTAGTTGCCGTACCATTAGCAATGACATTGCTGACAGGATGTTCGGTATTGGAAAGACTGGTTTATCGTATTGATATCAACCAAGGCAACTATGTAGAACAAAGTGCGGTTGATAAATTAAAGTTTGGGATGACTAAAGCACAGGTTCGCTTCGTATTAGGGTCGCCAATGCTTATTGAAAACGGCTATCCAAACACTTGGTATTACATCTATCATCATACTCCTGGCCATGGCGAACCAGTACAGAAAGATCTGATTGTAAACTTTAATGACCAAGGCACGCTCGCAGACATCAGTGGTGACTTTCCAAAAAGTGACGCATTTTACGAGCAAATTCAGTAAACTGACTTTTGCAAAAAAACCTCCCGTTTGGGAGGTTTTTTATTATATAGAAATCATGTTAGTCAAACTTTGAGTAACTCACATGAGCTATTGGGTTAATATTCATCCTGCTTATTTTTACGTACAGAACTAGGCTTGCCACCGGTGACTGGGTCTGCACTCCCCTCGGTTTTAGCCTGCTCCGCCCGCTTACGGCGAATCTCTTTCGGATCGGCAAGTAACGGACGATAAATCTCTATTCGATCTCGATCTCGAACGGTCGCATCCAACTTCACGTTACGACTAAACACACCCACTTTGTTCTTGGACAAATCAATTTCAGGGTACAACTCCAATACACCGGATTGTCGAATGATCTCTTCTACCGTTGCGTGATTATTTACCACTAAGTTAAATACACGCTGTTCATGAGGAAGAGCATAGACAACCTCAACGTGAATCATATCTGACTCAATACTCATAACACTCGTAGACCTGTTTTGCGCGTTTAGTAAATGCATTTACCATATTACTAGTAAGCTCGTTAAAAATCTTACCGAAGGCCATCTCAATCATTTTACTTGAGAATTCAAACTCAAGCTTTAGTTCAACCTTGCAAGCTTGCTCATCTAGCGCGGTAAAAATCCAACCACCACGCAACGTCTTAAACGGGCCATCCACCAAGTTCATCATAATTGCTTGGCCTGGGATCAGCTCATTTGAAGTAGTAAACGTTTTGCTGATACCAGCCTTCGCCACATCGACAGAAGCCACCATACCATTACCCGAAGACTCAATGATTCTAGAGCCCGAGCAACCAGGCAGAAACTCAGGGTATTTAGCAACATCGTTAACCAGATTGAACATCTGTTCAGCACTAAAAGACACAAGCGCAGAACGGCTGACTTGCTTCATACATACTCCTATCGATACATGTACAGATTTAAAGCTCCTGCCAATTTTACTTTTATTCCACGATTGCGCAAATAAAAGGATTTCCTATCCGATATCCAACCCGTATAATGTCGCTATTATGGCAAAGAAAAAAACGAAACAAAAAGCGGGTAGCAATACTATCGCGCTGAATAAAAAAGCTCGCCACGAGTATTTCATCGATGATGAAATCGAAGCTGGCTTGGAGCTCCAAGGTTGGGAAGTGAAAGCCCTTCGCCAAGGTAAAGCCAATATTTCTGAAAGTTACGTATTTATGCGTGACGGTGAAGCCTTTGTGAGTGGCATGACAATCACTCCTTTAAATCAGGCATCGACACACGTTGTGGCGAACCCTACACGTGTGCGTAAACTACTAATGAGTCGTCGTGAGCTGGATAACCTATTCGGACGTGTAAACCGTGAAGGTATGACATTAACGGCCCTTTCACTGTACTGGTCTCGCTCTTGGGTGAAACTAAAAATTGGCGTAGCAAAAGGTAAAAAGCTGCACGATAAACGTACGGATCTAAAAGAAAAAGACTGGGCAAGAGAAAAAGCACGCGTAATGAAGAGCGCGCTGCGTTAATCTTGACCACTTAAACGCATAGTACTGGACAGCCAATGCTTTTCTGTTACTATGCGAATATTACCTGGGGCTGATTTAGGATTCGACGGGAATTCAGAAGTCTGAGGTGCATGCCGAGGTGCGGTAGGCCTCGTTAACAAACCGCAAAAAAATAGTCGCAAACGACGAAAACTACGCACTAGCAGCTTAATAACCTGCTAAGAGCTCTCTCGCCCTAGCTTCCGCACGTAAGACGGGGAACAACGAGGGATCAAACCCAAACGCGCTAGCCCGGATTCTCCCGCCTGAGAGATGAACGGCGAATTTTAATTCAGGCTAGTCATTCATTAGCGTGTCGGTTCGCAGGTGGATGGCGAAATTAAAGATCGACTAAGCATGTAGTACCAATGATGAACGGTTTTCGGACGCGGGTTCAACTCCCGCCAGCTCCACCAAACGTTTGGAAAAGGCCACCTTCGGGTGGCCTTTTTTGTATCAACTAAAATAGTCTCTTTTTTCAAACATTCATGCTTTCTGAAATCTTACTACATGGATTACCGCATACCTTTGGCCCATGTAGGTTTACAAACTCGTTGAGTATTAATCAGTAAACAAGAAGTTCATAAGTACTAATCAAAAAGGCAGAAAGCATGGTACTAAAAGCCCTGCAACTTAAAAGTCTTCTGCTTACCTATCCTTTCTAAGAGATAACTAGATCTAAGTCTAAAGCCTATACTCATCTCCCTCGATGAATTGATTGATGCATTAATTGTTAGTCCCTACTCGCTTGTTTCATTACAACTCTATCGATGTAATGACTACAAATAGTAGTTACAAAAAATAATGTAACTCTAATTCAAAATTAACCTTAGATATTGAATAGAAACACAACATATATAGATTTTTAAATTTCAAAATGAAAGTATTGTTGTGAAAAATTAAGTTGCTGGAATTATTACCGTCATATTAGTGAGCATTGTAATGAATTTTGAAGAAAGTAAATTGAATGACGAACACGTTAATCAATACACACCGAAAATCAATGGTGTGTTAACAAAGAAAGGAAAACCACTTAGTAGCCTGAAGGTTAGCCTTAGTATTGGTTTAAGCACCTCAGGGAAATCAATAGACTTATCAACATTCACAGACAGTACTGGTCGCTTTGAATTTTCTCCAGTCTATGAAAATAAAAACATCATAAGCACTCCTCTTATTGAGCACTATGTAACTATTGTTTTAGTCGCAGAACTCAGTAATGATGAAAGTACTATTATTTGGGAAGGAAGCTTTGATGGTTATAAAATAGAGGATTACGTAAAAAATAACATGGCTAACCTTGCTTGTGACACTGAGAACCCTCTTAAGTACTTTGCTTTTTCAATTGATGATGAAGAAAACGATGACTACTACGTAAACAGCCAATGTAATTTATTTGGTTATATAGACTCTGACTTATATGGAAATTAAACAATGCACTCATGATACAACTCCAGTTCCTATGTCTCCTCTTTGGCCATTTATTTACGGGGGATATTGAGTATCGGTTAGAAGGAGGTTCTGGTATCGACTTCCACGCTCATGGACTAGGAAAAAACCTGTTCCGGGTTATGTCAATAACGCTACAAGTAATGAGTGATCGGCACTACAATCTAAGCCTTAAACTTATCTAGAACGCAACGTATTTCTTGACTTCAACAATAGATATAACGCTCGGATGACTGATGGTTGGGTAAGTAAAATAGTCTCTTCAACTTTGACTTTACTAAGAATTTCAGGTCTGGGTCATATAATACAACAGATTCGACCGTAGGCCTTGCCACTTGGGTTCAATTAGCTAATTTCAGAGCTAAAAAATGAATGTAACGAACACGTACGGGGTATTATAGGCCACATAAATGTAATGTCAGGCAATGCGGAAATTAACCTATCTAATATTACTTGTAGAGCAATAAAGCTTTGTTTTTCAAGGTTAGTAAAAAGGCTAGACAGTCATGCTAGTAACGTATTAAATACCCTGGAGTAACAATAAAATAAATTAGCCATCGTTTTATATATACGCTTCATCGGTCTTAAATTATTTGAATTATAAATAATAAAAGTGCGAAGCTATTTTGCTTCGCACTTTTATTGAGTCCAGCACGGCTAACTATATTAGAAGCGATACTCTACACCTAGTGATGCTTGGTTAAAGTCTGTTTCCGTGTTTGCACCGTTCGCGACATTCTCCGCATTGAGTTCTACGTCGTACCACATATATTCTGCGTTAACTAAGAAGTTATCAGTAACTTTAAAACCCACACCGGCACCAGCGAATACACCTTCATCATCTTTGTTGCCTTGGAAGCCCGCAACGTTGTAATCCGTCGAGTACCACATTTGACCGCCTTTTGCGTAAAGGTCGACACGATCAGCAATGGGAGCGGTAACTTTTAGAGCCGCTGTATAGCCGTCCGTTTCGGCATTTGCTAGGTTATTACCATAGCTACCGAAATCAATGTAACCACCTTCCAACGCTAAGTAAGGATTAAAACGGTAACCAACTAAACCTTGAATAACATCGCTGTCATCATCAAAGTCATCTTGTCCATCAACTTTTAAGTAACCGTAGTTGGCGCCAACATATACACCATGATCGTTGGAGTCCGCAGCATGTGATAAAGTACTAAACGTTGCTAAAGAAAAAAGGCTAATCAAAGTAACAACATTGCTTTTCATTTCGTTCTCCTAATATAAGTTCCATTGAAGGTTCGAATAGTAAAGAGCAAATGCAATGCCAACTTTAAATTAATGAAAAATATATTTAATTTTATAGAATACTGACAATCCTCTAAAGAACGCCGAACAAAAACAGAAAAAACGATCTGTCTGTTTACTTTATATAAACAATACTAAATTGAGGTTAATCGATGATGTGAAAAAGATTCTTGTTAATTTGTAGATTTTTCAAAGAAATTAAATAAACATCTAAAATACTCTTGTAGATTAATCAGTCAAAAAACGCTTAGCTAGTTTTTATAAGAAAGGAAGCTAATCACACATACGTTGCATCTTACTTTGCTTCAAGCCGTGAATACTCTACTCTTTGCCTAAGCAGAGTTTAATGGAACTGAAGTATGTTAAAAGGCAGTGAATACCCTTCTATTCGAGCATTAAGGACGTTTGTCGCGGTCTCTAATTACCTCAGTTTCTCTAAAGCAGCGGATGCCCTATGTATTACGCAAAGCGCAGTAAGCAAACAAATCGCATCGCTGGAGCAATTGGTGGGTTTACCTTTAATACAAAGAAGGGCGAGTGGTATTGAGTTAACCGAAGAAGGCAAGCGTTATCTGCCGCAAGTCACAGAAGCTTTGGAGCTTATTCAGCATGCAACTGCCAACTTAATCCAGTCAGATTCAAAGCAAGAATTACTCACCGTGGACGTAACCCCTTCTTTTGCCAGCCTTTGGTTGATACCTAATATTGATGACTTCCACCAGCAACATCCTAACATCCGAGTAAGAGTCTGTACCGGGGATGGGAACGTCAAAGATTCGAGCAACGAAAGTGACTTACATATTCGCTGCCTTCCATTATCCACACATTATGAATACAGCCACTTACTGTGCGAAGAAACATTGTTATTAGTCGGTTGCACAAATGCTCCTGCAATTGAGAGTGTGCACGCTGTTAGTAATTATCCGTTTATACCTCAAATCACTCGCCCTCAGCTATGGGAGCAATTTAAAACTGTCTACACTGTAGAATCTCCCGTTACCTATCAACCTGTAGGCGTCGAACATTTTTACCTAGCTTGCGAAGCTGTCAGAATGGGAAAAGGGCTCGCCTTGCTTCCTGATTTTATGGCGCAGTATTCGATTTTAAGAGGGGACATTCAGCATGTTCTCAACCTCTCTTTACAGAGCGGTTATGGTTATTACGTGATGATTCCAAATTATCGACTTTCAGCTAAAAAAGTAGTGGCATTTCACGAATGGCTGAAGAGCAAGCTAAGTTAATGTTGTTTCTTTAAACTCGTTTAGGTAAACCAAAACAACTCAAAGACTTCGGTATCTGTCTGCTCAAATTTATGGCATTCTCATCCATACTATTTAAAAAGGATAAATGGATAGTAGGATATGGACAGCAACACGCCAAGACTCTCTTTACGCACCATTGAGCCGACCGATTACCCAGAGCTCGCGGAATTAATGGACCTTGTTTTTCCTGATGTTGGTGGCTCATGGCCACGCCTGACCATCATGGATCTTATTCATCAGTTTCCTGATGGACAAATCTGTATTGAGGATAACGGAAAAATTGTCGGCGCAGCGCTAACAATCAAAGTGGACTACAACCGGTTTTCACTTCCTCACCTGTACACCGACATCATCACCGAGAACAACGTCATCCAAAACCAAGTGACCGGTGACGCAATGTATGGTCTCGATGTATTTGTTCACCCGGACTACCGTGGGCTGCGTTTAGGTCGCCGTCTGTATGATGCGCGTAAAGAACTTTGCCGGAGTAAGAATTTCAAAGCAATTTTAGCCGGTGGTCGCATCCCGAATTACCACAAATATGCTGACGAACTGAGCGTGGCTGAATACATCGACAAGATAAAACGCCGTGAGCTTCACGATCCTATTTTGTCTTTTCAGCTTGCAAACGACTTCGATGTCAAACGTATTATGCGTGGTTACTTGCCAGAGGATAGTGCTTCTAAAGGCTACGCAACTCTGCTGGAGTGGGATAACTTCTTCTACGAAGAGGATATTCAATCCGTACATGATGTAGAAAAAACGCTGATTCGTATTGGTGTTGTGCAGTGGCAAATGCGCGCCATGAATGACTTAGAGGACTTGCTCGATCAGGCTGAGTTCTTCATTTCTTCTCTTGCGAACTACAAAGCCGATTTCGCCCTATTCCCTGAATTCTTTAACGCGCCGCTGATGGGCTTGCAAAACGACCAAAATTCCGTCGAAGCAATTCGCTTTTTGGCTAGCTTTACAGAAGAGATCAAAAACCGCTTCTCGCAGATGGCAGTCACCTACAACATCAACATTATTGCTGGCAGTATGCCCGTCATCGAAGATGGCAAGTTGTATAATGTGGCCTACTTACTGCAACGAGATGGTGAAATAAACGCTCAATATAAGATTCACATCACGCCCCATGAGCAAAAAGACTGGGTGATCGACGGTGGTGACAATGTTCAGGTGTTCGAAACCGATGCAGGCAAAGTCGGCATACTGATTTGTTATGACAGCGAGTTCCCAGAGTTGGGAAGAATGCTCGCCGAGCAAGGCGCACAAATTGTGTTCGTTCCTTTCTGGACAGACACAAAAAATGGCTACCAACGAGTACGAATCTGTTCCCAATCACGAGCCATCGAAAACGAATGCTACGTTGCAATTGGGGGCAGTGTCGGCAACTTACCTCGTGTTGATAATGTCGATATCCAGTACGCACAATCTGCCGTATTCTCACCGTCGGATATCTATTTCCCACACGATGCGACCTTGACAGAAGCAAGCGCCAACACCGAAATGATAATCTTCGCTGATGTTGATTTGACTAAGTTGAAACAGCTTAATACCGAAGGCTCTGTCACCAACTTACGTCATCGCCGCCTTGATTTGTATGGCGCATTCACCAAAGCCAAAGAGTCATAAGGATCTCCCTAATTCGCCGCTACCAAAGAGCGTGGCGGCGAGTAAAGCCAGCTGCAGGTTGATTCTGCGCAATTATCAGAGGCATGTCAGTTTTTCTCAATGGTGAGAAACAAGAATTGACCCAATAGGACATTCGGAGTATCACTCCAACTTCGTTCCGCTTTTATTAGGGGAAAGCTTTTGGAACATATTAACGAACTTCTCATGTCAATGAAGCCTTTGCTTGAGCAATACGGCTACGTTGCGCTGATTGTCAGTATATTTCTAGAAGGGATAGGTATCCCGATGCCTGGTCAATCACTGATGATCGCGGCATCTTTGCTCTCGTCAGAACAAGTCATGAACCTAAGTATGGTAATGATGGTATCGTGGCTGAGCTGCTTTTTTGGTAATACCTGTGGCTACTTAATCGGTTATTACTTTGAGGGGTGGTTAGATAAAAAAGGCTACATTTCCGGCCCGAAGATGCAAACGCTTCAATTGACTATCCAGAAATACGGCCCTACGTGCTTGGTGGTCAGCCGCTTTATTGAAGGAATGAAGCAATTTATGCCTCTTGCATGCGGTATCGCGAAAATGCCACGTAGAGAGTTTTTGCTCGGTAACGCCCTCGCGGCGACGGTTTGGGTATTGGTATTCAGCTTGTTAACTCACTTTGCATTTGAACATTTAAGCGTGTTGAGCAACCTGTACACCGAATACAAATATCTGGTATGGGCATTTGCTGCTGTCTTATTTACGTGGATGGTTTTAGGTATTGTTAAACGCAAAAAAGCCAAATCAATGCAATAACGACAGTCTCTTCATTAGCGCATAACTAAAGCTCGTGGTATCAGTGAGATACGCAACACGAGCTTTTATCTTTTTCTTTACGTGTAAAATTTAAACAGCCATTTAGACGTCTAGACGTTGACAATGTAGAAATGTGATATTAGTCTGCTCTTCTCTCTTATCATTAACATTGTCGTTTACATGTCCGGTTCCCAACAAACTACTAAAACAGTTGCACCGTCTGCGGTCGCACTGATCCCATTAATTGTATTTCTTGCGCTATTTATTGGCGTAGGCACTTACTTATCTTTGCAAGGCGTGGAATTTGCCTTCTACCAGCTGCCTGCACCCATCGCGGTATTACCAGCCATCATCATTGCGTTTCTTTTAAGTAAAGAGAAACTTAACCGCTCAATCGAACACTTCATGCGTGGTGTTGGCCACCCAGACATCATCGCAATGTGTATGATCTATCTGCTTGCAGGTGCCTTTGCTGCGGTAGCAAAAGCCTCTGGTGGTGTTGATGCAACAGTGAACCTTGGTTTATCCGCTATTCCAACCAGCATGATTTTACCGGGCATTTTTCTGATTTCTGCTTTTATCGCAACAGCAATGGGGACTTCGATGGGTACCATCGCAGCCGTTGCCCCCGTAGCGTTGGGGATTGCTGAATCAGCAGGAATGAGCTTACCGTTAACCGCAGGCGTTGTGCTGAGCGGGGCTATGTTTGGTGATAACCTTTCTATCATCTCTGACACCACCATCGCGGCGACACGCTCTCAAGGTTGTGAGATGAAAGACAAGTTTAAAGAGAACATTCGTATTGCTTTACCTGCGGCGTTGATCGCGATTGCAGTGTTCGCTTTCAACAGTACCGCGACTCAAGTGCCTGAAACTGGCGATATTGAGTGGCTAAAAGTCTTGCCGTACATCACTATTTTGATCCTAGCGGTATCTGGTGTGAATGTGTTTGTGGTTCTGTCGATTGGCATTCTTTTGGCTGGCGGCGTGAGCTTGGCATCGATTGACAATTACGGACTAACTAATCTAGCCCAAGACGTATACAAAGGCTTTGGTAACATGCAAGAGATCTTCTTGTTATCCATGCTGATTGGTGGTTTGAGTGAACTGATGCGTCGCCAAGGTGGTCTTGCTTTTCTAACAAATTTCGTTAGTAGCCTTATCCACGCGTTTGGCTCTAGTCACTCTAAGCATGCGAACAGTCGTGCAAGCGAGCTAGGTATTGCAGGTTTGGTATCAATGGTCAATGGCTGTACGGCAAACAACACCGTAGCCATCATTGTATCGGGCAGCGTTGCTCGCCAACTGGCGGAAGAGAATAATGTCTCTCCTCGCCGCTCAGCAAGCTTGTTAGACATTTTCTCATGCGTGGTGCAAGGCGTGTTGCCTTACGGTGCTCAAGTACTGCTGCTAGGTTCCGTATTCAACCTCTCGCCACTTGAAGTAGTTGCCAATTCTTACTACTGTTTTGCATTAGCGATAGCGGCTGTTGTCGCGGTGTTTATCAAACATCCCGCACGTCAACCTGTAGCACAAACTGAGAACTAACGACAAATACCGAAAAGGCTCCGATGGAGCCTTTTTACTTTCCTTTCTTCTTTTTTTCTTTTCCGCGAGCAGATTTACTTCAAAGCTGAACGCAAACTTTGCGCACTGTGTAAAGGAATCGCAAAGCGATGCGCCACATCGCGTAGAGCTTCCACCTGAGCCGCGTTACTGATTGCTAATTCGCCTGCCACATCGAGGTGGTTATTCTCAAACCCCACTCTCACATCGAATCCAAGTAACATCGCACTCGCTAAACAGTCTTGCTCTCGCGCGCCAAAAGCACAAATGGCACATCGAATTTCTTCCTCGACAAAACGCGCCAAATTCAAACCTCGTAAATCCCATGGCGAAGACTGTTGAGCTTGGTGATAACGCCCTAACACCACTAATGCATGCTGATGCGTTTTAGGTAACACGCCCGTATCACGCAGTTGGAAATAACGTTCAATGTCGGTTGCATCGTAGAGAATAATTTGGCTCACGATGTTGTTTTCTGCCACCCAATGGAAAAAGGTATGCCCTTCTTTCTCACTTGCTCGATCAGGGATTAACTCCCTCAATGCGAAAGAAGCCGCTTCTGGTTTCACAGCTTTAACTAACGCCATCTGTTGTGGCGGAGAATACAAGCCCACCGCCTCTGTGGTGAGCTGTACCATCATGTTTTGTCCCACCGCTTCTTTCACGGCATGGTAAATTGCCATGTTGTCGTCGATGTCTAATGAATGACGTCCGTTGGCGTCTCTAGCATGCAAATGGATCATGGCAGCCCCTGCCGTTTGACAAGCGATAGCCTCTGCAACCAGTTCGTCTGTTGTCATGGGTAAGCTGGCGTGATCGTGCTTAGTTTTTCTTGCACCGTTTGGGGCCACGATAATAGCGATAGGCTCTCGTATACATCGATTTTCTAATTCCATTCCTTCGCTACCTCTTTTAGCGTTAATGAGAGTTTGCCAACTAGCTCATCAATATGGTGAGGCTGAATAATGAATGGCGGCGCAAGCAAGATATGGTGCCCATTAACGCCATCAATCGTTCCGCCCATTGGATAGCACATTAAGCCATTTTCCATTGCTCGCTGTTTGATGCGTTTGTCTGCCAATGTGGCTTTACTCAGAGGCGCCTTGCTTTCTTGATCCGCCACCAGCTCAATGCCAAAAAACAAACCTTTACCACGAATGTCGCCAATGTACGGTAAATGGGCCAATGCAGAAGTAAGCTCATTACGCAGCAAAGCACTTTGCCGATTCACCGCCGTTAACAAATTATCTTGGAAGATGGTTTGAATGGTCGCCACGGCAGCAGCGCACGCCACAGGGTGCGCCATAAAAGTATGACCATGTTGGAAAAAACCGCTTCCATCAGCAATAGCTTGATAGACTCGATCATTCGCAACCACCGCGCCAATAGGTTGATAACCCGCACCAAGCCCTTTAGCCATACACACCAGATCGGGTTCTGCCTCTTCTTGCTCAAACGCAAAAAAACTGCCACTGCGTCCAACGCCACACATGACTTCATCCAAGATCAATAACACATCGTATTGGTCGCATATTTCGCGAATACGCTTGAAATAGCCTTGCGTTGCAGGCACAGCTCCAGCGGTGGCACCCACAATGGGCTCGGCGACAAAAGCCATGACATTATCAGCCCCCAACTCAAGAATTTTTGCCTCTAGCTCATTCGCCGCTCGCAATGAGTAATCCAATTCCGACTCATGACTCTGCTGATAACGATAAGCATAGCAAGGGGCGATATGATGGCTCGGGTGTAAGATGGGTTTGAACGGTTCACGTCGCCATTCATTACCTCCGACAGCCAAAGCCCCCAAGGTATTGCCGTGATAACTTTGCTGACGCGCGATGAATTGCTTTTTCTCTGGCTTACCTGATTCCACGAAATACTGCCGCGCCATTTTTAGTGCCGACTCCACCGCTTCTGATCCTCCACTGACTAAGTACACATGGTTGAACTGTTCAGGCATGTGCTGACAAATCAATTCTGCTAGGCGCTCACTGTTGTCACTAGTAAAAAATCCAGTATGAGCAAATGGCACTCGCTCGATCTGTTCCAACATGGCTTTTTTAACGGCGTGATGACTGTGGCCAAGGTTTGATACCGCAGCACCACCACAAGCATCGAGATACTGTTTCCCTTGTTTATCGAATAGATAAACACCTTCACCTTTATCGATGATTGGCAACGTGGCATGGCAATGACGGTGAAATACGTAAGACATTTGAGTCCCTTCCAATGTGTAAGATTTGCACACATCATCAGGAACAACCCCAAATGCGACAAGGGAATAAATTTCACCCACCATGAGCTTTTGGAATACCACAACCCAAAAACACTAAAACCCTTGATATTTAAACAATAAAATAAAAATAGGCCAGCTTTTTTAAAGGCTGGCCTATGGGTAACCCAAAGCTAAAAACAGAATCGTTTTACGTGTTTAGTGCCTGTTCTAAATCGGCTAGAATATCGTCAATATGTTCAATACCCACCGATAAACGAATCATCTCTGGAGACACACCAGCTTGTTTTTGTTCTGCTTCGCTCAATTGACGATGAGTCGTCGATGCAGGATGGCAAGCCAATGATTTTGCATCGCCAATGTTCACCAAACGCTTAAAGATTTTCAAAGCATCATAAAAACGCACACCAGCGTCATAACCATCTTTTAAACCAAACGACAAAATCGCAGAAGGCTTACCTTTCATGTATTTTTCGGCGAGATGGAAGTGTTCAGAACTTGGCAATCCGGCATAACTTACCCAACTGACTTTGTCATTCTGTTCCAAGAATTCAGCCACTTTGAGTGTGTTCTCGGTATGGCGCTCCATGCGCAGCGGTAACGTTTCTAGCCCTTGCATAAGCATAAATGCATTCATCGGTGATAATGCGGCTCCGGTATTACGCAGTGGTACGGTACGCGCACGCCCGATAAATGCCGCCTCACCAAACGCTTCGGTATACACCACGCCGTGGTAAGAAGGTTCTGGTTGGTTGAAAACAGGAAAGCGGTCTTTGTGCTGCGCCCAAGGGAATTTACCTGAATCCACAATCACGCCACCTAATGTGGTGCCATGCCCACCAACGTATTTAGTGAGAGAGTGAACTACGATATCCGCACCAAATTCGATGGGTTTGCAAAGCACTGGCGTCGCAACGGTGTTATCCACAATCACAGGTACGCCTTGTGCATGAGCAAGCTCCGCCACACGTTCTAAATCGATGATATTGCCCGCAGGGTTCCCAATGCTCTCGCAGTACACCGCTTTGGTATTTTCATCAATTAATTCGGCCAAACTTTCTGGCTTGTCATCTTTAGCAAACTTCACCTGAATACCTTGATTTGGGAGCATGTGCGCAAACAAGGTATAAGTACCGCCATAAAGTTGCGGCGTAGAAACGATGTTATCGCCCGCTTGCGCTAACGTCAGAATCGCATAGTTAATCGCTGCACTCCCCGCACTCACGACCAATCCAGCAATGCCGCCTTCTAACGCTGCCATGCGTTTTTCCAGCACGTCATTAGTCGGATTCATGATGCGAGTGTAGATATTCCCCGGCACTTCCAAGTTAAACAGATCAGCGCCGTGCTGCGCGTTATCAAACTCGTACGCGACCGTTTGATAAATCGGTGTCGCGACAGATTTGGTGGTCGGGTCAGTTTCGTAACCAAAATGGATAGATAGCGTTTCGTCTTTCATGTTCTTCCCTGTCTTTCATCACTCAAATAGCGGCAAGAAAAGCACTTACCTTGCTTAAAACTTATATTGCCCAATTTTTCAACAAATAACGTAGGGATGAATCACAGAGATAAAACGCTAATTCAACTGTCCAAGTAACCAGTGACGAAACGTTTCTGTCGCATTCGTACGTGTGTTCATGATCAAGTAATACCCTGCATTGGCAGGAATCGGTTTGAATGGAGAAACCAAACGCTCTGTCGTCAATTCATCCTCAATCAATGCCATTCGAGCCATCGCAATCCCAACGCCAGCTTCGGCTGCAGACATCGCCATATCCGTTCGATTAAAAAAGTGTCCGACATCGGTTTTAAAATCCAACCCCATCGCTGACGCCCAATATAGCCACTCATAGTCACGCGTCGCTTTTTCCCATGGCATCGCATCGTGTAGTAGCGTCGCCTCTTGCCATTGCTTCACTGGCATTGAGTTTTTTTGCTCACCAAACAACGTTTTTAGCCAGCCATGATCCTCAAGGTATTTTGGACTCATCACCGGTAGCAGATGCTCATCCAAAATCAGCTCCGCGTTAGCATTTCTATAAGGATGAAGACCATAGTCAATTGCGGCGTCATAGTCTTTTATCTCACTATTTACCAGCGCACCTTCCGCAAAGATTTGTACTTGGATATCCGGATTATCATGATGGAAGCTTTCGAGCTTTGGGACTAACCATTTGAAAGCAAAAGAAGGCGTCAACTTCAAACGAATTTCATTGGTTTGCTTTTCTACTTTGAGCTCATCAAGCAATTTGCTCAGTTCCGAAAAGTGACACTGCGTCGCTTGGTGTAACTGAGTGCCTTTTACGGTTAAACGAATACCGCGAGAGTGGCGTTCAAATAAAGTAAAACCTAATAACGCTTCCAAATGAATAATTTGTTGGCTTATGGCACCAGTGGTGAGGTGTAAATGTCTTGCAGCACCAGTAAAGCTGTTGTACTCCGCGACTTGGCTAAATAAACACAAACCACTTATCAGATTACTTTTCATCCTTGAGCCTATAGTTTTTCTAAACGCTGTGTGTAATTTATATCGATTGTTAACAAAAGGTAAAGAAAAGAAACTGAGCACTCTGATAAATGTGTGGAGTGCATCAATGGAAGTCATCGTATTAGGCAGCGGCGTTATCGGCTTAACCTCTGCTTGGTATTTATCTCAAGCAGGCTATCAAGTTACCGTCATTGACCGCCAAGCAAGCAGTGCCATGGAAACGAGCTTCGCCAATGCCGGGCAGATCTCATATGGCTATTCTTCGCCTTGGGCTGCGCCTGGTGTTCCTGTTAAAGCCATTAAGTGGTTAATGGAGGAGCATGCTCCACTTAAAATCAAACCCACTTTGAATGCCGACATGATCCGCTGGGCAAGTAAAATGGTCGCGAACTGCACCCTACCTCGCTATCAAGTTAACAAGGCTCGCATGCTTTCGATCGCCAACCACAGCCGTATTTGCTTAGAACAGTTACGCCAAGAACACGCCATTGAGTATCAAGGGCGTCAGTTTGGGACCTTGCAAGTATTCCGAACACATCAACAGCTGCAAGCTATTGAAAAGGACATGCAGCTCCTTGAACAAAGCGGAACCCGATTTAAGCTAATGGACGTCGAACAATGTATTGAACAAGAGCCAGGGCTTGCACTTGTGAAAGACAAACTGGTTGGTGGCTTGCATCTACCTGATGACGAAACGGGCGATTGCCATCAATTTTGCCAACAACTAACGGAGCTTGCTAAGGCAAACGGTGTCCGATTTGAGTTCGATACTGAAGTAAGCAATTGGGTTACAGTAGGCAAAAAGATCATAGGTGTCCAAACGAACCGAGGACAATTTAAAGCAGACCAATATGTGGTGGCCTCTGGCAGCTACTCTACAGCGCTACTCAAGCAACTCGATATTGATATTCCGGTCTACCCTGTCAAAGGCTATTCACTCACCATCCCGATGGAAGATGAACACTTCTCTCCTCGATCTACTGTGATGGATGAAACCTATAAAGTCGCTATGACTCGATTTGATGACAGAATTCGCGTAGCTGGCACCGCAGAATTAGCAGGGTTTGATACTTCCCTTCCACAAAAGCGCAAAAACACCATCGAAATGGTCATCCGTGATCTTTTTCCTCGTTGTGGTGACTTCAGCCAAGCTGAGTTTTGGAGCGGCTTTAGGCCAATGACGCCTGATGGCACACCAATTATCGGCGCGACTAAATACGATAACCTTTTTACTAACACCGGACACGGAACTCTGGGCTGGACGATGGCTTGTGGTTCAGGTCAATTGCTAGCAAGCGTAATGAAAGGTGAAAAAGCAAAAGTGATGGATAATGCGGAGCTTAACCTTTGTCGTTACTCCTGAGGACATGACTGAACAAAAAACAGGCAGACACTTACTCCACAAAATGCATAACCACTGGCATTTTTAACTCATCAAAATCGCAGCACATTTAAATGACAATGTGCTGCATAATTAATCATCAGACAAATCTTCTACCTAAAAGGAGCAAATAAGCAATAAGAACCAAATTTTAACAACTGCTCTCCATTCTGTGTTCATCATCACGCTACAAAGGATTTGTAGCTAAAAAAGTTAACAATTGCATTACATAAAGGGTAATGTATTGTGTGAAAAACAACCACAAACACAACTAACAGGGAAAATACTCATGCAGTCATTAGTTGATTTTCTGAATGGAATTATTTGGAGCCCGGTACTGATCTATTTGTGCCTTGGCGCAGGTTTGTTCTATTCAATCATGACGCGTTTTGTACAAATTCGTCACTTCTTTGAGATGTGGCGCTTATTACTTTCAGGGAAGAGTTCAACAAAAGGGATATCATCATTTCAGGCACTTGCCGTTTCACTGTCTGGCCGTGTAGGTACAGGTAACATTGCTGGTGTTGCTGCTGCTATCGGTTTCGGTGGCCCAGGCGCCGTATTCTGGATGTGGGTCGTAGCCTTCTTTGGCGCTGCAACCGCATACGCAGAATCAACACTTGCACAAATTTATAAAGAAGAAGACGAAGGCGAGTTCCGTGGTGGCCCTGCTTACTATATTGAGAAAGCAATGGGACAAAAATGGTACGCTTGGATCTTTGCTATCGCGACCATCTTTGCTTGTGGTGTTCTACTTCCTGGCGTTCAATCGAACAGTATCGGTAACGCAGTAGAAGCCGCATTTGGCTCAGGTGACATGATTGAAACCGCTATTGGTACCTTCAGTTTTGCTAAAATTTTCACTGGTACGGTTGTTTGTGTCATTTTGGCTTTCATCATTTTTGGTGGCGTAAAGCGTATCGCGAACTTTACCCAAGTCGTTGTACCATTTATGGCGTTAGCTTACATCATTACTGCGTTTGTCATCATCCTTCTAAACATTGGTGAGGTTCCGCGCATTTTCGGCATGATTATTGGTGACGCGTTCACACCAATGGCAGGCGTTGGTGCCGCAATTGGCTGGGGTGTAAAACGTGGTGTCTACTCCAACGAAGCAGGTCAAGGTACTGGTCCTCACGCAGCAGCAGCAGCGAGTGTTGATCACCCTGCTCAGCAAGGTCTTGTTCAATCTTTCTCTATTTACATCGATACACTACTTGTGTGTTCAGCAACCGCGTTCATGATTCTTATCACTGGCGCGTACAACGTAAATGGTGCGATTGAAGGTACATTCCTGGTTCAAAACCTACCAGCGGATATTGGTGCAAATGGCCCTGTGTTTACACAGATGGCGATCGAAAGCGCACTACCTGGCGTGGGTAAACCATTCATCGCAATCGCTCTATTCTTCTTCGCGTTTACGACCATTCTGGCTTACTACTACATTGCAGAAACGAACATTGCTTACATTCGTCGTACGTTCAAAGTAAATGGACTGATGTTTATTCTGAAAGTCATCATTATTTCATCCGTGTTCTACGGAACCGTGAAAACCGCCAACTTAGCATGGGCGATGGGTGATGTAGGTGTAGGACTGATGGCGTGGCTAAACATCATCGGTATTTTGATCATCTTCTTTATGTCGAAGCCTGCACTCAAAGCATTGAACGACTACGAAGAGCAACAAAAACGTGGTGTGACCGATTTTACATTTAACCCTGTTGCACTGGGCATTAAAGGCGCATATTACTGGGAAGATAAGTACCGACGTAAAACGGGTAAAGCACCAACGGCAGACAGCAATAGCGCAGAAACTGTTGAGCAACCATCAACATAGCGTTATCACATAAATAAGAAAAAGCAGTGGTCCGATTAAGGACATAAAAAAGGGGGATTAACCAATGGTTAATCCCCCTTTCTTCTTTATGAGTAACAGCTTAGGCGATAACCGCTTCAACTTTACGAGCGATTTTTGCTTTACCCACAGGTAACACTTCACGACCAAATTCGTTGTTCAGTACTTGCGCCATTGCGAAGTAAATTGCACTTGCGCCACAGAAGATACCCTCGAAGCCAGCGATAGCACCGATCACTTCGCTACCAGTGAAATCACGAGCAGCAAGCAAGAAGAACAGGATAGTTAGAGAGCCAAATACCACTTGCTTCGCTGTTGGGTAACATAGAGAACCAATGAACATGAAACCAGTGAAGATGCCCCAAAGCGCTAGGTACCAACCCATAAAGCTTGCAGGGCTTGCAGGAAGACCCATGTGAGGCATTACGATTAGACCAACCAATGTTAGCCAAAATAGACCGTAAGAAGTAAACGCAGTTGTGCCGAATGTATCACCGCGTTTAAAGCACATGATGCCAACGATTACTTGGCTAAGGCCACCGTAAAAGATGCCCATCGCTAGAATCATAGAGTCAATTGGGAAAAATCCTGCATTATGAATATTGAGCAGAATAGTGGTCATACCGAAACCCATAAGACCTAGCGGTGCTGGGTTAGCCAGTTTTGTCGACATGTACAAATACCTTTTTTCAAAAATGTTGATAAAAAATGCGCGCGAATTTTAATGGGCTCCAGAACAAAAGAGAAAAGCTGTTATTGAAAACTTAGATTCCATAAATAAACCACTACATATATAAAAAAAGACCCTGCAAAAAAGCAGAGTCTTTATAGATGGTTAGGTTGTTTTTTACTCGATCACTGACAAGAAATCTCGTCCCAGAACCAGTTGCTTTGCGTTGGGCTTTCCCACACTCCTGGGCCATTTTTCGCAACAAAACATTTGTTTTGGTACGTCACTTTATCGCCGTTAGCGACTTGCGTTACACCCGGCTCCCACTGAATAAAATTGCCTGTCACTGGTGGTTCTGGCTCGGTTACTGGCGGCTCTGGCTCAGTCACCGGTGGTTCAGGTTCCGTTGTAGGCGGCTCCGTAGGAGTGCCTGAAACCAGCTTCCAAGGGTCTCCTTTCGTTGGCTCATTACCTTGTGACCACCATTTCGCTTCGTAAACAGCACCTTGGTAAGAAACTTGATCACCCGTGTTATATACTTTGCCAGAATCCCAAGCTGCCACACCACCTACAGGCGGATCGACCGGATCCACTGGGTCTAACTTGTCAACTACACGAACTTCTGGCCAACCCGCATGAGATTGGTAGAAGTTAGTTACACATTTCTCATAGTCACCCGCAACTAGCGCAGAGTAAGCCGTTTGGAAACCAACAAGTTCACATTCAAAAGAGTGGCCTCCCGGACGATCTGAGTAGTATTTCCAGTTCCCATCCCAGTTGGTGTACAACACGTCTGTCGCACCATTCAGATTTAAGCTGCCGTAAGGCGTCTGCTGCCAACAGGTATTGGTCTCATCGGCTTCAATTGGAATTTGATAATGAGCGGCAAGTCCTTCCCAATAGCGAATACGGTTAACAGGTTGGCCTTTATCTTTGTTTTGCTCTCCACACTCAATACCACCATTGATCACGTTGATGGTGGTACCAAAGCCGTAACCAATGCCAGCATCAAGCTCACGCTGTGAAGGCACCCAAGTACGGTCAATCACATGTAGCATTGCAGGTTTCGGTGCTTGTGGGGTTAGGAAGAACCAGATAGCCGATGCTAAGTTCAGCCACGAATCCGCAACCAAGCCTGGATTTTTCAGCAATACAGATGCATCGCCATCAAACATCACTTCAGAGAACGCGCCATAGTTAAAATGGTAAGAAAGCTGCTTTGCACCACGTCCAAAGTAACCTTGTCCAGACTCACATGGCCAGCGTTTGTTTTGCCAGTCATTTTGACCACAACCTGTTGTGTAACCTTCTTGCCCTTCAGACCATCCCATTTCTCGCACATGAACCAAAGCTTGCTGCCACTCTTCCAACCCTAGCGGATTATCCGATACGTTATCAATCGAAATATGGCCACCGGTTTCTTGTGCAAAGTGAGCAAACGCTGTCACGATCGATTTTTTACAAATTGCATCCGAATCACGACCGTCTGTGTACTCACCACAGAATGCAGGGAACTTACCAATTGCACGTAGGAAACGCGTGTAAGTGTATTCAGGTGCCGCCATTTGAGTCAGGAAGTCCCACTCACTTTCGGGGAATACACGCTCTACACGCTTCACGTTTTCTGGGTTGGTTGTCGCCCCTGGAACAATCGCTTCAACCACTGAGTTCGGGCGTGTCTCTAATGCTTGTGACCAAATGGCATACATAGGATCAGAAGTTTTGCTTTGCTCTACGGCTTGAACGTCACCACGAGCAATAACATAACCATTCGGATTTTGCGGATCGGGCTGAATATTCATACTCGCATTCACTTGTGCTGCTAAGACACAACTCAATGCAAGAGGAAGATGTTTGAGTGCAAACATGTCTAGTCTCCGGATTTCAACAATACAATATACGAGGAATAACTAGACATATAGTGGATCATATATACGAAACACCGAGCCAAGTACGTTGATTCTGCGAGACAAAATGAATAAATAGGTCCTCACACACATTTTGTCACAAGAAAAATGTTACCTTGACTCAAAAGAAAAGCGGAGACCCTGTGAGCCTCCGCTTTGTGATGTTTCTCTCTTTATTGTTCTGCCGAAACCACCTCTAGCTTCGCGGTTGACTTTTGTTTAGACAGCACAAAATAAACCACACACTGAGAAATAATTGCGGCAAGCACAATCACTGGTGAGGCGTTGATTCCAGCTAAAAGAAAACACCCTAATGCGATCATTCCATTGAGTAATGCGTAAGGCAATTGTGTACGGAAGTGCTCATACTGTTCACACCCCGCTCCTGTCGACGACAAAATCGTAGTTTCAGAGATGGGAGAACAGTGATCGCCAAACAAGCCACCAGATAATACCGCACCAATACAAACCAACAGTGGTGCATCAATCGCAACGGCAGTTGGGATCACTAATGGCATCATGATGGCAAACGTCCCCCAAGATGATCCCGTAGCGAACGAGATAATACCGGCCAGTAAAAACGCAACCGCTGGCAATAACCAGTAAGGGAAACCGGCTTGAGCTTGTTCAGCAATGTATGCAGCTGCACCTAATTCTTTCCCAACCGAGCTAAGCGCCCAAGCCAATACCAGAATCACCGCCACTGACATCATGTTTGACATCCCTTTCAGATAAACCTGAATACCATCCGAAAGCTTTCTTACGCCATAAAACGCCATCAGCGCAATTAAAGTGAAGGCCGCGAAGAAATATGCAGAAGAAAGTGCAGCCCTAAACGTTGATCCTGCCACTTTTTGAAATGGAAAACCGTGTGGCACGAGGATGGTACATAGAACCACCAGCATAACGAGCAAAGGTGCCCATACAAAACTAGATTTTGCATTTTTATGCGTAAACACATTCATGGACTCCTGCACTTTCCCAAAGTCGGAGCCCTGCTCTGCTAGTTGTTCAGCCTTCGCCATCGGTCCGAAATCTAATTTGAAGAAAGAGACAATCGGCACAATCGCGATCGCAAGAAAGGCGTAAAACTGATACGGGATCGCACCAATGAAAGCATCCCAATCACTCATACTGACATTCAGGGCAGTAAACTCTTTTTGAATCAATCCCATGATGTAAACGCCCCATCCGATAAAAGGGATCAAGATTGCGACGGGAGAGGAAGTAGAGTCGATAATAAAAGCTAATTTTTGGCGTGATACTTTTAACTTATCAAATAAAGGGCGAAAAACAGGGCCAACAATCAGTGGTGTACCAAGGTCTGAGAAGAAAATAACCACACCACCGAACCATGCGGACAGTTGAGCTTGGCATTTACTCGCAACCCATTGAGTAACCTTTTTAGCAAACGCCACACCACCGCCAGATTTCTCCATCAAGGCAACAAAGCCACCAATAAAGACCAAGAGCAAAATGACGCCCGCATTGTAGCTGTCAGTTAATTGCGGCAGTAGATAGCTTTTCATCAGTGCACTAAACGAGTCTAGTGGCCCTTTTTCGACAAATGTCCCTTCGAGCATAGCGACACCACTCACCACACCCGCGAATAAACCAACAACGACATTTCTTGTGGTCAGCGCGAGGAAAAGAGTAATAAGGATGGGAATGAGAGAGGTAACGTCAGCCTGTTCCATAGCAATACCATTTATGATAATTAAACAATTAAAATGAATATATATTTAATTTAACCGCATGTATATATCTCTCACAAAAAAGTTGAGCCACCTCTTCACAAACTTGAAGTACAAAAAAACCAGCCCGAAGGCTGGTTCTTATAAACTCAACTGTCTAGAGGAAAATTATTCCCACTCGATAGTCGCTGGTGGCTTACCTGAAATGTCGTAAACAACACGAGAAATGCCATCAACTTCGTTGATAATACGGTTAGATACCTTACCTAGGAAGTCGTATGGTAGGTGTGCCCAATGAGCAGTCATGAAGTCGATAGTTTCTACCGCACGTAGAGACACAACCCAATCGTACTTACGGCCATCGCCCATTACACCAACAGAACGTACTGGTAGGAATACCGTGAACGCTTGAGATACTTTGTTGTATAGATCAGCTGCGTGAAGCTCTTCAATAAAGATAGCATCAGCACGACGTAGCAAGTCACAGTATTCTTTCTTGATTTCACCAAGAACACGAACACCTAGACCTGGACCTGGGAATGGGTGGCGGTAAAGCATGTTATAAGGCAGGCCTAGCTCTAGACCAATCTTACGTACTTCATCTTTGAACAGCTCACGTAGTGGCTCAACAAGACCCATTTCCATGTCATCTGGAAGACCGCCCACGTTGTGGTGCGATTTGATCACGTGCGCTTTACCAGTCTTAGATGCAGCTGACTCGATTACATCAGGGTAAATCGTACCTTGAGCTAGCCATTTCGCGTTTTTCAGCTTCTTAGACTCTTCATCGAATACATCTACGAATACGTGACCGATAGTCTTACGCTTCTCTTCTGGGTCAGACTTGCCTTCAAGTGCTTTGAGGAAGCGTTCTTCAGCGTCAACTTTGATAATGTTCAAACCAAATTGGTCGCCGAACATATCCATAACTTGTTGACCTTCGTTTAGACGAAGTAGACCGTTATCAACAAATACACACGTTAGCTTGTCGCCGATTGCGCGGTGAACCAGCATCGCAACTACCGATGAATCAACACCACCAGATAGACCTAGGATAACTTCGTCGTCACCCACTTGCTCTTTAATACGAGCAACCGCATCTTCGATGATAGATTCCGATGTCCATAAACGCTCACAGCCACATACGCCAAGAACAAAGTTCTCAAGCATTTGTAGGCCACCTTTTGTGTGTGTCACTTCTGGGTGGAACTGAACACCGTAGTATTTCTTCTCTTCATTCGCCATCGCAGCGTAAGGACAAGTGTCTGTCTCACCAACTTTTACGAAATCGGCTGGGATCTCTACTACTTTGTCGCCATGGCTCATCCAAACGTCTTGAGTTGCTTCAAGGTCTTTAAATAGAGCACATTCACCAGAAACTTTAACCTGAGCGTAGCCAAACTCACGTTCGTTAGAGCCCGCTACTTTGCCTCCTAGCTGTTCCGCCATGGTTTGCATGCCGTAACATACGCCAAGCAAAGGAACACCAGAATCAAACACATATTGAGGCGCGCGTGGAGAGTTCTCTTCCGTTACGCTTTCTGGACCGCCAGATAGGATAATGCCATCTGGGTTGAATTCGCGAATATCCGCTTCTTCTACATCCCAGCTCCATAGTTCACAGTAAACGCCGATTTCACGTACGCGGCGTGCTACTAATTGAGTGTACTGAGAACCGAAGTCCAAGATCAGAATACGTTGGTCATGGATATTTTTAGTCATTTTGAGCAGTCTTTTTAAGGCTAAGTGATTAAAACCGAGGCGAGTGTACTCGCCTCTTCTTAATGCTTCAAGGAAAAAGCAAACGTTTCCGTTGGGTAATTAGTTCCCTAGACGGTAGTTCGGCGCTTCCTTAGTAATTTGAACATCGTGTACATGAGACTCTTGCATACCTGCACCAGAGATACGTACAAATTCAGCTTTCGTACGCATATCTTCGATAGTTGCAGAACCAGTTAGACCCATGCTTGAACGTAGACCACCCATTTGTTGGTGTACGATCTCTTTTAGACGGCCTTTGTATGCGATACGACCTTCAATGCCTTCTGGTACTAGCTTGTCCGCTGCGTTGTCAGACTGGAAGTAACGGTCAGAAGAACCTTGAGACATAGCACCAAGAGAACCCATGCCGCGGTAAGACTTGTAAGAACGGCCATTGTATAGAATCACTTCACCCGGCGCTTCTTCAGTACCAGCAAACATAGAACCAACCATCACACATGATGCGCCAGCTACGATTGCTTTACAGATATCACCTGAGAAACGGATACCACCGTCAGCAATAACCGGAATACCATAATCATTAGCCACTTCTGCCGCATCTGCGATTGCAGTGATTTGTGGAACTCCCACACCCGTTACAATACGAGTTGTACAGATAGAACCAGGGCCGATACCAACTTTCACTGCGCTTACGCCAGCTTCGATTAGTGCTTTAGCACCAGCACCTGTTGCTACGTTACCACCGATGATGTCTAGATCTGGGTAAGCAGCGCGAGTTTCGCGGATGCGGTTTAGTACACCTTCAGAATGTCCGTGTGAAGAGTCGATAAGTAGAATGTCAACGCCTGCTTCAACTAGAGCAGCAACACGCTCTTCGTTACCAGCGCCAGCACCAACGGCTGCGCCAACACGTAGGCGACCACGCTCATCTTTACATGCGTTTGGTTTACGTTCTGCTTTGTGGAAGTCTTTCGCAGTAATCATACCGGTTAGTTGGAACTCATCATTCACAACCAATACTTTCTCTACACGAGCTTCGTGCATTTTCTCTTGCACTTCTTCTCGTGTTGCACCTTCTTTAACTGCTGCCAACTTCTCTTTTGGCGTCATTACTGAAGATACTTTCTTAGAAAGGTCCGTCACAAAACGAACGTCACGACCAGTGATAATACCAACAAGCTCATTGCTCTCAGTGACAACAGGGAAACCTGCAAAACCATGCTTTTCAGTGAGTGCAACAACATCAGCGATGGTCGCGTCAGGGTTTACAGTAACCGCGTCAGTTACCATACCAGCTTCGAACTTCTTAACTTTACGAACTTCGGCTGCCTGCTGCTCAATAGACATGTTCTTGTGGATAAAGCCAATGCCACCCTCTTGCGCTAGCGCAATTGCTAGACGAGCTTCAGTAACAGTGTCCATAGACGCTGAAATCATTGGGATGTTTAGGGTGATGTTCTTAGTTAGCTGAGTGCGAAGATCAGCTGTGTTTGGGAGAACGGTGGAGTGTGCTGGCACAAGTAGTACGTCATCGAATGTCAGCGCTTCTTTGGCAATTCTTAGCATTTGCAATATCTCACAATTAGAGGAGTAAAAAGAACAATCCAATCTCATCGTTTCGCATAATGAGGGTAACCTGTGTTAGCAACAAGCTACATTTGGATTAGATATTGCGGAGGGATTATACGGTTAACGCAATCGCTTGACCACAAATTTTTTAATTTTTTTCTTGCAATTACCCCCTTGCTATGTATTATATTGCCGCTAATTTCCATACTCACGTCTAAGAGATTAGCTGTGCTCTCCAAGACCAATCAAAACATCTTTACTGTTTCTCGTCTCAACGCAGAAGTTCGTTTACTCCTTGAAAACGAAATGGGGATCGTTTGGCTCGTCGGAGAGATATCCAACTTTTCAGCTCCTGTCTCTGGTCACTGGTACCTCACTCTTAAAGACTCTCGCGCTCAAGTTAAATGTGCCATGTTTCGTGGTAACAATCGCCGCGTTACTTTCAAACCCGCTAACGGTAATCAAGTCCTAGTAAAAGCTCGTCTTTCTCTTTATGAGCCTCGCGGTGACTACCAATTGATCATCGAAAGCATGCAACCGGAAGGTGACGGCCGTCTTCAGCAAGAGTTTGAAGAGCTGAAAATGAAGCTTGCCGCAGAAGGGTTGTTCGCTCAAACCAATAAGCAACCTTTGCCTGAACACCCAAAACGTGTTGGCGTCATCACATCGAAAACTGGTGCCGCGCTTTACGATATCTTAGACGTATTGAAACGTCGTGATCCTTCCCTACCCGTTGTGATTTATCCGACAGTGGTACAAGGTGAAGATGCAGCCATTCAAATCGCACAAGCCATTGGTCGCGCTAACAGCCGTGATGAATGTGATGTGCTAATTGTGGGCCGAGGTGGTGGTTCATTGGAAGACTTATGGTGCTTTAACAACGAGATATTAGCTCGCACGATTGCAGCAAGCCAAATTCCTATAATTAGCGCCGTTGGACATGAAGTCGACGTGACAATAGCTGATTTTGTCGCCGACGTACGCGCGCCTACTCCATCAGCAGCAGCTGAGCTAGTAAGCCGTGATAACAGCCACAAAGATCAAGCTTTAGTTACCCGCCAGCATAAGTTAGCGAGCGCGATGCGTTACTACCTAGCACAACAAAAGCAGCAATCTGCGCAATTAGTGCACCGTCTAGAGAGACAGCACCCAAGCTATCGCTTGCAGCGTCAGACGCAACAGTTAGATGAGTTGGACATGCGCTTACAGCGAGCGATGAGTCGTTTTATTGCCTTGCGTCAACAGCGAATCGAGCGTCAACATTATCGGCTGCAATTAAATTCTCCTGTAACACGCCTTGCCGAGCAGAAGTCGAAGCTAGAACGTGTTGAGCAAAAGCTCATGGATGCAATGGATCGCAAGTTACTGACTATGCGCCATCAACTCGCGATTGCTGCAGAGAAGTTAGACACCGTCAGCCCACTAGCGACATTGAAACGAGGTTACTCAATTACTCAAACTGAGCAAGGTAAAGTAATTACGCAATCTTCAGATGTAAAGTCGGGAGATGTATTGATTACCCGGTTAGCCGAAGGCGACGTTCGTTCTACCGTTAACTGAATACAAACTCTGGTTAACTGACTTTCTGGAACTCAAATCGGACACGTGATTTTGATTTGAGTTCATTACACACATTACAAAAGTAACTCGCAGCACCGCATGCTTGCAGCTTCTCCAGCTCCGCCTCACAATCAGGGCAAAAACCTACCTTTTTAAAATCCGATTCACACTGTGCACAATGGTATTGTCCTGTCCATTCCAGTTCGACATTGCAAGTCGGGCAAATGTTCTGCTGCATATCCCGTTCCTCTCTCTAAACTAAGCAATTTCGAGTAACGCATGCTACTCAAAATAACGAACAAGTATGTTGATCTTCATCACCGCCCCAACAAGTTTCACGAGGCGTTAACCATACTTGATACGTAGGATCTTATACTGATCGTCTGATATTTACTCCTTGATCAGCGATCACCCCTTAAAAGAATATTTATATAACCACACACCGAAAGCATAAGTTACATATTCTGCATTCCAATTTAAGACAGAATAAAAAACCCTAGAGAGATTTAATTAAACGAAAAATCAGAATTTAATAAAAAGATCTTATTCAAAAAGCAGTGTTTACATTGGTGTGCATTTCGATAGTTTGAGCGTCGAGCTTAACGAGTTTAACTTGGATAAAAGCAAACTCATTTAAATGGCTCGCATGCGTTCCACCACAAGGGATTACCGCTAATTGACCTTCCCCTAAATCGCACTTCCAATAGCGAGAATCCGTTAATCTATCGCCGTGGCATTCCATGGTGATCATCGCATCTCTTTGAAGCCATTCAACCAGTTGGCCATTCACTTTTTCTGCAATCGCCTGGAGGTCATTCAGCATATCTGCACTGTTTAATCCTCTTTTACGGAGTGTTTTGCCTAAACGGTACGTATCGAGGCACTTGTCTGGAGTGACATAACTAGTAACTTGCGCATAGCTATTAAAGTCATAATAACCATGTGGGTCTTTGCGGTCTGCGTCTTTTCGCCAATAGTCTTCCGATAGTACTTTATTCAACGCCAAATACGCTAAGTGTCCTGCAGTGTGGCCTCGACTCAAAGCATTTTGATAGTCTTTATCTACCGCTAATGTTACCAAGTCATTAATTGCAAATGATTCCGTACGTGATAAAACATGCACGACGACAAACACCCAACCTTCATCATCACGCTTTACAGGGATGTCACTACCCACATACAAAGCACCACTCTCCTGCTCCACTGCTCCAACTTGGCAATCTACTACGTCATGCTCAGCCCCATTCACCTTCAACGTTCCTTTGTCTGCAGGGTGATCCGGCCATATGTGACTAACGGGATGGAACGGCGTGACATCTGTAATAACGTAAGTCACTTCTTCCGTAGATTGAACGAGCTGTATTTGTGCTTCTAATTGCCATGTTTGATGACAAAAACGAGTCTTTGTTGCTGTGATAGTCATTTTTACGATTACTTTTGATAAAAAAATACCCAAGTAGAAACTTGGGTATTCGAATTTCATTATTTATTGCGGTTTTTCACCATCGACATCATACGTTTGCGTTTACGCTCTTGTGATAGCGTAAGCTTATTCGTACGGTTCTCGTATGGGTTATCACTGTTGTGGAAGTTAATGCGAATCGGTGTTCCCATAATTTCCAGAGACTTACGGAAGTAGTTCATCAGATAACGTTTATACGAATCTGGCAATTCACGAACCATGTTACCGTGGATAACAACGATCGGTGGGTTGTAACCACCTGCGTGTGCGTATTTGAGTTTGATACGACGACCACGAACCATTGGCGGCTGGTGATCATCCACTGCCATCTTCATGATACGCGTCAGTACTGACGTACCCACACGCGTTGTCGCCGAGTTATATGCTTCTTGGATAGATTCAAACAAATGACCAACGCCAGTACCGTGCAGCGCAGAGATAAAGTGGATACGCGCGAAGTCGACGAATCCTAGACGGCGGTCCAGTTCTTTCTTCACACTTTCTTTCACGTCACTGTCTAGACCATCCCACTTGTTAACGGCGATGACAATTGAGCGGCCAGCATTCAGTGCAAAACCAAGCAAGCTTAGGTCTTGGTCTGAAATATTTTCACGTGCATCAATCACCAGTAGAACGACGTTTGCATCTTCTACCGCTTTCAGCGTCTTAACAACAGAGAACTTTTCAACCGTTTCATTGATACGACCACGACGACGAACACCTGCGGTATCAATTAGTACGTATTCGCGTCCATCACGCTCCATCGGGATATAGATAGAATCACGCGTCGTACCAGGCATATCGTATACAACCACACGTTCTTCACCCAGAATACGGTTAGTCAGTGTCGATTTACCTACGTTAGGACGACCGATGATCGCCAACTTAATCGGCTGCTCTTGAAGGCGTTTGAACTCTGCTTCTGCGTCTTCTTCAGTGTAATCTTCAACAAGAGGCTCTTCGTCTTCGAATCCAGTCAGGTCTTCAATTTCACCGTCTTCAGACTCACTTGTTAGTAGATCATCAAAGAATGGAGATAAAGCACGCTCAAGCAAAGCGGTCACACCACGGCCATGAGCGGCCGCAATCTGGTACATATCATCCACGCCGAGCTGCCAAAAGTCAGCACACGCCGCATCGGCATCAATACCATCGATTTTGTTTACTACCAGCATCGCTGGCTTTTCAATTTTACGCAGATGAGCAGCAATTGCTTCATCTGAAGGTGTCAGACCAGCACGACCATCAACAAGGAACAATACAACATCAGCCTCATCAATCGCGGCTAATGACTGTTCTGCCATCTTTGTTTCCACGCCTTCTTCTGTGCCATCGATACCACCAGTATCAATCACAATGAATTCGTGCTCTTCACCAAGTCTCGCCTGGCCATATTTACGGTCTCGCGTTAGGCCTGGAAAGTCCGCAACCAACGCGTCACGAGTGCGAGTCAATCGGTTAAATAGTGTAGATTTACCTACGTTCGGACGCCCTACTAGAGCTACAACAGGTACCATAACAACCTCTACAATAATCTTTCTTCTGTAGTTATAGGTAACGACTTGCTCGATGCCAAATCAAACCAGCTTTTTACCTATAACCACGTCAGGGTTAATAAATTCAAACAACAAAACGGCTCCTAGCTGTCACCAGCCAGGAGCCGAATGTGAATTATATCACGATATTATTCGTTAATGGTTAGTTTCTTTACATCGCCGTTGCGAGTTGTAATCACATAACCATCCGACAATAACGTCGGGCCAACAGCCAAGCCGCTATCATCGACAAACTGCTGCGCAACAAATTCGCCCGTTGAACGATCCATCCAGTGAAGGTAACCAAGCGTGTCACCGACAACGAGATAATTGCCAACAATAACTGGCGCTGTAAGTTGTCGGTGCTCAAGCAAGCTGTTTTCCCACAACTCAGTCCCGCTTCGTGAATCAACGGCAACAACATGATCTTTTTCCGTTATCACAAAGATGCGACTACCATCTGTAGAAATGTCTGTCGCAGATGAGTAATTACGCTTCCAAATCGGGTTCGCTGAACGCAAGTCAATGGCGATAAGTTGACCATTGTATCCAATGGTGAAAAGAGTACCGCCTAGCACAATTGGCGATGAATCAACGTCAACCAAACGATCAATTTCTGTCGCGCCTTTTGGCGTACCAACAGGCTGTTGCCAAATCAACTGACCACGCTCAACGATAGCAGCTGCGAGTCGGCCATTTGCCGTTCCCCAAAATACACCGCCGCCAATTGCAGTCGGAGTACTGTCGCCACGTAAAGTTAAGTTCGGCACTTCTGTGCTCAATGCCCAGCGTTGCTCACCTGTACTCTCATTAAGGGCAATCAACATGCCTCGGCTAGTATTGATGATAATAAGGCCTGAATCTGCAACTGGCTTCGCCAGTACCTCACCACCAACTTTTACACGCCAAACAATTTCACCTGTTTCTTGGTCAAGAGAGATGACTTCACCATTCTCAGAGCCAATGTAAAGGTTTCCGTATGCCGCTGTGATACCACCAGAGAGACGAGCAATGACATCTTCTTCTAGGTCCGTTTGCCAACGTTGTTTACCATTCTCAGGATCCAGCGCTTTTACTAAGCCATCACGACTTGCCACGAACAATGTATCATTCGCAAATACAGGGGATAGTTTTGAAAAGTAATGACCAACACCATCGCCAACCGATGTGCTCCACTCACTACTGGTTGTAAACTGACTGTCTACCTGAGGTAGTGGCGCCATTACAATGGTGTCTTTCTCACCTGCACAACCGGCAAGTACTCCCATTGTTAACGCCCCTAGCAAGGCTTTCTTAAAGACTCTTTTCATCCAATGCGGTCCTTATTTCGCCAGATCGTCCAATTTCATTTGTAGTGTCGGGCTTGCATCTGCCGCTTGCTGAGCTTCAGTATACGCAGCGTACGCAGCATCTTTGTCACCTTGGCGAATCGCAATATCGCCACGAAGTTCAGCAATACGACCTGTCCATGCTGTATCAGTGACGTTACTTAGCTCTGCCGTTGCAGCGTCGAAGTTACCCATTTCCGTCTCAATACGCGCAATGCGGTAACTAATCAATGGTAACAACGCAGCATCTTGAGTGTTGCTTTGCGCCCACTTCAGTTGCTCCAATGCAGCAGAAAGGTCTTGAGCTTCAACTTGTGCTTTAGCAAGTTGTAGCGCAGCCAATACTGAATATTCTTTTACTTCATTTGACTCAATGAAAGCTTTCACGTCAGCTTGAGCATCAGTGCCTTTGTCTTGCAAAGCATTCATTGCTGTCGTGTAGCTTTGAGAAGCTGCTTCACTCGCCTGAATCACAGAATCCTGGTAGTAACGCCAGCCGAATAGACCACCTAAACCAACAACCGCACCGATGATGACGGCTTTGCCGTTTTCCTTCCACCAGTCTTTAATGGCTTCAACTTGTTGTTCTTCAGTATCGTAAAGTTCCACTTCCTGTCCTCTTAAAACATGTAAATGGCAGCTTAGCTGCCATTGTTCCTATTTCGTTTAAAGGCTCCACATTTGGGAGCCTTAGCTTACGAACTAGGATGTAATTTTGTTAGATTACTAAAAGACTTAAATCAGTGCTGCGATCTTTTCTGCAACTTCTGCTTGGTTGTAAGTCTCTTGCTCACCACCAGCCAAGTCTTTCAGTACTACGGTATTATCCGCAACTTCGTTTTCACCCAGAACTAATGCTACAACAGCACCAACTTTGTCTGCGCGTTTAAACTGTTTCTTGAAGTTACCGCCACCGAAGTGATTCATCACACGAACGCCTGGAACAGACTCGCGAAGCTGTTCTGCTAGCTTCATTCCTGCCATCATGGTGCCTTCACCCGCTGTGACTACGTACACGTCAACACTGCGACGAACGTCTGTCAGTTCCAACGTTTCTAGCATCAGTACTAGACGCTCTAGGCCCATTGCAAAGCCAACCGCTGGTGTTGGTTTACCACCTAATTGCTCTACAAGGCCATCGTAACGACCACCACCACATACAGTGCCTTGAGCACCTAGGCTCTCAGTGATCCACTCAAATACCGTGCGATTGTAGTAATCCAGACCACGAACTAGACGTTCGTTAACTGTGTATTTGATACCTGCGGCGTCTAAAAGTTCACATAGACCTGCGAAGTGTGCTTTAGATTCTTCACCCAAGTAATCTGAAAGGCGAGGCGCATCACCTAAAATAGCTTGAACGTCTGGGTTCTTCGTATCCAGAACACGCAATGGGTTCGTGTGCATGCGACGCTTACAATCTTCGTCTAGCACATCAATATGTTGCTCAAGGAATGCAACCAGTGCAGTACGGTAGTCTGCGCGGTCTTCTTGAGAACCGATAGAGTTCAGCTCAAGACGGACATGTTCATTGATACCTAGCTCACGCCATAAACGCGCCGTCATCATGATAAGCTCTGCATCAACATCTGGACCATTTAGACCAAACACCTCAACACCACACTGGTGGAATTGACGGTAACGACCTTTCTGCGGACGTTCATGGCGGAACATAGGTCCCATGTACCACAGACGCTGTTCATCACGGTTGATCAGGCTGTTTTGGATACATGAACGTACACAACCCGCCGTACCTTCAGGGCGAAGTGTTAGGCTGTCGCCGTTACGGTCATCAAAGGTGTACATTTCTTTTGAAACGACGTCTGTTTCTTCACCAACAGCGCGGCTGAATAGGTTTGTTTCTTCAACGATTGGCATGCGCACTTCGTTATAACCGTATGCGCTAATTACATTTTTCACTGTGTTTTCTAATTTTTGCCACAGTGGCGACTGAGTTGGGAGGCAATCGTTCATGCCTCGAATTGCTTGAATTGTTTTTGCCACAATACTTACCGTAATTCTCGTTGAGATTAATCTTGTACTTTAACTTCGATGCGGTTTTCGCCATTCATCATAGCTGCTTTCGCACGGATCTTAGCTTCTAGCTTATTCACAAGGTCATCGTTATCAAAGCGCTCTTTCTGGCGTTTACCATCTTCGTAGAATGCGCTCTTCTTGTTACTACCTGCTAGACCTAAGTGAGAAACTTCTGCTTCACCAGGGCCGTTTACCACACAACCGATGATAGACACATCCATTGGCGTGATGATGTCTTCTAAACGTTGCTCCAGTGCATTCACCGTACCAATCACATCGAATTCTTGGCGTGAGCAGCTTGGGCACGCAATAAAGTTGATGCCTCGAGAGCGAATGCGCAGAGATTTAAGGATGTCGAAACCGACTTTGATTTCTTCAACTGGATCGGCAGCCAAAGAGATACGCAGCGTATCGCCTATCCCTTCAGATAACAGCATACCTAAGCCAACAGATGACTTAACAGCGCCAGCTCGAGCACCACCCGCCTCTGTGATACCTAAATGAAGAGGCTGATCGATTTTCTTCGCCAGCAGACGATATGAATCCACCGCAAGAAAAACGTCTGAAGCTTTCACGCTAACTTTAAATTGGTCAAAGTTAAGACGATCGAGATGGTCTACGTGACGCATCGCCGATTCAACCAAGGCTTCTGGCGTTGGCTCACCGTATTTCATCTGTAGGTCTTTTTCCAAAGATCCACCATTGACACCAATACGGATCGGGATGTTTTTATCGCGAGCGCAATCAACAACAGCGCGAATGCGCTCTTCATTGCCGATGTTACCTGGGTTGATACGTAAACAGTCAACTCCGTACTCCGCAACTTTCAGCGCGATACGATAGTCGAAATGAATATCAGCCACTAATGGTACAGAAACTTGCTGTTTAATCAGTTTGAAAGCTTCTGCTGCGTCCATCGTAGGCACAGAAACTCGAACGATATCTGCGCCGACTTTTTCTAGTGCTCGGATTTGAGCGACTGTCGCTTCTACGTCAGTCGTGCGAGTGTTAGTCATTGACTGTACTGCAATTGGCGCACCATCACCAATTGGCACATCACCCACATAAATACGCGTCGATTTACGACGAATAATTGGAGATTCGTGTTGCATAATTTTTTATAACGGTAGAGTGAATCTAGCTACTTTGCCTGAAGTATACCCAGAAAGGTCGACAGGTTCACTTGCAAATGTCATTGTAACCCCTTCCGGTGCGCCTAATATCACTTTAAATGGCGCTTTTCCGGTAAGTTCTACATCTTGTCCTGGCTTATGAGTACCACTTACCAGCGTTTTACCATTGGTGTCTTTTACTTGAATCCAACAGTCCGCTTTAAACTTCATAGTAAGAAGTGTCATGCCTTCAGGTACTACTGGCGCAGGCTGTTCCTCTTCCGCCGCTTCAATCACGGCAACAGGTTCTTCAGAATCTACGCTTGTTGTATTTTCAGTTTCAGTCAGCAAAGGATCCGCCCCTTGCTCAACGGATGCTTCAGTCGATTCAGCAACGCCTTCATTAGTTGAAGCAACTTCTTCAGGAGTGCTTGCGATTAACTCTTCAGCCGTCATCAAATCGATATCAGCTAATTCTTGAGCAGTGGGCTGCGGCGCTTCAACACTTGAATCCGTTACTTCCTTAGTTAGGCTATTCTCTTGTTGGTTTTGCCACCACCATGCCGCTGAGATGCCAATAATAACCAGCCCGATAACCCAAGTAAGGAGCATAATACGGCTATTGTGCTTCTCGTCTTTTGTTTTACGAGAGAAGCTTTGCATTTCAATTTCTTGCTCTTGAGGCTGAGCATCGGCAGTCTGCTCTAACGCCGTCAAAACCACCTTCTCATCAAGACCTACGAATTTAGCGTAAGAGCGTAAGTAACCACGCGTAAATGTCGCGACTTGTTGAGATTCAAATCGGTTATTTTCAATATCTTCAATCACAGAAATGCGAAGCCTCAGGCGATCGGCAACTTGCTTTTGGCTCATTCCCAAGGATTCACGTTTGTTTTTCAGTAATGTGCCAGCTTCAATAGAGAGTGGCACTTCATTCGTATTTTCGTGTTCTGTCATAATGGCGGTATTTAATCTGTTTTAGTGGCTAACGTGGTCATGTATTTTCGTTATTGTTCTTAAGCCTCTTTAAAAGATAGCTAGCCTAAACGCGTTAACCAAAAATAATAATTTTAAGAAACTCTCAGCGATCTGAGTGCGAATACCCGTTTTGCAAAAATCAGCAAAACGTATGTGAGAAAGTGCTGAGAATTATCGGTGTCATCGTTAGTGTTACATATCATGATAAGCGAATGCGCAACGAAGACAAAAACTCTTTACACTCAAACTAACAGATAGCTCAAGCTTTTGTCCAAACTTTGACAAAGGAATTCGAAATTATACCCAAATAACCTTAGGTTGAAGAGTGATAGTCCCAAATCTTGGCGAAAATGTCCTAAACAATAAACAAAATAGCCAGAGCGAATGGCTCTGGCTATTTTTGAATTCCGGTCGTTTATACAGCTTTCACTTCAATGGTATCGGCACCGCGTGACGCTTTCAGCATTGCCGTACGTTTAGTTCGGTCAATTACATCACCGACCAACTGACCACATGCGGCATCAATGTCATCACCGCGCGTTTTACGAACCGTAACTGTGTGCTCGTATTGCATCAATGTTTTTTGGAAGCGATCAATACGTGAGTTACTTGGTTTCTTGTAAGGTGAACCAGGGTACGGGTTAAACGGAATCAAGTTAATCTTACATGGTGTGTCTTTCATCAATTCAGCCAGCTCGCGTGCATGGTCCATGTCATCGTTCACATGGTCAAGCAACACGTACTCGACTGTTACTTTGCCACGGTTTGCATTCGATGAAGCAATGTAACGACGAACGGATGCTAGGAAATCTTGAATATCCCAACGATCGTTAATTGGCATGATTTCACTACGCAGCTTATCGTTTGGCGCATGAAGAGAGATCGCCAACGCAACGTCGATTTTGCCCGTCATCTGATCAAGACCAGAAACCACACCTGATGTTGATACGGTTACGCGACGCTTCGACAAACCAAAGCCAAGGTCATCCAACATTAACTCCAGTGCTGGAATCAAGTTCTTCATATTAAGAAGCGGCTCACCCATGCCCATCATCACGACGTTCGTAATTGGGCGACGGCCTGTTTCTTTCTCAAGACCAATTTCACGTGCAGCACGCCACACCTGACCGATGATCTCTGAAACTTTCAAGTTACGGTTAAAGCCCTGCTGTGCTGTTGAGCAGAACTTACATTCCAATGCACAACCTACTTGAGAAGATACACAAAGCGTTGCGCGATCATCTTCTGGAATGTAAACCGTTTCTACATCCTGATCACCAACCTTCATTGCCCACTTGATCGTGCCGTCTGAAGAATGCTGAGCTTCTGCTACAGTTGGTGCTTTAATTTCACACTTGTGTAAAAGCTTTTCGCGCAGCTTCTTGTTGATGTTTGTCATTTTTTCGAAGTCATCTACACCGAAATGGTAGATCCACTTCATAACCTGATCGGCACGAAACGCTTTCTCGCCAAGTTCTTCCGCGAAAAACTGACGCATGCCTTTGCGATCAAAGTCGAGTAGATTGATTTTTTCAGTGGTCATGTTGCCTCTCAATGACTGAAACAAGAATAAGGGCGCGAATTGTACAGCCTTTATTCAGCTACAACAAGGGGTGTAAGACCCTGAGTTTGCTAAGGCATTAAAATAAAAACGTTTAAATTTTAACCAGACTTTACGGTGAGAATAATGATTAGACAACCGACAGCAAAAGCGTAGAAGTGGTACAGAGAAAACAATGAGAACAAACACACGTAACTAAGCTTTCCCCCCTGTAAGATGCTCAGATTAGCCAACGTCTTCGCGAATAATTACGAATGAACTCGCCGGTGAAATGGAGAACGCGGAATAAAAAAACCTCGGACAAATCCGAGGTTGTTACGAACTAGATCATCACGCAAAAGTGATGCATGAACGAGTTAGCGAGAGAAAACTTCTGATTCAGGGAAGAAAAACTCAATTTCACGAGCGGCAGACTCAGGGCTATCTGAACCATGAACTGAATTGTGACGCATGCTGAGTGCGTAATCAGCACGCAAAGTGCCACATGCCGCGTCCTCTGGGTTGGTTTTACCCATTAGCTCGCGGTAACGTGCAATCGCATTTTCGCCTTCCAATACCTGAACCATAATAGGACCAGATGTCATGAACTCTTTTAGAGGAGGGAAAAACTCTTTACCTTCATGCTCTGCATAAAAGCCGCTTGCCTGATCTTCTGTCAGGTGAACCATTTTGGCAGCGATGATACGTAGGCCAGCCTTTTCAATACGATTGTAGATTTCACCAATTAGGTTTCGCTCTACAGCATCAGGCTTAATGATTGAAAATGTTCTTTCTAGAGCCATAAAATTTCCTTTCTGTACTTGTAATAATAGTTGTGCTTTTAAAGTGACTTACTGGGTAAGAGCAGCACTCAAACAAGAGAGTGCTGCAATCAATCTTATTTTCCAGCTTGCTCATTGAGGAAACGAGCAAGTGTACGAACACCCATACCCGTTGCTCCCGCAGCCCATTTATCAGAAGCGGCTTTACGATACGTACCCGCACAGTCGAAATGTAACCAGCCTTTTTTGTAGTCCTCAACGAAGTAAGACAAGAATGCAGCTGCAGTACTTGCACCCGGAGAATAATCACCAGAGCTGATATTCGATAAATCGGCAAAATTAGATGGCAGCATTTCTCGATGGAAATCAGCAAGTGGTAGCGGCCACAAGCCTTCTTTTTCCTGGTTTGCCGCCGTAAGCGCTTGATGCGATAGCTCATCATCAAAGCTCATTAGCGCATGGTAATCGTTACCTAACGCATTCTTCGCTGCGCCTGTTAGCGTCGCGCAGTCAATGATTAACTCAGGCTTTTGCTCACTGGCGTAGATAAGACCGTCTGCAAGCACCAAGCGACCTTCCGCGTCGGTATTCATAATCTCAACGGTTTTGCCGTTTTTGTAAGTGATGATGTCGCCAAGCTTAAGGGCACGGCCAGAAACCATGTTCTCAGCACAACACAAGATCAGTTTTACGCGCTTGTTTAAACCGCGCAAGATAGCTAATCCTAGGCCACCAGTGATAGTACCCGAGCCACCCATATCTGCTTTCATTGCACTCATGAAGGTAGAAGGCTTCAAGCTGTAACCACCGGAATCAAAGGTGATGCCTTTACCCACAAGACATGCGAATACAGGTGCGTTTTCGTCACCAGTTGGGTTGTAGTCTAACTGAAGCATCGCAGAAGTACGCTCAGAACCACGGCCTACTGCGTAAATACCTTCCCAACCTTCTGCCAACAAGTCTTTGTCTTTGACGATACGTGCTGTCACCGTGCCTTTCGGCGCAACAGATTTGATGAATTCAGCAGCCATTGTCGCTAGCTGACGAGGAGCAACTTCTTCTGCCGTTTTGTTGATAATATCGCGGGTAAAATCAGTCGAAGTAATACGAGCTTGAAGCTCTGCTTGATCTTCATCAGACAATGCTGCCCACTCAACTGAGCCATGTTTTTTAGGGTTACGGAACCCTTGGTGGAAAGCCCATACGCTCTCTAGATCCCAGTTATCACCAGAAAGAAAAATAGAACGAATTCCTTGGCCATCTAGCTGACGAGCTGCACGTTGAATTGCGCCGAGATCATGACCTTCACCTAAGTGAATAGTTGCGCCGTTTTCAGCGAATGAAAGCAGTGCTTTTTCACCCCAATGTGGTGCTGCCGACTCTTGACTTAAAAATACAGACATCTGTGTAGACATGGTTTCTCCTTGTCTTATAGCAGCGTTGCCTACGCTGCTTCTTTTTAATAACTCACGGATGTTAGCATTATGTAGGGCAAAAATGTCAATTGGATAAAAAAACGGACCTAAAGGTCCGCTTTTTTTAGTAAGAATTGTTAACTAGGCTGTGTTTTACAGACTTAGTCCGCTTCGTCCATCCAGCACATGATAACGGCTTCTAGAATCTTTTCATTAGAACGGTTTGGCTCATCGTCAAACTCATCTAACTCCATGATCCATTGATGAAGATCGGTAAAACGCACTGTTTTTGGATCGACATCTGGAAACTTGTCACAAAGTTCAATCGCGATATCGCGAGAATCTGTCCATTTCATTGCTCATCTTCCTTTTGCTTCTTCCCTATATTGGGGAGATAGTTTTAGTGATCTTCTGAAGCGTGGTTGAGTGTGTATTTAGGAATTTCTACTACCAAGTCTTCATCAGCAATTCTCGCCTGACACCCTAGGCGTGACTCAGGCTCTAGACCCCACGCTTTATCTAGCATGTCGTCTTCTAGTTCTTCACTTTCTTCGAGTGAATCAAAACCTTCACGGATGATTACGTGGCAGGTAGTACACGCACATGACTTCTCACACGCATGTTCAATACCGATACCGTTTTTTAGCGCTACGTCTAGAACGGTGTCACCAGAGTTTGCTTCCAACACTGCACCTTCTGGGCACAAATCGTCGTGTGGTAATACAATAATCTTAGGCATAACTACTTATCTCTTATATATCGTCTACTGATTGACCTGACAACGCAGCTCGAATCGATTTATCCATACGGCGTGATGCGAAATCTTGGCTCGCTTTATCGGTATCTTTAATGCCTTGCTCTATCGCATCTGCATCATCACCATTACGCAGCTCAATCAAGGCTTCGATGGCTTTAATCAAGTTTTGTTTCTCTTGTTCTGATAGTAAGTCATCACCATCAGCTTGCATCGCTGCAATCAAACCTTCTATCACTCGGTCGGCTTCAACACGCTGCTCAGCTAAGGCACGAGCTTGCATGTCTTCTTTTGCGTGCGTCATTGAATCACGCAACATATCCGCCACTTCATTGTCACTTAAGCCGTAAGAAGGTTTTACTTGAATCTCTGATTGAACACCAGTGCTCTTCTCCATTGCCGTAACAGAAAGAAGGCCATCTGCGTCAACTTGGTAAGTCACGCGAATATGTGCCGCACCCGCTGCCATCGGAGGAATACCTTTTAACGAGAAGCGAGCAAGTGAACGACAGTCATCAACCATTTCACGTTCACCTTGTACCACATGAACACTCATCGCCGTTTGGCCATCTTTGAATGTGGTAAATTCTTGCGCACGCGCAACGGGAATCGTAGTGTTGCGGGGGATGATCTTCTCGACCAAACCACCCATGGTTTCAATACCGAGCGACAGTGGAATCACATCAAGAAGCAACATTTCAGAGTCAGGTTTGTTACCCGCTAGGATATCAGCTTGAATACCCGCACCGATTGCAACAACTTCATCTGGGTTAATGCTTGTCAGAGGTGTGCGACCAAAAAACTCGCCTACCATTTCACGAACCAACAATGTACGGGTTGAGCCGCCAACCATGACGACCTCGAGTACTTCATCTGCGTCGACATCCGCATCTTTTAATGCGCGACGACAAGACATCAGTGTTTTCTTCACTAGCGGACGAATCAGATCTTCGAACTGCTCGCGAGTCACGGTGCCTTTCCAGCCAAAAACGTCAACGTCAACACTGTCTTGCTCAGAGAAAGCAATCTTAGCTTCAGTAGCAATGTTCAACAGTATACGGTTCTTTTCTGCAGAAAGCGGCGCTTCTAGACCCGCTTGCTCCATTAAATAATCGGCAAATAGATGGTCGAAGTCGTCACCGCCTAATGCAGAATCGCCACCTGTTGCTAATACTTCAAATACGCCTTTCGATAAACGTAGGATAGAGATATCAAAAGTACCGCCACCTAGATCGTAAACCGCAATCACACCTTCTTGACCAGAGTCTAGGCCATAAGCAATTGCCGCAGCGGTTGGTTCGTTAAGTAGACGGAGAACATGAAGACCAGCTAATTTCGCCGCATCTTTTGTACCTGCACGTTGCGCGTCATCAAAGTAAGCAGGAACGGTAATAACTACACCAGCTAACTCACCACCTAACGTATCTTCAGCTCGCTTACCCAATACTTTTAGGATGTCCGCAGATACTTCAATCGGGTTTTTGTCACCTTGAGGTGTTTGCAGAATTGGCAGGCCGTTTTCACTCTCTTTAAAACGATAAGGAAGTGAAGAGTAACGGGACTGAATGTCCTTTAATGAACGACCGATCAAACGTTTTACAGAGATAATCGTGTTCTCTGGTTCAAACTCTGCTTTGGCTTTGGCTTCGTGGCCGACCGTTAACGTTTCCTCAGCGTAATTAACGACTGAAGGTAAAATAGTACGGCCCTGCTCGTCCGCAAGTGGAGTTGCATCGCCGCTACGTACAGAAGCAACCAAAGAGTTGGTAGTACCTAAGTCGATACCCGCTGCTAACTTATGCTCATGAGGTGCCGAGCTTTGGCCCGGTTCTGCGATTTGAAGTAGTGCCATGATAGGTCCTTGTCACGCTTACTAGCCGAGGAGTTTGTCTTCGACTAGCTCAATTTCGTTCTTTAGTTTGGCAATGAATTTTAGCTTACGAACTCGGTCTGCGGCTTCAGTCCATAGACCATCATCAAGCTCTTGCTCGACGCTTGCCAGATGCTGTTTGTACATTTTGCTGACCTTAGAGTCGAAGTCAAAAAGCGCCGATTCAGGATCGGACTTGTCAGCAATCTCTTCCAGTTCTTCGCGCAGTTCCATTTGCTCCATTAAGAACATCGGATCTTGCATTGTTTGCTGTTCACCTCGGATCTCAACACCTTGCTCTGCGAGGATATACTCGGCGCGAGAAATAGGATTTTTCAGAACTTGATAGGCATCGTTGATTTGCGCCGCCTTTTGCACCGCCATCAAACGGTCACGTTCTGAGCCCGTTGCAAAGTTATCCGGGTGGAAGCGTTTTTGTAGTTCTCGGAACTGAGAAGAAAGAAGGCTACCATCCAGCTTAAACTGACTTGGTAGCCCAAATAATTCAAAGTGATTCATTAAGTTCGGGTCCTAGTAAAGCCTTCCGGACTCGTTTGCCCAGAAGGACAATCAATTAGACGTTGAAGCTTTCACCACAACCACATTCACTTTTCGCGTTAGGGTTGTTGAATTCAAAACCTTCATTCAACCCTTCTTTCACGTAATCCAATTCAGTACCATCTAGGTACACTAAGCTCTTTTGATCGATGATAATTTTCACTCCAGAGAGTTCAAATACTTCGTCTTCTTCATTGAGCTCATCAACAAACTCAAGTACGTATGCCATGCCGGAACAGCCAGTCGTCTTCACTCCAAGACGTAAACCGATACCTTTGCCTCGGTTATCTAGGAATGCTCTTACGCGACTTGCCGCTGATTCTGTCATTGTGATGGCCATACTGCACCTTAGTCTGTCTAAATTTCGATTGGAATGGGAGCGTCAAAGCTCCCATTATATTACGGAATAATTATTCTTGGTGTTTTTTCTTGTAGTCAGCAACCGCTGCTTTGATTGCATCTTCAGCAAGAATAGAACAGTGAACTTTCACTGGTGGAAGCTCTAGCTCTTCAGCAATCTCAGAGTTTTTAATTGCTGCCGCTTCATCAACTGACTTACCTTTTACCCACTCAGTTACTAGTGAGCTTGATGCGATTGCACTACCACAACCGTATGTTTTGAACTTCGCATCTTCGATGATACCTTCAGGTGTCACTTTGATTTGAAGCTTCATTACGTCACCACACGCAGGAGCGCCAACCATGCCGCTACCTACTGATGGATCTTCTTTATCGAATGAACCAACGTTACGTGGGTTCTCGTAGTGATCAATTACTTTTTCGCTGTATGCCATGATAAATTACCTCGAATCCTCTATTTCAATCCCTGAGATTAATGGTGAGCCCATTCAACAGTGCTCAAATCAATCCCTTCTTTGTACATATCCCATAGAGGAGACATGTCGCGTAGCTTAGTCACTGCAACGCGGATTTGTTCAATTGCGTAATCAATTTCTTCTTCAGTCGTGAAACGACCAAACGAGAAACGAACCGAGCTGTGAGCCAATTCGTCATCCATGCCTAGGGCACGAAGAACGTAAGAAGGCTCAAGGCTTGCAGACGTACAAGCACTACCAGAAGATACCGCTAGATCTTTAAGCGACATTAGTAGTGATTCACCTTCTACGAATGCGAAACTGATGTTTAGGTTGTGTGGTACACGCTGCTCAAAGTCACCGTTTACCGTCACTGCTTCTAAGTCTTTCACGCCATCAAAAAGACGGTTACGAAGCGCTAAAGCATGATCGTAATCTTTTTGCATGTCTTCTTTTGCAATGCGGAATGCTTCACCCATGCCTACGATTTGGTGAGTAGGTAGTGTACCAGAGCGGAAACCACGCTCATGACCGCCACCGTGCATTTGCGCTTCAAGACGAATACGAGGCTTACGACGTACGTAAAGTGCACCGATACCTTTAGGACCGTAAACTTTGTGAGCAGAAAGTGAAATTAGATCAACTTTCATCTCTTGAACGTCGATTGGTAATTTACCTGCAGATTGCGCAGCGTCCACGTGGAAAACAATTTTACGCTCACGGCACAGTTCGCCGATCGCTGTAATGTCTTGAACCACACCAATCTCGTTGTTTACATGCATAATAGACACAAGCACGGTGTCATCACGCATGGCTGCTCTAAGCTTCTCTAGATCGATCAAGCCATTTGATTCTGGCTCAAGGTAAGTCACTTCAAAGCCTTCACGCTCAAGTTGACGACATGGGTCAAGAACGGCTTTGTGCTCTGTTTTACAAGTGATTACGTGCTTGCCTTTCTTCGAGTAAAAGTGCGCTGCACCTTTAATCGCAAGGTTGTCTGATTCTGTCGCACCAGATGTAAATACGATTTCGCGAGGATCTGCATTTAGAAGGTCAGCAATTTGCTCACGAGCAGTATCGACCGCTTCTTCTGCCTGCCAGCCGTAACGGTGCGAACGTGACGCTGGGTTGCCAAATGTGCCATCCATTGTCATGTACTGAACCATTTTTTCAGCAACACGTGGATCAACTGGACATGTAGCGGAATAATCAAGATAAATCGGCAGTTTCATTCTCTACTCCAATGTAAAAAGCTGACCGCTAAGAGCGGACGTTTACACCGATGGGCGCGGCGGTTGTATTTTTGTTTGATAGCCCATGGGTTACCGCCAGATCAATGTCCTGACGATCAGAAATTTCGAGTACTTCATTGTCTGTCATCAACTCACCAAGAGTGATGTTATTCAAAAAGTCACTAATGCGAGAGCTTAGGTCACGCCACAGCGTGTGAGTAAGGCAACGTGTTCCACCTTGGCAATCTCCTTTACCTTGGCATTTGGTTGCATCTACTGACTCATCAACGGCAGCAATCACGGTACCAATAGCGATACTGTGAGCGTCGGCACCAAGTCGGTAACCACCACCAGGACCACGAACGCTGGCAACGAGACCTGCTTTACGCAATTTTGAAAATAGCTGCTCTAAGTAAGAGAGCGAGATCCCTTGACGCTCTGAAATATCAGCCAGAGGTACAGGGTTTTGTTGCGAATGCAGTGCCACATCCAGCATGGCTGTCACCGCATATCTTCCTTTAGATGTAAGTTTCATACCACACCGTATCCACATGGTTTGTAATGGTTAAGATTTTTCCATACCTGAGTAATTTGGTCAAGTATTTATTTGACCATTTTACTCAGGTATTCATCCTTACACCTAAAGTGGTTATTATTTACTCAGAACTTCTTTTCTATCGAAGTCAAAACGCCTCGTAGAATATTAAGTTCTTGGGTTTCTGGTCGAGCACGAGAGAACAAACGGCGCAACTTATTCATCACCTGTCCAGGTTGCTCTTTGTTAATAAACTGGGTCTCAACCATCACCTTTTCAAGATGCTCGAAGAACATTTCGAGTTCTCGATGACGCGGGTATTCTTCCGATTCATTTGGGGAAAACTGGCTTTGCTCTAAGTTCAAGTGTGCAACTCGCACTTCGTAACTGAGAGTTTGTACAGCCATAGCTAGGTTAAGCGAGCTGTACTCAGGATTAGCGGGAATACAAACATGGTAGTGGCACTTTTGTAGCTCTTCGTTTGTCAAACCAGTTCTTTCTCGGCCAAACACGAGCGCAACCGGATGCTTTCGGCCTTCAACTGCAAATTTCTCACCGCATTCACGTGGCTCGAGCATTGGCCATTCTAATGTACGAGAGCGGGCGCTAGAACCCACAACAAGGCCACAATCTTCAACCGCTTCTTCTAATGTGCCGACAATCTTTGCATTTTGAGCAATATCACCAGCACCCGCAGCTAAAGCAAGAGTTTGTTCATCCACTTCACATTGTGGATCGACTAATACTAGTTGGTTTAAACCCATCACTTTCATTGCTCGAGCTGCTGAGCCAATATTGCCTGAATGAGAGGTACCTACGAGTACAATTTTTACTTGATCCAACATCTGTGTTTGCTACCTAAATTAAAACCGCAGAATGTTATCATAGTTTTTTAAGACACCCTAGAGGCAAGCAGACCTCTCTTCTCATTCTTGGTTATTGTTCTCGTCCGCAGTATGCTCTGTACACTCAACCAGCCGCATTTAGAACAAAAAATAACCACTTCCCTTTTTAATTATCTCTGGTATACTCGCCGCCGCTTTCATTTGTTCTTTAACATCCGTTGGGAAATTCGTATGCATCCAATGCTAAACATTGCTATTCGCGCTGCGCGAAAGGCAGGCAATCATATTGCTAAATCATTAGAAAACACTGATAAAGTAGAATCTACTCTTAAAGGCACTAATGACTTTGTCACTAACGTAGACAAAGAAGCAGAATACATCATCATCGATACTATCAAGCAGTCTTACCCTGAGCACTGTATCGTTGCTGAAGAACAAGGTCTTATCGAAGGTAAAGATAAAGACGTACAATGGATCATCGACCCACTGGATGGCACCACTAACTTTGTAAAAGGTTACCCAACTTTCGCGGTTTCTATCGCTGTTCGTATTAAGGGCAAAACTGAAGTTGCTTGTGTTTACGATCCAATGCAAAACGAGCTATTCACTGCACAACGCGGTGCCGGCGCTCAACTAAACAGTGCACGTATTCGTGTTGCTCAACTAAAAGACCTTCAAGGCACTGTTCTAGCAACAGGCTTCCCATTCAAGCAGAAACAACACGCTGAGTCTTACATCAAGATCGTTGGTGCGCTATTCACTGAGTGTGCTGATTTCCGTCGTAGCGGCTCTGCTGCTCTAGACCTTTGTTACGTGGCTGCTGGCCGTGTTGATGGTTACTTCGAGCTAGGCCTAAAACCTTGGGATATGGCAGCAGGTGAGCTTATTGCTCGTGAAGCTGGCGCAATCCTAACAGACTTTGCTGGCGGCACTGACTACATGAAGTCTGGTAACATCGTTGCTTCAAGCGCTCGTGGCGTAAAATCTATCCTTAAGCACATTCGCGAAAACGGTAACAGCGCGATCCTTAAGTAATATTTGAAAGTCATATATAGCCCGTCACGCTGATGACTTTAGAAAGCCCCGCTCATTGAGCAGGGCTTTTTTGTATCTACTGCTTCGTATCGACTTAGCTGTAGCTGAAGGCTCTTCATACAGAGAGGCTCTACAAGCTCACGACTCTATTCAGATACAAAAAAACCGCTGATTGCTCAGCGGTTTTTGTTTTCGGTTCTCAATCTGCCTTATGGCATTTCGTCGAACTCTGCACCTTCTTTTTCTACTTGAGGTGGCATCAAGTGCTCTTTCTGGATACCCAGTTTTAGAGCCAGTGCTGATGCTACGTAGATAGAAGAGTAAGTACCTACAGTGATACCGAGTAAAAGTGCGGTTGCAAAGCCGTGAATCATAGCACCACCCTGCATGAACAGTGCAATTACCACGAACAACGTCGTACCAGATGTAATCAATGTACGGCTCAACGTTTGAGTGATTGAGGCGTCCATAATGTCTGAAGGTTCGCCCTTACGCATCTTACGGAAGTTTTCACGAATCCGGTCAAATACAACGATGGTATCGTTGAGTGAGTAGCCCACAACCGTCAGTAGCGCAGCTACGATGGTCAGGTCAACTTCAATTTGTAGAAACGAGAAGACACCTAGCGTGATAATAATATCGTGAGCCAATGCCATTACCGCACCAGCCGCTAGACGCCATTCAAATCGCATCGATACATAAAGCAGGATACAGATCAGCGATACCAAGATCGCTAGACCACCAGCTTCTGTTAGCTCATCACCAACGTTGGGACCTACGAACTCAATACGACGCATTTCTACGCTTTCGCCAGTACCATCTTTGATAGCACCAATGATTTGGTTACCTAGCGTTTCACCAGAAACGTCATCACGTGGACGAAGACGAACCATGACTTCACGAGCACTACCGAAGTTTTGTACTGTCGCATCGCCAAAGCCTTTTGAATCTAGTGCTGCACGAATCTCTTCAAGGTTTGCTGGCTGTTCAAAACCTACCTCGATAAGCGTACCGCCAGTGAAATCTAGACCCCAATTAAGCCACTTGGTTGACAAAGTGAAGATAGAAGCAGCAATCATTATAATTGAAAAAACGAATGCTACTTTCGACCAACGCATAAAGCCGATCGTCTTCTCTGCTTTTAGAATTTGAAACATATTAATTCCCAGCCTTAGATCGACAATTTATCAACGCGTTTGCCACCGTAGATCAGGTTCACGATACAACGTGTACCAATAATGGCGGTGAACATTGAAGTTAAGATACCGATAGATAGAGTAACTGCGAAACCTTTCACCGCACCTGTACCGACCGCAAATAGAATGATTGCAGTAATTAGTGTTGTGATGTTCGCATCAGCAATCGTGCTGAATGCATTCGCATAACCTTGGTGAATCGCTTGTTGTGGACTACGTCCATCACGAATTTCTTCACGGATACGCTCGAAGATCAGTACGTTCGCATCAACCGCCATACCGACTGTTAACACGATACCGGCTATCCCCGGAAGCGTCATGGTAGCGCCTGGAATCATCGACATAACACCAATGATAAGCACCAAGTTTGCCATTAGAGCGATGTTTGCAATCAAACCAAAGCCGCGGTAGTAAAGCAGCGTAAATAGCATTACGGCAACCATACCCCAGATACATGCTTGGATACCCATATCGATGTTTTGCTGGCCCATTGATGGACCAATGGTACGTTCTTCAACGATAGAGATAGGTGCAATCAGTGCACCAGCACGTAGTAAAAGTGCTAGGTTGTGTGCTTCTGCAGCAGAGTCGATACCTGTGATACGGAAGTTACGACCAAGAGCCGATTGAATCGTTGCTTGGTTGATGACTTCTTCATGCTTATCCAGAATAACTTTGCCTTCAGGCGTACGACGGCCACTGTCTTTGTATTCTGCAAACACGGTAGCCATTAGCTTACCAATGTTCTTCTTAGAGAACGCAGACATCTTATTACCACCTTCGCTGTCTAGCGAGATGTTAACTTGTGGACGACCATATTCATCAACACTTGAGCTTGCATCTGTGATGCTTTGACCGCCAAGAATAACGCGCTTCTTAAGCACAACTGGGCGACCATCACGGTCCATCTTGATTTCACTACCTGCTGGCGCACGACCATTTGCCGCTGCCGATAGGTCAGCTTTATCATCAACTTCACGGAATTCAAGCGTTGCCGTAGCTCCGAGAATTTCTTTTGCACGAGCAGTGTCTTGAACACCAGGCAGTTCAACCACAATGCGACTAGCACCTTGACGTTGAACCAATGGTTCCGCAACACCTAGTTCGTTGACACGATTACGTAAAATCGTAATGTTTTGCTCAACAGCATAGTTACGGATCTCTTGTAAACGTTGCTCAGTAAAGGTTGCAGTAAGAGCGTAACGGCCATTTGAATCAGAATCGACAAAAATCATGTCCGGGTGATTCTTTTCTAGCGTTGCTTTCGCTTCTGCTAATTGCTCTTCGTTACGCAACAACACTTCTACCGCTTCTTTTCCAGAAGGGCGGATTGCACGGTAACGAATCTTGGCGTCACGAAGTTCGCTACGGAAAGCTTCTTCTTGTTGACCAACAAGCTTTTCCATCGCTGCATCCATATCCACTTCCATTAAGAAGTGAACACCACCGCGAAGATCAAGACCTAGCTTCAATGGTGACGCGCCAATCGCTTCTAGCCAATCGGGTGTAGAAGGTGCAAGGTTAAGTGCAACAATTGTGTCTTTGCCTAGCGCTTCGCTGATGACATCACGAGCACTGATTTGTGTGTCAGTGTCGTTAAAACGAACAAGAATTGATCCATCTTCGAGAGCAATGGATTTATGAGAAAGTTGCTCTTTGTTAAGAGCAGTAGTGACAGCATCCAGCGTTGACATATCTACAGAGGCGCCACGCGCCCCTGTAACTTGAATAGCCGGATCTTCACCGTAGATATTTGGAAGTGCGTATAACGCAGCGGTGATGATGGCAAAAAGCACCATCAAGTACTTCCATAATGGATAACGGTTTAGCACAGCGAGGATCCTTTAGCTGTTTTATAGAGACTTAAGCGTACCTTTTGGTAGCACTGCAGTGATGAAGTCTTTCTTGATTACTACTTCATTGTTCGCGTTAAGCTCAATTGAAATGTAGTCATTGTCTTCAGCAATCTTAGTGATTTTACCCACTAGGCCACCGCTAGTTAAAACTTCGTCGCCTTTGCCCATAGAAGCCATTAGGTTTTTGTGTTCTTTTACGCGTTTCGCTTGTGGGCGATAAATCATGAAGTAAAAGATCACTGCGAACATGCCAAGCATGATTAGCATTTCAAAACCACCGCCTGCTGGCGCGCCTTCTGCTGCTGCGTGAGCCTGAGAAATAAACATTAAAACATCCTCATTATATTTTATTGATAATCAAACAAATTGGGCTTTCGCATTTTAGATTCAAGTCTGAGAGTAACTAATAGAGATCGCTCTCTCAAAAATAACGTGCGTTAGCCTACTTTATTAGCAAAAGCCTCTGGCGACATGCCAAAGGCTTTAATTCTTTTAGTTTTTCAATTACTGCTCTTTTGCTAGTGGTGGCACTTCACGGCCACGACGCTCATAGAACTCAGTAACAAATTCATCGAAGCGATCTTCATCAATTGCTTTACGAATGCTTTCCATCAGACGTTGGTAGTAACGCAGGTTATGGATTGTATTCAAGCGAGCGCCTAAGATTTCATTACAACGCTCTAAATGGTGAAGGTACGACTTGCTGTAGTTTTGACAAGTGTAACAGTCACAATGCGGATCCAATGGTGTTGTATCCGTTTTATGTTTCGCATTACGGATCTTGATCACACCACCAGTCACAAATAAGTGACCATTACGTGCGTTACGCGTTGGCATTACACAATCAAACATGTCGATACCACGACGAACACCTTCAACCAAGTCTTCTGGCTTACCTACGCCCATCAAGTAGCGAGGTTTGTCTTCAGGAAGTTGAGGACAAGTATGCTCAAGAATACGGTGCATGTCTTCTTTAGGCTCACCTACTGCCAAACCACCAACCGCGTAACCGTCAAAACCGATTTCCGTTAGACCTTTTACCGACACATCACGTAAATCTTCGTAAACACCACCTTGGACAATACCAAATAGGTTGTTCGGGTTTTCTAGCTTCTCGAAGTGGTCACGTGAACGCTGTGCCCAGCGTAATGACATTTCCATCGATTTCTTCGCTTCATCGTGTGTCGCTGGGTAAGGCGTACACTCGTCAAAAATCATAACGATGTCAGAGCCCAGGTCTTTTTGAATTTCCATCGACTTTTCTGCGTCCATGAAAATCTTGTCACCGTTTACTGGGTTACGAAAGTGAACACCTTCTTCAGTGATCGTACGCATCTTACCAAGGCTGAATACTTGAAAGCCGCCTGAATCAGTAAGAATAGGACCGTGCCAGTTCATAAAATCGTGCAGGTCACCGTGCATTTTCATCACTTCTTGACCAGGACGTAGCCACAGGTGGAACGTATTACCTAGCAGAATTTCTGCACCAGTACCTTTTACTTCTTCTGGTGTCATACCTTTAACGGTACCGTAAGTACCTACTGGCATGAACGCAGGAGTTTGAACAGTGCCGCGTTCGAAAGTCAGTTGACCACGACGTGCATTGCCGTTTTTCTTCTTAAGATCGAATTTTAATTTCACGATGCCTCCGGGTGTCAGAGAAACAGTCTGACTGAGTGTTTAGGGCTCTACCCTACTTTAAGGAGCGGTCGCTTTTCCTTGCGAGAGACAAAGCAATGGATGCTTTATTTCCTAGCTTACTGCTAGCACTCGTAAATCTATTTTTAACTACGCCGTTTTCTTCTTGATGAACATTGAATCGCCATACGAGAAGAAACGGTATTTGTTTTCCACCGCATGTTTGTAAGCATTCATGGTGTTCTCGTATCCAGCAAATGCACTCACCAACATGATCAGTGTTGATTCAGGCAAGTGGAAGTTTGTGATCAAGCAATCCACTAGCTGATATTCGTAACCAGGGAAAATAAAGATTTCAGTATCGCCAAAGAATGGGGCCAGCTCAGTCCCTTTTTGCAATGCGTCTTGCGCTGCACTTTCAAGTGAACGCACAGATGTGGTACCAACAGCAATAATTCGTCCGCCACGCGCTTTCGTCGCTTTAATTGCGTCGACGACTTCTTGTGGTACTTCTACGTACTCGGCATGCATGTGGTGATCGTTGATATTTTCCACTTTTACCGGCTGGAATGTACCCGCCCCAACGTGCAAAGTAACGTAAGCAAACTCTGCACCTTTCGCTTTGATTTTCTCCAAGAGAACATCATCAAAGTGAAGGCCCGCTGTCGGTGCCGCAACCGCACCTGGCTTTTGATTATATACCGTTTGGTAACGCTCTTTATCTGCATCTTCGTCTGGACGGTCGATGTAAGGAGGAAGCGGCATATGGCCGATTTCTTCCAGAATTTCTAGTACCGTCTTATTTGAACTAAATTTCAGTTCAAATAAAGCATCATGGCGTGCCACCATTTCTGCTGAATATTCATCATTCTCGCCAACAATAATGGTTGTACCTGGTTTTGGTGACTTAGAGCAGCGAACGTGCGCGAGGATGCTTTTCTCATCCAACATGCGCTCCACTAGCACTTCTAATTTACCGCCCGATTCCTTGCGGCCAAAAAGACGAGCAGGAATAACACGAGTATTATTAAACACCACTAAGTCACTGGGTTGAACTTGGCCCAATACATCAGTAAATGTGCCATCAATGAGCTCTCCGGTATTGCCGTCCATTTGCAGCAGTCGGCTAGCGGTACGCTCTGGTTGAGGGTAGCGAGCGATGAGTTCATCTGGAAGGTCGAAATGGAAATCTGATACTTGCATGTTACTTGTCTTATCTATTGGTCAAATCACGTCTAGGCGACGATAAAATTGCGACGAGTTTTTCGCAGCAGACTAGTATATGTTTACATGCTGCAATAGCAAGCAAATCACCAGAATATAGCAGTAAAAGCCATGGTGAAGAGTGTAATAAAACGTGAAAAGCCTCGATTACTTAGCACTATTTTTAATTTGAGCCCAAAAGAGAGAACATAAAAAAGTAAAGCAGCGTATACCGCTGCTTATTAGTTTGGCATTCCAATCGCCCTATCAAACCTCACGCTTTCGCCACAAGAATAACGGCACGAATAAACCCAATAACCAAAACCCTAGACTGCCACCTTCATCATCTGAGCCTTTGAAATCACAGTTATTGGTCGCAATGCCATCGTGACACTCTTTATTGTCACCACTTTCATTGTTAGCACTTTTGATAAAATTCGGCGCAATGATGTAACGACTTGGTGGCGCATCGGCAGTGATGTAAGACTGTACCCAGTCGTAATAGTGGCTCACCTTGGTGTAGAAACTTGGGATCGTCAAAGAGCCACACGTTGGTAGAATAAGGGGGCCGCCACTAACAATACCAATTTGTTTGCCGGTCGCCACATCGACCAACGGGCCACCACTGTCACCTTTACATGCAGAGTTGCCATATTGAGTATGGCTATCTGGCTCCAATACATGGTTTTGTGTTGGTAGCGTACAAATTTTGGTTTGGTTGTCTCTTGAATCAATGATCCCCGGAAAACTGCTGCCAATTTCTAAACGCTCATAACATTTGTCGATGGGTAAAAATGTGCTAATGGTGGTTTTGAGCGTATTAGAAGGTTCAGAAGCATCCGGCTGAGTAGCCCCCCATCCAAACACTTGCACATTTTCGACACGTTGATTGGTCAGGTAATTATCGTTCCAATCCGCCGCCAAACGTGCTTCGATACTCTCCATGTCAACTTTACTCGCTAGGTCAGCAAAGCTCGCGTTTGCCACTGGGCGCGTGAGATACAGCAACGCGATGTCTGAATCTAAACCGGTTTGGATAGGTTTCACGTTGCCATTACTGTCGGTCTCAGCTTTTGAAATCCGGGTGTAATCCGGATGAACCACAACGTGAGACACCGGATAAAAGTTATCAAGCCCTGCAGAATTAAGTTCATACACATTCGCATTCACCGACAGCTCACCCGGCGGGGTCACATAGTAGGTTGCTTCATTGGTTCCTTGTCCCATCACCACACAGTGCGCCGCAGTCAGTACCCATTGCTCTGTCAGCATCGTTCCACCACACAGCGGAAACTCTGCCATATTACTTGCTCGCAAAGTAACGCGGTCAACAGGATCGGTTTGTTCATCTCCTAACACAATCGCCTGTGTTGATGGCACACTGAATGCCGCCACTGCCAGCGCAATAAGTTTGTTACACGTTGTTCGTTTCATCTAGGTTGCTGTCTTCAATTTGGTAAGCCTGGACGTATCTTCTTCGAGAGAAGAATCTTGGAAAATCCAGCGAATAAAAATGTGCGATTCAATTCATTGGATTACCTTGGGGACACATTCAATATCAACTAAAAATGCCAACTGACTCGCACACAAACCGACTTATTCAAATTAATAAAAACACCAATAAAACACAGATTACGCAGCCCATCAGCATTGTGCTATTTAATTGATGAAAAACGAGTTAGCTCCCAGATATACAGAAAAATATTCTCTATATTTAAGAGAAGGACAATGCCGCTGGAGGTCTCTATGATCAAGGTTGAAGACATGATGACTCGTAATCCTCATACATTACTGCGCACGCACACCTTGCGTGATGCAAAAAGCATGATGGATGCGCTTGATATTCGACACATTCCGGTTGTTGATGCCAATAACCACTTACAAGGCTTGGTGACTCAACGCGACATTCTTGCTGCTCAAGAATCGAGCTTGCACCCAGATGAGGCTGAACAATCTTTTACTTTAGACACACCGCTCTACGAAATGATGCACACCAACATCATGACGGCAGAGCCTATCGCGGGGCTCAAAGAGAGCGCTATCTATATGCAAAAGCATAAAGTTGGCTGTCTACCTGTTGTCACCAAAGGTCGATTGGTCGGCATTATTACTGATAGTGACTTCGTGACGATTGCGATTAACTTATTGGAACTGCAAGAAGAAGTGGAACCTGAAGAAATCGAGCAGGAAGAGTAGTACGCAAGCGTATTCTCTTTGTTGTAAGTTTCGTTTTTACACCGGTTAAACGAAAAAAAGAGCGGCAGGGTTGCCGCTCAAAATGCCATTACTGACGCTGATTAAGGAAGTGTTTCTCTGCCAATTAGAATTGGTCTTCTTCGGTCGAACCTGTCAATGCTGTCACTGAAGAGTTACCACCTTGGATAGTATTGGTCATTCTATCGAAGTAACCTGTACCTACTTCTTGTTGGTGCGCAACAAACGTATAGCCTTTTTCAGCTGCTTGGAATTCAGGACGCTGAACTTTCTCAACATAATGACGCATACCTTCACCTTGAGCGTAAGCGTGCGCCAGTTCAAACATGTTGAACCACATGTTGTGAATGCCTGCTAGCGTGATGAATTGGTACTTGTAGCCCATGTCTGCAAGCTCTTGTTGGAACTTAGCAATAGTTTCTGCATCTAGGTTTTTCTCCCAGTTGAATGAAGGCGAGCAGTTGTACGCCAACAATTGATCTGGGTATTCAGCGTGAATTGCTTCTGCAAACTTACGTGCTTCTTCCAAACATGGCGTAGCCGTTTCACACCAAATCAAGTCTGCATATGGTGCGTAAGCCAGGCCGCGAGAGATAGCTTGGTCGATACCCGCGCGAACGCGGTAGAAACCTTCTTGAGTACGCTCACCTTCGATGAAGTCTTTATCATATGGGTCGCAATCTGAAGTAATGAGATCCGCCGCATTCGCATCAGTACGAGCAATAACTAATGTTGTTGTACCCGCTACGTCAGCAGCCAAACGAGCTGCAACGAGCTTTTGTACCGCTTCTTGCGTAGGAACTAATACCTTACCACCCATATGGCCACACTTTTTCACCGATGCTAACTGGTCTTCAAAGTGAACGCCCGCGGCACCGGCTTCGATCATCGATTTCATTAGTTCGTAAGCGTTAAGCACACCACCAAAGCCCGCTTCAGCATCCGCTACGATAGGTAGGAAGTAATCAATTCCACCTTCATCTTCAGGCGTCTTACCAGCAGCCCACTGAATTTGGTCTGCACGACGGAATGAGTTGTTGATGCGTTTTACTACTGACGGTACAGAATCTACTGGGTAAAGAGATTGGTCTGGATACATCGTCGAGGCGGTGTTGTTATCCGCCGCTACCTGCCAGCCTGACAAGTAAATCGCTTCAATACCTGCTTTAGCTTGTTGAACCGCTTGACCACCCGTTAGCGCACCAAGACAGTTTACGTAACCTTTTTTCGCACTACCGTTGACCAGTGACCAAAGTTTGTCTGCACCACGTTGTGCAATTGTGTTTGCAGGCACCATAGAGCCACGCAGTTCCACCACTTCCTCGGCAGTGTAAGTACGCTTCACATTTTTCCAGCGTGGGTTAGTTGCCCAGTCTTTTTCCAGAGCTTCAATTTGTTGGCGGCGAGTTAAGTTAGTCATTGGTCTATCCCTCTTTATAATTTGCACTTTATGCGTGTGCGTTGAGTTTCCGTTCTCAGGCAGTACTTCCCTATCTGCCTTGAAAATCCTTCACGTTATTGGTGTTACAGTTATTCTTTATTAATCCAGGTAGTCATAACCAGGAACTGTCAAAAAGTTGGTCAGTTCATCGCTCGTCGTCAGCCTTGCCATTAAGTCTGCTGCTTCTTCAAATCGACCCGCATGGTAGCGCTGCTCGCCAATTTCTTGCTTCACGACTTCAATCTCCTCTTTGAGATAGAGCTCGAACAGCTCTTTAGTGACCTTTAATCCGTTGTCTAGCGACTTGCCGTGTTGAATCCATTGCCAGATAGAGGCGCGTGAGATTTCTGCCGTTGCTGCGTCTTCCATCAGTCCGTAAATCGGCACACAACCATTGCCAGAAATCCAAGCTTCGATGTATTGCAGCGCAACGCGAATATTGTGGCGCATTCCGCCTTCAGTGCGCTCGCCTTCACAAGGCTCAAGCAGTTCAGCGGCTGTAATAGGCGCATCCTCTGCACGGCTCACATCCAACTGGTTGGTGCGTTCACCCAGCACAGCACTAAAGACTTCCATAGCAGTGTCAGCCAAACCTGGATGAGCCACCCAAGTACCGTCGTGGCCGTTGTTAGCTTCTAACGATTTGTCAGTCTGGATCTTGTCTAATACTTTTTGATTCTCTTTCGGGTCTTTAGCTGGGATAAATGCGGCCATTCCTCCCATCGCGAAAGCACCTCGTTTATGGCAAGTACGTACCAATAATCGCGAGTAAGCGTTTAAGAATGGCTTGTCCATCGTTACCACTTGGCGATCTGGCAGTACTCGGTCTGAGTGTTTTTTCAATGTTTTGATATAGCTAAAGATGTAATCCCAGCGACCACAGTTCAAACCAACGATGTGTTCTTTAAGCGAGAACAGAATCTCGTCCATTTCGAATACCGCTGGTAAGGTTTCAATCAGCACAGTCGCTTTGATGGTGCCTGTATCCAAACCGAAGTAGTCTTCCGTGAAATGGAACACTTCGCTCCACCACTTCGCTTCGTGATGCGATTGCAGTTTTGGAAGGTAGAAATAAGGGCCACTGCCTTTTTGAAGTAACGCTTTGTAGTTGTTATAGAAATACAGAGCGAAATCGAATAGCGCACCTGGAATGATCTGACCGTGCCACGTAACGTGTTTTTCTTTTAAATGAAGGCCGCGAACACGGCAGATCAACACCGCTGGGTCATCTTCCAGCTGATAATGTTTGCCATTGCCAGGATTGGTGTAACTGATGGTGCCATTAACAGCATCGCGCAAGTTAATTTGACCGTCCAGCACTTTACTCCATGCAGGAGACATTGAATCTTCGAAGTCTGCCATGAACACTTTTACATTCGCATTCAGTGCGTTAATCACCATCTTGCGGTCAGTTGGTCCGGTAATCTCCACACGGCGATCTTGCAGATCTTGTGGGATTCCTAGGATCTTCCAACTTCCTTCACGGATGTCTTGTGTCTCTGGTAGAAAATCTGGTAGCTCACCAGCATCAATACGTGCTTGCTTCTCTTCTCTTGCTTCCAGCAACTGTTCAACGCGTCCGGCAAATTTTTCACACAGTAGAGATAAAAAGGTTTGGGCTTCAACAGGGAAAATTGCTTGATGTTCTGGAGCAACGACTCCATTCACCTCAAGCATGCCTTGGGTTTGCTTTAGTTGTTGTGTTTTTTGTTCTGTCTGAGCAAGCATAATCATTCATCCTTAACGTGCTTTATCAATCTTGGGCAGTCAGCGTAAAGCTACATTTGTAAGTTATGAACAACAAATTACATCCTTTAACTTTGTGTTCAACTCGTCTAGCCATGCCGATAGATTGCGTAATGCTACGTGTATTTTCAATCTAGACATAAGTCGTATCGGCCTTTAAATAAGCTATATCAACAAAGGGTTTAGTGAAACCCCCAATATAAACAAAACAGAAAATTCAAAGTTTTATCCCGCAAGGTAAAAACCATCTATCAAGCGCCTTATTTTGTAAGTTATTACGTAATAAAATTACATTAAATTTAAAGTCGTTTTATCATTTCAAACAAGCGTATGAATATAGACTGGTAAACAAACACCTTGTATTCACAAGGGCTGAAGAGATGGATTTAAACAGGGGTCAAACAAGGTATGCAGGGCTTTGTGTAAAATTAACATTGTGAAATTTCACTATTTTATGAAAGCTTCATCAAAGAAGAGCTGTAAAATTTTACAAGTCAAAGTTTACCAACAGAATAAAATACTAGAAAGCGCACTGTTTCCAGTGCGCTTTTAGATAAATAATGGAGAAGTAAGGGCTAATACTAATAGCTAAAGCAGCTCTGAAACGACTTCTGCAAGTTGATTAAATGTTTTCGTTCTTGACGAGCTCGGACGCCAAACTAAGCCGATTTCGCGATAAGCTTGTTTACCTGGAGGATCGATCACGACTAAATTCTGGTTATGCAGCAAGCCATGGTCGATAGCCATTTGAGGAATGAACGTTGTTCCCAAACCATTCGCAACCATTTGCACCAGTGTATGGAGGCTGGTTGCCGTAAACGGATTGATTTTTTCTTTGTCTGTTAATTTACACGCTGATACCGCATGTTCCGTTAAGCAATGTTCTTTCTCTAGTAGAAAGACGGATTCGTCAGGTAAATCCGCGTAACGAATCGGCACAGGGACCGATTGGGCTTGATTAGCGCTTATAACCATTCGAAACGGATCCTTACCCACTACTCGGCTTTCCATCCCATCAATTTCGACTGGTAACGCTAAAATAAGCACATCCAGCTCACCATGTCTGAGCGCTTGGAGTAAGTTTGTCGTCGTGTCTTCTCTTAATAAAAGGTTCAGTTGTGGGAAACGGTAGTTCACCTCTTGTACCAAATCACACAGTAAAAACGGAGCAATTGTTGGTATGCATCCTACTTTTAGCTGGCCTTGCATATCGTCGCCTTGGCACATACGTCCAAGCTCGACCAAATCTTGCCCTTTTGCTAACAGCTCTCGCCCCTGCTTTACTACCATTTCTCCTGTTTGGGTAAAAACCAGTGGACTTTTCTTGTCTTTCTTTTCATATAATGGACAGCCAATCAACTCCTCTAAGTTTTGAATACCCTTACTTAAAGTCGACTGACTGACAAAACAACGCTCTGCAGCGTCACTAAAATGTCTTGTTTCATGCAGTGTGACTAAATAGTGTAACTGCTTCAAACTGGGCCATTTATTCATAATTGTATTTGTATCTACCGCCGTTCCAGTGATCGAGTTAAGAGTTTTGTTATTATCGTTTTTTTCGATTAACTCAATCTATTTATTTCGCTTTTTTCAATACTACAATCTGTACTATAGTTTGTCTCGTACAAACACGAACCAAACCGACACAACTGAATTCGGTTTGGAGCTAACCATACTTTTTAGGAGCAAAAAAATGGTACTAGTAGGTCGTCAAGCCCCTGATTTTACTGCAGCAGCTGTTCTAGGTAACGGTGAAATCGTTGAAAACTTCAACTTTGCAGAGTTCACTAAAGGTAAGAAAGCAGTAGTATTCTTCTACCCACTAGATTTCACTTTCGTTTGCCCATCTGAGCTAATCGCATTCGACAACCGTCTAGCTGACTTCCAAGCTAAAGGTGTTGAAGTAATCGGTGTTTCTATCGATTCTCAGTTCTCTCACAACGCATGGCGTAACACTGCTATCGAAGATGGCGGTATCGGTCAAGTTAAGTACCCACTAGTTGCTGACGTTAAGCACGAAATCTGTAAAGCTTACGACGTTGAGCACCCAGAAGCAGGCGTTGCTTTCCGTGGTTCTTTCCTAATCGACGAAGAAGGCGTTGTACGTCACCAAGTAGTTAACGACCTACCACTAGGCCGTAACATCGACGAAATGCTACGCATGGTTGACGCTCTTAACTTCCACCAGAAGCACGGCGAAGTATGTCCTGCACAATGGGAAGAAGGTAAAGCAGGTATGGACGCATCTCCAAAAGGTGTTGCAGCGTTCCTATCTGAGCACGCAGCTGACCTAGGCAAAAAATAATAGACCTTCACCCTAGCTCAACGGGTGTGATGGTTGGATGTATATAAAGCAATAAGCTAATGCGGAAAACCGCAAACGCCAATCAGTCTAAGTAAAGTCCTATCAAAGCCCAGAGCCTCTGCTCTGGGCTTTCTTTTTCCTTCAGATAAACCGCCAAAATGAGGTAACGCTTTAGCGTAAACTTTACCTCTATTTATCATCCCCTCCATACAGATTCTGCTTACTGGCCCTGTTAATATCTTAGCCACAACACTTATTTGTAACGTTAGCAGGATGAATGAACGTGGTTACTCACCTAGAAGTCTGTATTGATAATATTGAATCTCTGCACTACGCCATTGCTGGCGGCGCCACTCGGATTGAACTTTGCTCCTCTTTGGCTTTAGGCGGACTAACACCCAGTTATGGCTTTATGCAGCAAGCGGCTAAGCTTTCTAGTGTTCCAGTTTATGCCATGATCCGCCCACGCCAAGGTGACTTCTTCTACAATGAAGAAGAGATCGAAATGATGCGTTGGGATATTGAAGCAGCTCACCAATCAGGCTTGAGCGGTGTCGTGTTCGGCGTGCTCACTCAAGACGGTGATATTCATATGCCTTACGCGGCTGCGCTGTGTGAATTTGCTCAAGCGCTTGGCTTAGGCGTGACCTTCCATCGTTCCTTTGACCAGTGTCGTGACGCTGAAAAAGCTTTGGAAGAAGTGATCAGCTTAGGTTGTGAACGTATTTTAACCTCCGGTCTTGCGCCTTCAGCACCACAAGGGATCGATGTGCTTAGAGCTTTGGTTAAGCAAGCCCAAGGACGCATAGCAATCATGGCGGGTGCTGGCGTTAATGCGAGTAACGTACGTGAGCTAGTAGAAGACACTCAAGTTCCTGAAATCCATCTGTCAGGCAAAACCACACGCCCTAGCCAAATGACCTTTGTTGCTGAACAAAGCAAAATGGGCGCATCCGATGTCGATGATTTTTTAATCCCCATCACAAGTACACAAGCCATTACCGATGTCGTAGCAGCTCTCAAATAGACCACCGTAACCTCACGCGCATAGCTTTTGAGTGCTAACATATTGTTTATCAAGGAGTGAGGAAATGTGTATGTCTAAATTGAAGAAAAAGGAATACGAAAAGGAGCTCAAAAACCTTCAAGTTGAGCTCGTAAAACTTCAAGAGTGGGTCAAACACAAAGGGTTAAAAGTGGTGGTTCTGTTTGAAGGACGTGATGCTGCGGGCAAAGGCGGAGTGATAAAGCGAATTACAGAAAAGCTAAACCCGCGTGTTTGTCGCGTAGTGGCTCTGCCTGCACCGACAGAAAAAGAAAAAACGCAATGGTACTTCCAACGTTACGTCGCTCATTTACCATCTGCTGGTGAAATCGTTTTATTTGACCGAAGTTGGTATAACCGAGCAGGTGTCGAAAAAGTCATGGGGTTCTGTACTCCAGACGAATACGAGGAGTTTTTACGCTCTTGCCCTGAATTCGAGAGAATGTTGCAACGATCTGGGATTATTCTGATTAAGTATTGGTTTTCGGTTTCAGACGAAGAGCAGGAAAAACGTTTTCTAGGTCGAATTAATACGCCGATCAAACGTTGGAAATTCAGCCCAATGGATTTAGAGTCACGTCATCGCTGGGCGGAGTATTCGGAAGCAAAAGATAAGATGTTTGCCTATACAGACACGAAAAACTGCCCTTGGTGGGTCGTCCCTTCTGATGACAAAAAGAAAGCGCGCTTGAACTGTATCAGTCATTTACTAAGCCAGATTGACTACAAAGCACTTGAGTACTCACCCATCGAATTACCTGAACTCAATAAAGAAGGTTACGTCAGAGCGCCCATTGATGATCAGACCTTCGTTCCTGATAAATATTGACGTGCTTTCCTTCTCTCTAATAAATAGGCCAGCCTAAAAGCTGGTCTATTTGTTGAAGTCAGTTACTTCAGTACGTCATCAATACTTTGATCACCTAGGTGGCGTACATCTTTCCCTTTCACAAAGTAAATAATGTATTCACAGATGTTCTGGCAGCGGTCCCCCACGCGTTCAATCGCGCGTGCAGACCACATCACTTGCAGAATATTAGGGATATTTTTTGGATCTTCCATCATGTAAGTCATCAACTGACGAATCACCGCTTCATACGCGGCGTCTAGTTTGTCATCTTGTTTGTGCACCTCTGCTGCCGCTTCTACATCCATACGGGCAAACGCGTCTAAAACCTGATGCAGCATATTAATTGCCTGACGGCAGAGAGGCTCTAACGACACTTGGAATTGTCGTTCTTTTGATGATGGGCTTTCAATGGCAACGTAAGCAATGCGTGTCGCCACATCACCGATGCGTTCTAAATCCGTGATCGTTTTGATGATAGCCATGATTAAGCGCAAGTCTTTTGCCGTTGGCTGACGCTTAGCAATAATGCGTGTACAGGCGTCATCGATCGAGACTTCCATCGCATTCACTTTATGATCGTCACGCACAACCTTACGCGCCAGTTCGATGTCTTCTTTATGCAAGGCTTGAATAGCATACGAAAGCTGCTGTTCTACCAAGCCACCCATGGTTAATACATGAGTACGAATCGATTCTAGCTCTACGTTAAATTGTCCTGAAATATGACGTCCAAAGTGCATGATGTTCCTTATTCCGTATAGAGTCGCGACTTAACCGTAGCGACCCGTAATGTAATCTTCGGTCTGTTTCTTCATTGGCGAAGTGAAGATCGAGTCCGCGTCAGAGTATTCAATTAACTTACCCATATGAATGAATGCAGTATGATCGCTCACTCTCGCCGCTTGTTGCATGTTATGGGTAACGATAACGACAGTATATTGAGTCTTCAGCTCATTGATAAGCTCTTCAATAGTTAAAGTTGAGATTGGATCCAACGCTGATGTTGGCTCGTCCAATAACAGGACTTCCGGCTCAATCGCCACCGCACGCGCAATGACCAAGCGCTGTTGCTGACCACCAGATAAACCAAATGCGTTCTCATGCAAGCGGTCTTTTACCTCATCCCACAACGCCGCCGAGCGCAAGGATCGCTCCACTGCGTCATCTAAACTGCGGCTGTTTTTTACACCTTGTAAGCGTAAGCCATAAACTACATTTTCATAAATAGACTTAGGAAATGGATTGGGTCTTTGAAACACCATCCCCACTCGGCGTCGAAGTGTCGCAACATCGACATTAGGATGATAAACATTCTTGCCATGGAGACGCACTTTGCCTGTGACTCGACACCCTTCCACTAAGTCGTTCATGCGATTGATGCAACGTAATAACGTCGACTTTCCACACCCTGAAGGACCGATAAAAGCGGTGACTCGCCCTTTGGGAATTCGCATCGAAATATCATGCAGCGCCTGAGTTTGACCATAGAACAGATTAAGGTTCTCGATTGAGATGGCTGTTTGTTCATCCGTTAAATTATGAACATCCAATGGTGGCTCATAACCTAATGTACTATCAAAATTAAACATACTTAATCTTGTCCTAACGTTCTGTATTTTTCTCGTAAATTATTGCGAATACTGATTGCTGTTAAGTTTAGCCCGACAATCACTGTCACGAGTAAGAAAGAGGTGGCATAAACTAATGGTCGCGCCGCTTCGATGTTGGAGGTTTGAAAGCCAACATCGTAAATGTGAAAACCTAAATGCATGAACTTTCTATCCAAATGCACATAAGGGAATTGTCCGTCAACCGGTAAACTGGATGCCAATTTCACGACCCCCACCAGCATCAGTGGCGCTACTTCGCCAGCTGCACGTGCAATCGCAAGGATCAAACCTGTGATAATAGCTGGCGTCGCCATAGGTAAAACCACACGCCATAGTGTTTCGAACTGAGTTGCACCAAGCGCCAGAGAACCATGTCGTACTGAGCTCGGAATACGAGTTAAACCTTCTTCAGTAGTCACAATCACAACTGGAAGCGTCAGCACGGCAAGAGTTAGTGCAGACCATAACAAACCCGGCGTACCAAAGGTTGGTGCCGGTAGCTTCTCCGCATAGAATACGTTGTCGATAGAGGCACCAATCGTATAAACGAAGAAACCTAAACCAAACACGCCATAAACAATCGATGGAACACCCGCTAGGTTTATAACCGCAATACGAATAACTCTGGTTAGAGCGTTATTCTTAGCGTATTCATGTAGATAGATAGCGGCGATCACCCCGAGTGGCATCACAATGATCGACATGATGAGTACTAAGAAAACCGTACCAAATATCGCAGGGAACACGCCTCCTTCGGAGTTAGACTCTCTTGGATCTTCAGATAAAAACTTCCAAACCTGTTTTCCCCAATGCATGACTTTATCAGGCAGTGACATTTGGTTTGGATACCAGTAGTCCAAAATGTCTTCGAGCGGAATCGATACTTGTGACCCCGTCATATCCTCGGCAATCAAGGCATAGTCAGAGAGCTGAAGTCGTAAACCATCAAGTTGCAAATCTAACGTCGCAAGCGCTTTTTCTATCTGCTCTTTTTTCGTCTGATTTTCCTTTAAGAAGCTTTCTGTCAGCGTGTCATTCAATTCATGCTTGCGCTTTTCTAATCGCAACTGCTCTAGCTTCCAACCAAGCTCTTTAAGCTGATCGACCACCAAAGAATCAATCTCATGGCGCAGAGTTTCTGCATCATCAAGCTTTTTATTTAGTATCGATTGAATATCACTGGTGTATATATTATCGCCATCTTGAAACGCCACCAGCTTACCAAAGAAATAACCACCGCTACTGCGCTCTATCACCGCCCACTCTTTTGGCGTCGTGGGCTCATCCAACTGCATTTGCAATACGGAGATAAAATCGGCGGGATACAACTCTCGGTTAGCGATTTTGATGTTGAGTCGCGTGGCAAAATCTTCATCGTCTTCTAACTGTTGTGCTGCGCTTTCAGGCAAATAACTCTTCGGTACAAAGCTGCGCTCATACACTTGACCAATCAGAATAGTATTTTCATGTAGCACTTCACCTTGTACAGGAGTCAGCGCTGCAACATTCCACTGATACAAAGGCGCTGGCCAAAAGTAAGTCAGGCCTTTCCAGCCGATAAGGAGTAACAACCCTAATACCGACAACAAACTGATGCTGACTGCACCGCCTGTTAGCCATATCCACGGTGCGCCAGAACGAATCCAATTTAACACGTTATTACTCGCTCTTTATTCAAACCATTATTACAACGCACGGTACTTATCTCTCAGTCTCTGACGAACCCACTCCGCAAGCGCGTTTACTGCAAACGTAAACACAAATAAAATCAATGCAGCTAGGAACAGCAGGCGATAATGCGAACTTCCAACTTCCGACTCTGGCAACTCAACGGCGATGGTCGCCGACAGGCTGCGCAATCCTTCCAAAATATTCCAATCCATTAATGGCGTATTGCCCGTTGCCATTAATACAATCATGGTTTCGCCAACAGCGCGTCCCAGGCCCATCATAATGGCAGAAAAAATACCTGGGCTTGCAGTAAGCAAGACAACATAGATTAAAGTTTGCCAAGGCGTGGCCCCTAATGCCAAAGAGCCATCCGATAAATGCTTCGGTACAGAGAAAATGGCATCTTCGGCAATGGTAAAAATCGTCGGGATAACAGCAAACCCCATCGCTAACCCCACCACCAATGCATTGCGTTGATCGTAACCAATACCATGCTCGGTTAAGAATAAGCGCATATCGCCACCAAAGAACGTCTGCTCAATCGTAGGCGAAATCCACACTCCAAGCCCAATCAGTACCAATATGACAGGCATGAGCACTAAAGCATGCCAACCATTAGGCAGACGATTCCGCAAAGGTTGCGGTATTAATGCCCATAGCCCGCCCATAATCATGGTGCTCAAGGGCAAAACAAACAGCATAACGACGATCGTAATCAAATGATCTTCGACAATAGGCGCGAACCACAATCCCGCGAGGAAACCTATGATCACCGTTGGCAGTGCTTCCATTAGCTCAATCGACGGTTTTACTACACGACGCATGCGTGGCGACATAAAGTAAGCCGTATAAATAGCACCTAGCACTGCGAGCGGTACTGAAAACAGCATCGCAAACATCGCCGCTTTTATCGTTCCAAACGCAATAGGTACTAGGCTGAACTTAGCCTCAAAGTTATCGCTCGCCGAAGTCGATTGCCACACAAATTCAGGCTCAGGATACCCTTCGTACCACACTTCTTGCCATAATGAAGACAATGAAATTTCCGGATAGGCATTGTCCACTTCCGCAACATTTAACGCATTATTTTGCCAAGTGATTAAGTAGCGTTCATTGTTAGACATTGCTGCGATTGCGGGCGCTTGATTGTACGCACGCTTAAACAACACCAGTTTTTCACTGGTTGTATAATGGCTTTGCAACGTGCCGTTGGTGTAAAAGCTATAAAATCCTTTTCGATGAGAATCCGGCAACAAATACTTAAGCTCTGACGCCAATTTAAAATCACGAATATGCGTTAACGTGCGTTTTTCTTCTTGCAGCGTATCAAACCATTGCGACACCCGACCATCGTTGTGCGTCACCAAAAGCGAGTAAGCACCAGCCAATAAGTCTATCGTACGAACGGAATGCTTCTTATCACCTTGAGTGAGATCGACCACCTCTCGCACAGCAAATTTACGTGCGGTTTTCTTTAACACGATCAACTCAGAGCCATCGCGCAAATAAAGCGTTTCACCGTCAGGTGTCAATAACATTTGCTGAGGCGTATCAAAACCTGAAGAGAACGTAAAATCAATCGTTGTAGGAGGCGTACCCAAAGACGAAGCCACTTGCCAGCGAGCTTTCACTTCACCGCTTTGTGTCTGCCAAACAACCGTTGGTAAGGGCGTCGAAGCTGCGAATACAAACTGAGTCACAGGATCTTGAGGCGTACTTAGTGTCAGATCCATGCTGGTGTCTAGCTCAATCACTTCCGGAGGACGTGTATTTTCTCTCAACGTGGCATTAAATTCTGGCTTGAAAAGGTTCGCTTTACCCTGCCCATCAACAAATCCATACCAACCTAGCCCAGGAGCAGATTGAGAGAAAGCGACGGGTTTCTGGACGATTTGCTGTGTATACACCGCAGGTTTCGTAGGCTCGTCCATCGACAAATATTGAATCTCACCACTTTGGGTTAGGACGAACGCAAGCTGAGCGTAATCATCCACTGAAATCGCAAGTGGTGTTTCAATATGAGTGGCTCGAATGGCTTGGTTGGTTTTGATCTCCGCATCAGAAAAAAGCGGAATGATCACCATGGCGAGGTAGACAAAGATCAAAATAAGCGCCGCGAGTACGCCGACACCACCGGATGTCACTGCAAGTCGAACTAAACGATCTTTTATCAGTCGTTTCTTATCTTTTTCCTGCAATGAAAACTCGGCTTGTGCCATTTAAATCTCTACCTTTTTTGACTTAGTACTAGAATATGTCGTTAAGATGACAATTATATTACAGATCACATTAAACACCTGAAAAGAATACAACTCTTATGCAATGCGTGGTATGAAATAAATCTGTAATGAAAATCTCATAATGTTCTCACTCATCCATTTTTCCAAGATGAGTACGTAATACTTCACTTTTGGCTAGGTAAGGTTATGAGCGCAGAAAAACTATATATAGAAAAAGAACTGAGTTGGTTGTCTTTCAACGAACGAGTATTACAAGAAGCTGCCGATAAAACCGTCCCTTTGATCGAACGTATTCGCTTTCTTGGGATCTTTTCCAACAATTTAGATGAATTTTACAAAGTACGCTTTGCGGACGTGAAGCGCAGAATCCTAATCAGCCAAGAGCGCGGTGGCAGTGATAGCCCTAAACGACTGTTAACCAAAATGCAGTCGAAAGCACTAAAGCTTAACGAACAATTTGATGAGCTTTACAGCGAGTTGATTCGAGAAATGGCGCGACGTCGCATTTTCTTGGTCAACGAGCAACAACTGGATGAATCGCAACAAAAGTGGATCGCGAAATACTTCCGTAGAGAGGTAATGCCGCATATCACTCCCCTCCTAATGAAAGACGAGATCGATGTTCTGCAATTTCTCAAAGACGAGTACGCTTACATCGCCGTAGAACTGCGTAAAGAAGAACATTACCAGTACGCTCTGATCGAAATTCCGACCGATCACCTTCCCCGCTTTGTGATGGTACCAGAACAGAAAGGAAAGCGTCGAAAAACCATCATCTTACTTGATAATATTATCCGCCACTGTTTGGACGAGCTGTTCAAAGGCTTTTTTGATTATGATGAGCTTAGCGGCTATGCGATGAAAATGACGCGTGACGCTGAATACGATTTACGCAATGAAATCGAGTACAGCTTGCTTGAACAAATGTCAGAGGGTGTCAATCAGCGACTGACAGCAAAGCCCGTTCGCTTCGTCTACGAACGCGATATGCCGCCTCAAATGTTAGAGTTTCTGTGTAACAAACTTAATATCTCTAACTACGATAACCTTATCCCCGGCGGACGCTATCACAACTTTAAAGACTTCATCGGCTTTCCAAATGTTGGACGAGAGTATCTTGAAAATAAACCTCTCCCGCCAATGAAATGTGCCGATTTCGAAGGTTATGCCAACAGCTTTGACGCGATTAAAGCGAAAGATATTCTGCTCTATTATCCCTACCACACTTTTGACCACATTAGTGAGTTAGTGCGCCAAGCCTCCTTCGATCCCAAAGTACTTAGTATCAAGATTAACATTTATCGCGTCGCGAAAGATTCTCGCTTGATGAACTCTTTAATTGATGCAGTGCACAACGGCAAAAATGTCACTGTGGTCGTCGAACTGCAAGCTCGCTTTGATGAAGAAGCCAATATCGAATGGTCAAAAGTATTAACCGAAGCGGGTGTGCACGTCATCTTTGGTGCGCCTGGTCTTAAGATTCACTCAAAGCTACTGATGATTAGCCGCCGCGAAGGTGAAGAAATTATTCGCTACGCACACATCGGCACAGGCAACTTCCATGAGAAGACGGCACGAATTTATACCGACTTCTCCCTGCTTACGGCAGATCAAGAAATCACTAATGAAGTCCGTAATGTCTTCGGTTACATTGAGAATCCATACCGACCAGTGAAGTTCAATCACCTTATGGTATCTCCTCGTAATTCTCGAACCCAAATCTACCGCTTAATTGATAATGAAATTGCGAATGCCAAGCTAGGGAAAAAAGCCGCTCTTACGATCAAGGTCAATAACCTAGTCGATAAAGGCATCGTCAATAAGCTTTATGGAGCAAGTACTTCCGGTGTAAAAATAAACATGATCATTCGAGGTATGTGCTCATTAGTACCGGGCATTGAGGGGATCAGCGACAATATTCGCATCATCAGTATTGTTGACCGCTTTCTTGAGCACCCTCGCGTGGTGATCACCCACAATGATGGCGATCCGCAAGTTTATATCTCCTCCGCAGACTGGATGACAAGAAATATTGATCACCGTATCGAGGTAGCAGTACCAGTCCGTGATCCACGTTTGAAACAGAGAATTATTGATATAACGAATATCCATTTTACCGATACAGTAAAGGCTCGTTTAATAGATAAAGAAATGAGTAACGCTTACGTACCACGAGGTAATCGCAAAAAAGTTCGCTCTCAAATCGCTATCTATGACTATCTTAAAAATATAGAAAAGCAAACTAGAAAACAAAATTCAGATGCCTCAAATACTTGAACAAGATACTCGCTACATTGCCGCGATAGACCTCGGCTCAAACAGTTTCCATATGGTGGTGGCCAAAGTTGTCGGCAGTGACCTACAACTGGTTAGTCGTCATAAACAACGTGTTCGCTTAGCATCAGGACTCGACAGTGAATTGAACTTAAGTCACGCCGCAATGGAGCGTGCGCTAGAATGCTTAGCCATGTTCGCTGAGAGGCTGCAAGGGCTTGATGAGTCAAATGTACGTATCGCCGCCACACACACACTAAGACGCGCTAAAAATGCCCACCTTTTCATTGAGCGTGCGAAAGAAGTGATGCCTTTCCCGATAGAAATTATCCCTGGAGAAGAAGAAGCCCGCCTGATTTACTTAGGCGTCGCGCACACTCAAGTAGAATCCAACTCCAAACTAGTCATCGATATCGGAGGCGGCAGTACCGAGATGATTATTGGACAAGAATTTGAGCCTGAGCTTCTCAACAGTAAACAGATGGGATGCGTCAGTTTTACAGAGCAATACTTTAAAAACGGCAAACTGTCAGGAAAAAACTTCAGCAAGGCGATGTTAGCGGCCGAACAAAAACTCGAGTCCATCGCTTCAACATATCGTAAAAAGGGCTGGGATATTGCTCTCGGCTCATCAGGAACCATCAAAGCGATTCAAGAAGTGCTAGTAGGATTAGGTTTTGAAGATGGCCTGATCACAGCGAGTCGACTGGATACACTTATCGAAACTCTGTGTAAATTTGATTCCATTGAAGATATTGAACTGGCGGGTCTAACAGAAGAACGTAAACCCGTATTCGCAGCAGGCGTAGCGATTTTGTCCGCGATTTTCAAAGCGCTTCGCATTGAGCAAATGTTTTTCTCCGATGGTGCTCTACGCGAAGGCCTGTTGTACGAAATGGAAGAGCGTTTTGCGCGCTCCGATATTCGTATGCGCACCACAGAAAATTTAGCCAACAAGCACCGGGTCGACTTAGAGCATGCCGCTCGTGTGAAGGGGCATGCACGTGAGATGTTATGTCAGGTACGCTCTGAACTAGGCATTAAGAAAAAGAGTGAGTTATTTGACTTACTAGAGTGGGCAGCGTTGCTTCATGAAGTCGGATTAAGTATCAACTTGCGTAGTTTCCATCGCCACTCTTTTTATATTCTGTTGCACTCCACCCTACAAGGCTTCAACCGTGAGCAGCAATTAGTGCTCGCAACATTAGCTCGCTTCCAGCGTAAAGCGCTCAAATTGCAAGAACTACCAGATTTCAACCTCTATAAACAGAGTGACGTTATAAGCCTCATCAAAATATTACGACTTTCTATCGTATTAAATGGGCAGCGTAATGAAGATCCATTGCCTGATATCACCTTATCTATCAAAAATGACGAATGGATTCTCACATGCACAGATGAAGCATGGCTAGAAAACAATAAATTACTTCACGCGGATTTACAGGAAGAACAAGAACGTTGGGACAGCGCGAAGTGGACACTCACTTTCTGATCTCGTACAGTCCATACCTAAATAAAAAGTCGGCTTACAGGCCGACTTTTTTTAACTCTTCTTCTGCAAAGTCTGCCGTAATGGGCACATAACCATCTTTCTCAACCAACGCTTGTCCCTGAGCAGAAAAGATAAAGCGAATAAACTCAGCTTCAATTGGTGTTAATGGGTAATCAGGGTGCTTATTCACGTAAACATATAAGTAACGTGATAGTGGGTACTTACCACTAACAATATGTTCTCGCGTTGGAGTCACGTAGTCATTTCCCATTTTAGCCACAGGGACTAAGCGCACGCCTGCCACTCGATAACCGACACCGGAATAACCAATTCCACTGATGGTTGACGCTACAGCTTGCACAACTGACGCGGAGCCTGGCTGCTCGTTAACTCGAGTCTTGAAATCGCCGCCACACAAGGCATTGCTTTTGAAGTAACCATAAGTTCCAGAAACGGAGTTACGACCAAACAACTGTACGTTTCGCTTTGCCCACTGTGATTCAAGACCGAGTTGCTGCCAGTTTGTGACAAATTGACTTTCACCACAGCGCAGAGTTGCAGAAAACAAAGCATCTAACTGACCAAAGTTGAGCCCTTGAATTGGATTGTCTTGATGGACAAAAATACCGATAGCATCGATAGCTACCCTAAGCGCCGTTGGCTTGTAACCATGTTCACGTTCAAACGCTTCAACCTCTCTTAAACGCATAGGACGGCTCATGGGACCAAACTGAGCTGTTTGTTCGGTCAATGCTGGGGGAGCAGTGGAAGAGCCAGACGCTTGGACTTGCGCATTAATATTCGGGTAAATGGATTTAAACTCTTCCACCCAAAGTGTTGTCATGCCTGCAAGTGTATCGGATCCAACAGAGAGCAAATTCCCGACAATCCCAGTCGTTTTATGATAATTCGGCAATGGTTTATCTTGAGCGCCAGCCATACAGGAACAAACAAGCGCGAATAAACTGAATGTTTTTGCCAATCGTAACGCCATTATTTCACCACCAAACGCTCAGGCAATACGAAAGAAAACTTACTGCCCACGCCTACTTCACTGTGAATTTCTAAATGAGAGTCATGGTGACTCAGCGCGTGTTTTACAATGGCTAGCCCTAAACCACTTCCTCCAGTATCACGTGATCTTGCTTTATCTACTCGATAAAAACGCTCGGTAAGTCGGTGTAGGTGCTGAGGTTCAATACCATCACCGCTATCTTCCACCTCTAAGCATGCGCCTTGAGAGGTCTGGAACCAACGAACATTAATGTTCGCACCAGGTGGTGTGTATTTGACGGCGTTATAAACGAGGTTAGAGATAGCACTACGTAACTGGTCATCATCGCCCAACACGCGTAGGCTTGCATCAACATCAAATTTCAATTTATGTTGGTTGTCCCCACTAAGGCTAACCGCCTCTTTTTCTAACACTTCAAGCATCGCGGGCACATTCACGACTTCCTCAAGCTCATGCATAGGTGCCGCTTCAATTTTAGATAGTGTCAGTAGTTGGTTCACCAAACTGTTCATGCGGTTAAGCTGCTCCGTCATGACACCATGAGCTTTGCTCCACATTGGACCCACGACCATATCAGGGTCTTCTGTCATCTCAAGATAACCTTGTAGCACCGTCATTGGTGTACGCAGTTCATGAGATACGTTGGCAAAGAAATTGCGACGCATTCCCTCAAGTTGTTTTAACTGGCTAACATCACGCACCACCATCAAATGTTCACCTTCGGTATACGGTACGATACGTAGTTCTAGCATGCGTTCGACATTGAGTGGTGAACGCATTTCTAATGGCTCTGAAAAGTCTTTCTTGTTGAGGTACTTGATAAAATCAGGTGTACGAATGAGATTGGAGATAGGTTGACCTGAATCTTCTGGCCAATGGAAGCCCAGTAAGTGCTGAGCCAGCTTGTTGCACCAAACAATATTGCCTTCAGCACGGAATACCACTACCGCATCGGGTAGCGATTCTGCACCATTTCGGAATCGACGAATAAGATTAGTAAGCTCTTTTCGTTTGCGGCGTTGGCGCTGTTGTAAGCGATACAACCCATTGAACAAAGATTCCCAGTTACCGCTACCAGATGGTGGCGTGAGGCGTTTTTCATCCCATAACCAAGAAGATAAACGTACTTGGTTATGCAAATGCCACACAAGCTGCAATGCCGTAGCTGCCAAAAGCAACCACGGCATATAACCGAATATCCAACCTACTATCACCCATGGGGTGTAAAAAAAAGCCAGCTCCCAGGCCAGCTTTTTCCACGTTAATCTTTCAACCACTCATAACTCCAGAAATGGTACCGATAAGCTGCGTGTTAATTTATGCCTTCGTCGAGAAGCGGTATCCAGCACCACGAACAGTTTGGATCAGCTTATCATGCCCTGCAGCTTCCAATGCTTTACGCAGACGGCGAATATGAACATCGACTGTACGGTCTTCGACATACACGTTGGTGCCCCAAACATTGTTTAATAGCTGCTCACGGCTGTATACGCGTTCTTGATGCGTCATGAAAAAATGAAGCATCTTAAATTCTGTTGGGCCCATGTCTAATGGCGCATCATTAGCCGTAACACGGTGCGATACAGGATCAAGCTTCAATCCCTGTACATCAATTACATCTTCTAGTGCAGTAGGGGTAACGCGACGAATCACCGCTTTTAGGCGTGCAACCAACTCTTTAGGAGAGAATGGCTTGGTAATGTAGTCATCCGCACCGACTTCTAAACCGCGCACTTTATCTTCTTCTTCACCACGAGCGGTAAGCATCACAACTGGAATGTTGCGCGTTAATTCCTCTCGCTTCATATGTTTGATGAAGTTAATGCCACTACCGCCTGGTAACATCCAATCCAGTAAAACTAAATCAGGGAAGGGTTCAGACAGTTTGGTTACTGCAGTATCGTAATCTTCCGCTTCTACCGCTTGGTAACCTTTCTGCTCAAGTACGAAGCACAGCATTTCGCGAATAGGAGCTTCGTCTTCAACAACCAGAATCCTTCTAGACATAATTGAGTAACCTTATGTTCGTTGAGCTAATGAATTTAAGAGACAAAGCGCCTCTCTATGCATAAGCATTATCACTACCAATTATGACACTTTTGTGACCTTTGAAAACAAATTTTCATATAACTTTCTTTTGAGGTTCATTCGGATATTTTTCATTTCTATTAAGACATCAGCACAAAAATTCCCTATGATTAGTCCCTTGTCATCAAGCCTAGAGAAGATTTATGTGGTTTAAAAACTGTCTGGTATACCGCGTTAACCGCGAGGTTACTTTTAACGCCGAACAACTAGAAACTCAGCTGTCTGAATTCCGATTCACCCCGTGTGGCAGTCAAGACAAACAGAAATTTGGCTGGGTCAGTGCAATGGGTAGACATGGCGATATGATGACTCACGTGTCAGAAAACCGCATTCTGATTTGCGCCAAGAAAGAAGAGAAAATGCTACCTGCCTCTGTGATCAAAGAATCATTGAATGCAAAAGTAGAAGCAATGGAAGCGCAAGAAGGTCGTCCTCTGAAGAAGAAAGAGAAAGACAACCTGAAAGATGACATCGTAATGGATTTACTGCCGCGCGCATTCAGCCGCAGCAGCCACACTCACGTGCTCATCATGCCAAAAGAAGGTTTTATCCTTGTTGATGCAAGCAGCTATAAAAAAGCAGAAGATGTATTAGCATTGCTTCGTAAAACCATGGGTAGTTTACCTGTTGTTCCTGCTATTCCAGAAGTGGCGATTGAAACTACGCTAACCGAGTGGGTGAAAAGCGGTGACACACCTCAAGGTATCAGCATGATGGACGAAGCTGAGCTAAAATCCGTACTTGAAGAAGGTGGTGTGATTCGCTGTAAGAAGCAAGAGCTAACCACTGATGAAATCCGCAACCACATCGCTGCGGATAAAGTCGTGACAAAACTTGCGCTTAATTGGCAAGATCGTATTGAGTTCATTATGACGGAAGATGCAGGCATCAAACGTCTAAAATTCTCTGATGAATTGAAAGATCAAAACGATGATATTCCACGTGAAGATCAAGCAGCTCGATTTGATGCAGACTTCTCTCTAATGTGTGGAGAGTTCAGTGCTTTCCTTCCCAACCTATACGATGCGCTAGGCGGCTTAGCGAATCCTAACACATAATATTGTATAAAGGTCAACCATAACGCCCTCACTTTTTTTGAGGGCGTTTTTCTATCTGAAGCACAATTACCCTAGTCACAGTTCACATTTTGACGTAAAATTTGCGCCCCATTTCCATTAGGTGGAATTGGCCTGACTTGTGATCAGATAAAAGAGAATTGAGCAATGACAACTGAGAAAGCATTCGTGCCTGAGCTACTATCTCCAGCGGGCAGCCTGAAAAACATGCGTTACGCATTCGCCTACGGGGCAGATGCAGTTTACGCTGGCCAACCTCGCTACAGCCTTCGCGTACGTAACAACGAGTTTAACCACGAGAACCTAAAAATCGGTATCGATGAAGCCCACGCCCTAGGCAAAAAGCTTTATGTGGTATGTAACATTCAACCACACAACTCGAAGCTAAAAACGTTCATCCGTGATCTTAAGCCAATCGTAGAGATGGGTCCTGACGCATTGATCATGTCAGATCCAGGCCTAATTATGATGGTTCGTGAAGCTTTCCCAGAAATGCCAATTCACCTTTCTGTACAAGCGAACGCTGTAAACTGGGCGACCGTTAAGTTCTGGGCAGCGAATGGCGTGGAACGTGTGATCGTTTCTCGCGAGCTATCTCTAGAAGAAATCGAAGAAATTCGTGAGCATTGCCCTGAAACTGAACTTGAAGTATTCGTTCACGGTGCATTATGCATGGCTTATTCTGGTCGTTGCCTACTTTCTGGCTATATCAACAAACGTGACCCTAACCAAGGCACTTGCACTAACGCATGCCGCTGGGAATACAAAGTTGAAGAGGGTAAAGAAAACGACGCTGGTGACATCGTAGAGAAATTCGACCCGACGGAAGCACAGCCTGTCGAAGTACAAGACGAGCGTCCTGAAACCACAATTGGTCGCGGCAAACCAACAGATGAAGTCGTTCTACTTTCTGAAGCACACCGTCCAGAAGAAAAAATGGCAGCTTACGAAGACGAGCATGGTACTTACATCATGAACTCTAAAGACCTACGAGCGGTTCAGCACGTTGAACGCTTAACTAAGATGGGTGTTCACTCATTGAAAATTGAAGGTCGTACTAAATCGTTCTACTACTGCGCACGTACCGCTCAAGTTTATCGTAAAGCAATTGATGATGCTGTAGCAGGTCGACCATTCGATGAAAGCCTAATGGGTACACTAGAAAGCCTAGCTCACCGTGGCTACACTGAAGGCTTCCTACGCCGCCATACACACGATACTTACCAAAACTACGATTACGGTTACTCAGTCTCTGATGCTCAACAGTTTGTTGGTGAATTCACTGGCAAACGTCGTGGTGACATGGCTGAAGTAGAAGTAAAAAATAAGTTTCTTGTCGGTGATAGCCTTGAACTAATGACGCCAAAAGGCAATATTGTTTTCACGCTAGAGGCAATGGAAAACCGCAAGTCAGAGTCTATTGAAGACGCGAAAGGAAACGGTCACTTTGTATTCATTCCAGTACCAGCAGAGCTAGATTTAGAATATGGCCTATTAATGCGTAATCTAAACTCAGGGCAGGACACCCGTAACCCGACTGGTAAGTAACCATGGCCTTGCTCATTACTGATAAATGCATTAACTGCGACATGTGTGATCCCGAATGCCCCAATGGGGCAATCAGTATGGGAGAGAGCATTTTCGAAATTGATCCAGCGCTATGTACAGAGTGTAAGGGGCATTACGAAAAGCCGACCTGTCAGTCAGTGTGTCCAATTACAAAATGCATAATCACAGATCCGAACCATGTCGAAACTGAAGAGCAGTTGCTTGAAAAATTCGTGATTATTCAAGGGTTAGCATAAGAGCAATTAGGTTCAACTTTGGCATCAAAGTTGAACCTTTTCTCAACCTGATTTTTCAATAGGGATAATATTGCAGAATAGCTCTTTTTCAAAATGATACTCTAGTCTCTCACGCCAATTTTCCGCTTGAGAAACAGGTATTAAATAAAAGTTTTCTCGGCTCGTATCAGTAACGAAAGCCATCCCATATTGCATCAGCTCATAATGCACATCATTAACAAAACCCGGATCAAGGCGTTGACGCCCAGTCAGGTGATTCACATCCTCTCGAGTCAAAGAGACTCCTTTAGTATCACTGCTAAATCTGTGTCTTAACCACTCTGCAAATTCTTTTGCACAAATCATAGTCATGGTTTTGTCCTTGATTTACTCTTCTAACAGGAAAAGGGCATATCCCTGCCTTACACACTTGTCTGCGTTGTTATCGCTTTTTAGCCAACTGACAGACATATTGCTAAGAAACTAGAGTATCGTGACGAAAGATCTTTTTCTAAACAAAGAAGTTACAACTTACCCATACTACAACTCTTTGTTTAATTTAGATTTCTATAATATGTCCCCAAAACTAATTGGGTTAGTTTTTGTATTGGTATTATTCAATGTAGACAAAAGTATGATGTTTCTCCAGTTTCATAAAAGAGATCACCAAGTACAGATAAACCTGGAGAGTAACACTAATTAGGATTGATAAGCGGCAAGCATTGAGGTGGAACGACTTTTTTTCGTTTGGGCTTAGAGGTTGTTTTTACCCGTGGAGGGGTATCAATAGGTTTCGCTTTCGGGGCCCAACTTGCGAGCTCAACACCGCAGCCATCGCCTACTGGAGGTGGTGCTTGATCAACACAATAGTCGCTCGAATCAGGACAAGACAACCTGACGTGAAAGTGGTAATGATGCCCCCACCATGGACGTACTTTACGTAACCAAGAACGATCTTTGCCGTTTTCTTGCAAGCAAAGTTGCTCCTTAATAACAGGATGTACAAAAATTCGTGCAACATCCTTACTTTTTGAAGCGTACCGAATTAGCTTAAAGTGCCGTTCTTCCCAGCGATGATTAAGTATGGAATAACCTTTTAAATCCACCACACTCATGGGCTTAGGAAGTTGTAATTCGTTATAAGAAAGCGGTTGGTCAGCAAGTCTTAACCAGATATCGATATCTAACCCAGTTTGATGACTAGAATGACCAGAGGAGAACCTTCCACCTCTAGGTAAAGATAAATCACCAATTAGCAGAGTGGTGTTGAGATTTTGATGAGCTTTAAGCGCCAGATTTTCAATAAACTCTATCGTTTTAGGGTGCCCATAGTAGCGCTTCGTTTTACTACGTAAGACTTGATAACCAACGCCATCGAGAGGCAAGGGTAATGCACCATCTAAACAACCGTTAGCATAACTACCAATAGAGGAGGAAGAGTTTCGGGTAGGATTAACCGCAGACTCCCAAGGAGTAGAACATACTGAAGCTGAGAAACATAAACCCAAAGTTACAATGAAACTCAGCCTCATAGCCTTTAACCTTTAGTAGTGTTCGCCATTATCGTAATAAGCTTTAGGAGATAAAGCGGAAAAGATAACTGCAACATCAATATCGGCACCAGCGATACCGCGCACTTGTTGCGTAATAAGCTTGGCAACTTCATCTTGCACTTCCTGGCCACGGTCGAACCAAAGCACTTCGACAAAAGGATATGCAGCACTCACCTCTCCCTCATTGAAAAACGTAGTGTAGATATACTCAAAAGTAAAATCCTCACGCGGACAGTCCATTAGAGGCTGAAGTTCATCCGTAAGAGGTTTTGATAATGCCTGAACAGCTTGTGGCTCTACAGCACGGAATCGAAAATGTGGCATAAACTTACTTCCTAATTATTAGCATCAATGCATGATGATAACAGGAACCAAGTCAGTAATCATCCAAGCCAATGTAACCACTGACCTTTCAATAGATTGTGAATCAGATGTGCTCGATAACGAAGAAAAAGCGTTATGAAAATTCGAAAGTAAAACAGAAAGAGCAAAGCGATACATCAACATTTAATAATTACATTACTAGAAAATAAAACTATCTGAAGCAAAGGTATGCCATATTCGTCGGATAAACATACACCTGACGTCGAAACTATACGTTAGGAATAAAAGAGCCCCTGACCTAAGCCAGAGCTTATGAACATGGGGGATAGGTGAAGTGGACCAATATCCCGGAGATATGAACTTTCAATCCCCCGATACTTTGGTATCAGAGGAATCGACAACTCTCCAACTAGTCAGATTCTCTTTTCTTCAGATGTAAAAAAGCCCCAGCATTACTGCTGAGGCTTTAGAGTATGGCAGGGGTGGAGAGATTCGAACTCCCAACACGCGGATTTGGAATCCGCTGCTCTGCCAATTGGAGCTACACCCCTGTAATTCGTGTTATTGAGACGACGCTCAAATAAGTGGCGGAGTGGACGGGACTCGAACCCGCGACCCCCGGCGTGACAGGCCGGTATTCTAACCAACTGAACTACCACTCCGCAGTGGTATCACTCGCTTTAATAAGCAAGTGTCCGCTTTTGTCTTCACTTTTCGAAAAAGTGAAAATAAAACTAAAGCCTGGCGATGTCCTACTCTCACATGGGGAAGCCCCACACTACCATCGGCGCTATTTCGTTTCACTTCTGAGTTCGGCATGGAAATCAGGTGGGTCCAAAACGCTATGGTCGCCAAGCAAATTCTT
>NZ_JAWOTL010000012.1:0-158949 GCF_033338835.1 Vibrio sp. Vb0888
TCGAATAACTTTTTGTAGGATAAAATGAACGAAACAGATCTTGTAGAGTGTTTGGTCTAGCGAGTTTTGGGGCATTTTCGTGTTTCATGCCCCGTCAGCACACTGTTGGACATTTCTGAGTTAGCGATGTTGCTAAATTAGCAATCAATGAATGAGTTTAAGTATGGAAAAATCGCTTAACTCAGTGCCCAGTACTTAAAGGTACAGATCAACAGCTTGTTATAACTTTCTAACAAACAGCTCTGAGTTCTTCTTCAATTTTCGGTCTAACTTTATGCCAACCTCTCCTTCATTACAGGTATCTACTCCCTTACCATTAACTTGCAAGGATTCGACTTTAGCTCTTGAATAATCTCCTTGTTTTCTTACGATCAAGGTGTCGCCTACAGCTAGAGTTATATCATTTAAATTTACGATAGCAACTTGACCGTTCATGAAGAGTTCTTGAGGAACACCAATAGATACTAGGTCTGTAGGCTCTAGAGTAATTAGCCCTGTTTTAAAAAGTGATTCTCTAACATCTGATTTTTGCAAAATCCCGTCTTCAATCAGGAAATATGCTTTATAAAGATCGTATGTGGTTAAAAGCCCTCGCTTATCGTGGCCTGCATCTTTGACTTGATTCTCGGTAAACGGGGGGTTGGATCTCGATTTTGGTGGCATGTATCGCTGGTGATTGACAATATATAGTCCGAACACATCAAATTTTCCTCGTTGCTCGGCGCGTCTATACCTAATCTTGCTAATTTGAGAGCAGTCTTTGTCTGTCGATGTACCTCCAATGCCTTTAATCTCGATGACTAAAAACCGATCCCCACAATCAACCTGAATATCCTCTTCAAGAATATCTGGATTTGTATCGTCAAAGTTAACTACCGACTCAAACTCCAACCACTTGAGATAATGTTCAATCGACGATACTAATGCATCACCAGTTTCAGAAATTAAATCTGTCAGAAACTTGAACTCACTCTTTAATTTGAGCAGAGAGTTCTCGTTTTCAGTAATATCTTTGACGTATTTTTCCTCTATATCGGCCTTTTCTTGCAATAACTCGCTCTCTCCAGGCAACAAATAGTCCCCACTTTCTAACCAGCCGAATTCACCATGAAATGGGAATATATCTGGCATTATTTCTGGTAGGTATGTCTTAAGGAGACTAGCAACAAAGCTTCCTTTGTTCTCAATGTCTGGGAAGACTAATACCAGTGACTCGTTTTGGAAATGCGCGTAACTTACAATTTCATCTCTTTCATTAAGTAACAGTGGTATAAAATTACGGTCTTTCTGGTACTTTCCGTCCTCCCAAACATCAGGGTGGTTAAACACACTTCGGTACTCAATTCCATCTAAGTGTTGATTAAACAGCGGAGATAGTTTTGAGCCTTTTTCTGGGAGGGCAACCTTACGGCCATGTCGGTTTTTAGAGCCAGAAAAGCCTTTATAGAATGTATGGTTAGAATATGACTCTCGGCGTGTAATACTAGCCTCGTATGCTGTTATTTCTACAAATTGGTATTCAGAAGAAATTGCACTCCCGCAAAATGCGATCACTATTGCCTTCTTCCATGCCAGCTCATTTATTTCATCAGAAACGATATTAATGGATAATGGCCTAGGGTCGAAAACTTGTTCGGGGTATATGCTAAGCAAGGCATGAGCTTTGTTTCCAGTTGTATTTTTTAGGCTATGCAGGCTAGCATCAAAATCTTCTGATTTCTCAACAGTCAGATCCAACATAACGATGTCAAATTCATGTAGATTGCTAGGATAGTCATGGTGCAGCTTCAGGAGTTTTTCTTCATGACGTTTGTTCGCAACTTTCACAGTTGAACCGAAACTAGCAGTTACATAGTTAAACCTTAAGTTTTCCAGTTCTTTTTCTACATCTTCCTCGAAATCAAAAAGGCATATCATGGGATGTTTGTGGGGTTCTTCCACAACTACGGCAGTCACTTCTTCTATGGACTCATCCTTGCTTTTTGATTTGTGTATTTTGAACATTACCACTCCTACTGATGTGAATTCTGACTCGCTGATTTCTTTGAGATATGACGCTTTTTAGACAGAATCTTTCTGCTTTTGCTTTCGGACTATCTTGCTACTATCACGTATGCAACTCAAGCAATATAAGCACGTTATGTGATTGTTGGCCTTGCATGACGGAAAGAGTCCACCTGAAACTCTTACGCTGTACAATTAGGTTTAGTAAGGCAAAAAGAGATGAACAACATATGAATAAGTTTTTAGTCTAAGTAGAAACGGGGCAGAAAGATGGTTCAATCAATCGGATTTAATCGAGAGGCCATTGGAATACAGATATGTTTAGTTTAGTGCAGACTTACTGCACAACAGTTGCTGGGCTGTCTACCCCATACTTAGCCCGATAAAGCATCTAGATCTTTCTGCATTGCCGTCCTGAGGCTTTGTAGTTCTTCCAGATACTCTGACACTACCATTCCATCTTTTAATTTAGATTCAAGTTCATCTAGCCCCCTATCGAAAGCTTCATATGCCATTCTTTGACGAACTCTATTTTCAACACCATCGACATCTACCAATTCCGCAAATGCGAGATCAATATAATGATCAAGGCTATCCAAACTCTTATGGTTAGTATATTGCTGGACTTTCTTCTTAAATATACTACCATCAAGTAGAGCGAGCTTTAATTCTGACTTGTTTGAAGCATTAAATTCCTTTATCAAAGAAATAAACAATTTAGTTATAAATCTATGTCTAAACATTTGAGCACAGGCTTTTTCTTCAATCCCAGCCGCTCTTCTCAAATTTCCCACTTCATCGCTTAAATATTTTGCTGTTAATTTTATGCCTGTTTTTACACTTATAAAAACAAATCCATGATCATTTGACTCTCCAATCGTATCTTCGATTAACTTGCTTCTGTGTATTTCTATATATTTAATTAATGCTCTTAAGTCTTGATGTAAGATTGGTATAAATCTATATCCAGAGTCGTTTTTTTTCGTTATTAATTTAAGCATGGGGTTCTTCATTTCCTCAGCTTTTAAAACATCTTCAACTTTCAACTCTACAAGCTCCGCAACTCTTCCTCCAGTTGATTCAAGACCTCTTAATAAAGCTTCTCTACGCCTAATTAGTGCTTTATCTGACGTTACATTGATAATTGCAGAACGTAATGCATCAATCGATGCTTTTGAGATTGGTTTTCTTTTTTTCAGAGGACTAGGTGTATCAAATGAGCAATGCCACCATACTTCTTGTTTAACTATAGTTTTACCCTTCCTGACATTTCTGACCCTTTTGCTCGCCAATATCCTAGCTGGTAAAAATGTTGAGTCATCATTCTCCTTCGCTATAAAATCAAGAAAATCAAGCCAACGCCTAGCGTTTGAAATTAAAGTATTACTGACTCTTTTGGGCGTTAAAGAGTTGGTTTTCTCATCTCTTTGAATCTGCATGAGTTCAGAAAAATGATCGGAAGTTAAGTCAATAAAATCTACTTTATGCTCATAGCAATATCTAACTAATGCACTTATTGAAGATGCATATTGCTTAACTGTACCTTCCGATTTTCTTTCAGATACTTTTATTAAATACTTATTTGCAGCAACGCAGGCCTTCCCACTTGGTAATGTCATAAAAGGGAAATTTTTGATCACTTTTACTACAGGTTGTAAATCCCTTCCAACAAAATGGATGTTCCGATACTCTGGTATAATTTGCCACAACTGAACTTTAGACATAGACACCTCTAAATTTCAGAAACATTATTTTCCTTATCACTATCTTCAGGAAAAATATCTAATAGAGATAATGTCGAATTTAACTTTTTAACTGCATTTTTAGCTCGATGTTCCCTAAGTTTTTGGTCATCTATTTTAGAAATAGATAGGATTTCAGATTTAGCTCTATCGATTATCTGAATCCATACCAAATGCTCTTCTTTGTACAAATCGACCAAATTATCCCTTGATTTCAATGCATTATATAGACCTTGTTTAGTTCTTCTGTTCTCTTTTTTTTCTACACTTGGAGATGTGTTCAAGGTTTCTAATGCACTGATCCTCAAACGATTTATATACTGATAACCTTCAGAAAATAATATTTTTGCTTGTCTCTTTTGAGTATTAATTGAAGAAGGTGATACTTCTAACCTTTCCCCATTAATAACAATATGGCCTTCAAATCTAGCCAGACCGCCTTGGGACTCTAAAGATTTAATGAGATATGTAGATTCATGATATTTCTCTGGTTCTTTAATGATATCTTTTAAAATCAATTCAATATTTTTTAACGAATTAACTTTTTTCTCTGATAGCTTATTCATCATTTTCACCAACTATTTTAACTAATAGTTTATGCTTTTTCCCTTCAAAATCAGTTATAAACTCATAATCAAATATAATCGATCCTTTTGATGCTTGGTAATTTATATAATCTTCAAGCTCCTCTGAATCAAGTAACTCCACATTATTTACATTGTATTTTTGACATATATATGACTTGAGCTTTGGAAAGCTATCAATGTGTTCTGAAACATACTGAACCTCCACATCACGTAACACCTCACCTGTAACTGACTCTGTAATATAACGGTGGAGATGTTCTATATCTGTCTGCCCTAAAAACCAACGTAAAACATCTAGCCCCTGTTGGGATTCACCTGAAGACCATACGTAAAGTTGAACGAAAAATCGTCTTAGTTGATGCGGACGTAGATAATATCGCAGTCCATCTACTACTTCTGTTTCAAAATAGTCACAAGCCTTATCCATCGCTTGATATAAAGAATTATAAAAATTTGCCTCAGAAATTCTGACAGGATTAATATACGGATAGGAGAAAATATGAGGGATACTAGATAAGTATCCACAATCAATTAGTACTTTTTGGATTCGCTCCAAATTTTCAAGCATAGAAATACATAGCTCATCCATTGGGCGAGCAATTTTATCCCGTAATCCTCCTAAATTTTGAGTCGCTTTTTCTCTATCAAATATCACATAACGATTTTTTTTATCAAATGCACTACCATGCTTGATGGATAGATATTCACCAACTCTCCTTGCGGCTAAAGCTCCAAATATAATGGCCACTAGCCCAAAGTATACCGATATTAAATCAATTAAACTTTTGTTCTCCCTCAACTCTTTCGCAGTCCACCTCTGACCTCTTCCGAATTGATTACAACCTAGCTCTTTTATTTTAGGATGAATGCAAGTTATGAACTCTCTATCCGATATGAACTCTCTGAGCCGAGTTCTATCTTCTGAAGAACTTTTACTAAGTGCTTTATCATAATCTCGACTAGCTACTAGCCTAACCACACTATCGTATGATGAGACTAACTCTTCACCGTAATTTAAATGAAAATCGATGCATTTCTCGATCATATTAAATACAATAGGAAATGGAATACTTTTAAACCTTCCTGAGTTCTTAACTTTAACACGAGAAAAATCCACACAATCAATTATATTATCTTCAGGTACGTAGATTCCATTCTTTCTAAAGTCATGGCTAGATAACAACTTTAATGATTGCCAAGCAGAACGAAAATTAATAAAAGCCGTTTTAGATATTAACTCATCTTCTGGGGTATCTTGAACATTAATCCTTCTATACTCAATATGATATGGCGATTTATCAACTAGATGAAAAGCTTCAACCCAATCTCCCGATTTACTAATCTTCCCTCCCCAAATGGTTTTTGAACCAAGCAACTCCCTTCCTAACTTTGACACTTTTAAAACATATTTATAATCGGCGCTAGTTTTTGTATCTTCTCTAAAAAAGTCGTTAGATAGTAACCAACTTCTCATAATAGATAAATTATCTACATATTTACTATCAATCAAATCAAATGCATAAGAATTTTTACCAGTAAGTAAATCATAGCTAATATCAGACCTATCGGCACTATTATTACGAATAGAATTTACAGCATTAAAATAAATATATGACAACGCTCTATCTTTAAAGTTGTATATGGTCTCATATGTATCTTTTGAGGAAGATAAAATCGAGAACAATTGTATCACATCATCTTCAGATAATATTCTTAAACCATATTCTGATATTTTAATATATCCATCTCTTAGAATGAAATAATCAATTATTTTACAGATGTAAGGAAGTTTATCTCTTGTAGTTATTGGGGATGGCTTTACAATTAGCTTCCCGCTACTATTAGTAGATAGGTATGCTATTATCCACATCTTAAACGTATTTAGCAATGAACCATGACTTTCGCTAGTTAGCAACTCTCCATTGGGTAATGTGATATTAAAGTCTACTTCCGTGACAAACTTTCCTGTTGAAGTAGAAGTGTCAAACCGCCAAATATTTTCTATAAATTCGCTTTTAAGGTAAGGATGTTTCTTGAACCGCTCAACACCTGATTCAAAAATATTATTAAGAAAACCCAAGTCATCATGTAAATTCATGTCAAGCCCTTAACTATTTTTCCATCTCTTTCTCTGCCGTGTCTAAGTAGCTTTTTAGAAGAACATCATCTGAGTTTCTTATATCTTCCATTATAAGTTCACTAAGGCTGAGATAATAACTATCTTTGATAGATAACTTGTCGTCTTCAATAGTCCCATTTTGAATCGCTAAAAGAACCTTTAAAACTTCAACATTTATACCGACAAGAACTTTACCTTTCGCATCGTTTTCTGCAAAATCTTTACTATCACTTTTTTCAATTTTTAAGGAATGATTGAATAAAAACCTCTCAAGCTCTTTTATATTATTAAAGCAAGACGCCTTAAGAAGGTTTTTATTATCTTTCATTGCTTCACAAATAATTCCCTTTTGAAATATTCGAATCCAACGAGATTGAAAATACTTCAATATTGGGTCGGGTAAATAATGAGAAAGCAAGTCTTGTCTATATTTGTCATGCCCTAGATTTTTAGCCATTAATGATACATCTTTATCTTTCAAATAGCCTACAACAGCACATGATGCTCTAAACCTAGTTAAAGTAAGGTTTTTATTTAGATTATTCAGAGCCTCTTCACTTTTATTGGCATGTGCATTTTTTAGCTGTTCGAATCGAGATTTAATATATTTTTCAGATAATGAAGTAGAACCACTCACACATGGTCTTGGATGAAAAAATGCTTGACCAGTATTAATAAATAATTTTCTATAGTTATCATCCCCTTTCTTCTTTAAATATTCTCTTGGTCTAGAGGTGATAACCAATAGCTTTTCAACTAGCTCTTTTGAAACAGAATTTAATTTGATGGTTTGTTCAGCTTTGCGTCCATTTTTACGTAATTTATATCCCTGAAGATAATAATTATTATCAAGCTTATAAAATCCAACTCTATGCCCGTTCTTATCATATAAATCAAGGTTGTATAAGAAGCTATCCGTTATATCATTGTGTTCTTTTATCAGGAGTATTGATATTGGAATTTCGAAATACGATGTCGGCATTCCAAAACTTTCAGCCAATGATGTTTTACTACTATAAACCTTACGAATATTTCCATTAGAATCTATCAATCTTTCATAGCAATTAAGTCGATATTTGACGCGAAATTCATCTCTGGATAACTCAATATCCTCAAATTTAAACTTATGATTGTTATCTGAATATCTTGCCCATAAATCATTGAATTGATTTTTAGCCCAATTTATTACAATGTTATAATCATCTTCTATATCATCGAATATAGATTCTATAGCCTCATCATCAGTCAAATAAATCGGGACATCAGTAAGCAATTTTTCTTTAACCTGAATTATTTCCCCTGTAGGCGCATCTTTTATTTTCTTTATCTTTGCTTCTGAACCTGTCTTATACTCTGTAGGTATATATGTAATATCTATATTAGGTCTAGCAAAGAAGCCTGTTTCAAATAAAGTGTAGAAAAGAGCTGGAGAACCGTCATTCCAACGTTTCTTCGTTGTCATAAGGCAATTACCAGATTCTACATTTTTTTTAAAAAAATGAGCACAGAATCCACGCCAAATATCATCTGAAACATCCGAATTACTTTTTAAATCAAAATAATTTAAACCTTCGACTGAAGATAGATATAAAAAATATGCTGAAAATAAGGGGAGATGATTCTCTAATGCTTTAAATCCACCTAAAACACTGTTCGTATATTTTTCTAGTTGTCTAGCGGCATCAGCGCCTTCATTTTTCCATATATAAGTAAGATCTAGGAACCTCTCTTTACCACTTTTAGATTTTATTACCCACCAACTATAATAGTCCGCTTTATCACTATCTATAGTGGGCAAATCAACAGCGTCAAACGGTATATATATATCAATTAATCGCTTTTTCTTATGATAATCACCAATGCCAAATTTTGATGACAAAAATCTTAAGCATTTTCGTGAAAAATTGAGATATCCATCGAAGGTTGCAGGGCTTACATCGACCAAAATCCCATCTTTAATGCTCTTAAGAAATCGCCCAAGAAAGTCGGTAACATGCCCTAATTTTATCGATGTTTCACTTACACGGTCATCAAACACATCGGAATAGACGTACATTAATTTTGCATAAAAAACAATCGATGATTTACCATTGTTTAGCTGTTCGATGAGAGGGGAAAGAGTCTGAAGAAGAACATGGTCAGACTCCTCAATGTTCAAAAAGAGGAGTTTGTTTTTATTATGGACAATTGTCCGTTTTGATAGCTGCTCCATTTGCACCACAATGTCCTATAATTTCAATCCTATAGAACAATATAGACAACATTGGGAAAAAGGCAAAAACTCCATAGACACGGCCCATGTCGTCTTCGCCTTTACGGTATGGGTTATTCAACCAGGCATCATTTAGGTTGGCATTGGCATCCCAGGTTTTCGTGCCCAGCTTACGAAAATCTTCCGCATTATCGTAACCACGAATGTACCCTAGTAGCTCTGCAACAGCTGCTTTCCAAAAACTTTTACGTGTGGTGACCAACGGAAATTGATTGTTCGCAACATCGTAGGTTAAATCCGCGTTGATTACGGTCAGGCAGCGCTTGCCTGTACGCTCATTTTCAACCCAAACACCTTGGTCAACGATGCGTTGACACAAATCTAAATACTGTTTCACACCAATACCTTACTTCGTCTTTTGTGGTAATTCGTCTTTGTAATGACCACGTTTGTATGCCCAAACTATCATGAGGACACCGATAACCACCATTGGCAGAGATAAAATCTGTCCCATGGAAATAAAGCCACCGAATAAACCCAAATGAGCGTCTGGTTCGCGCACGTATTCTACTAGGAAACGGAAGGTTCCGTAACCCGCAAGAAAGAGTCCTGAAACAGAACCTAGAGGACGAGGTTTCTTGATGAACCAATTCAAAATGAAGAAAAGGACGATGCCTTCAAGCGCCATTTCATAAAGCTGTGATGGATGACGTGGCAGTGGACCGCCATTTGGGAAAACGATCGCCCAAGGCACATCCGTTACTCGGCCCCACAACTCGCTGTTCATGAAGTTACCTAAACGCCCCATACCCAAACCAAATGGCACAAGCGGCGCGATAAAGTCAGCAACACCGAAGAAAGTTCGCCCGTTTTTGTGTGCATACCAGAACATCGCAGTAATCACACCCAGTAAGCCCCCGTGGAAAGACATACCACCAGTCCACACTTTAAATAGATACAAAGGGTCAGCCAGGAAGAGCTCAAAATTGTAGAAAAGCACGTAGCCTACACGGCCACCAATCACCACGCCAAGGAAGCCTGCGAACAACAAATCAGAAACCTGCTCTCGTGTCCAACCACTTCCAGGCTTATCCGCACGTCGGTTCGCTAACCATAGAGCAAACATAAAGCCAACAAGGTACATCAAACCGTACCAACGAACCGAAACAGGACCAATAGAGATTAAAACCGGATCAATATTGGGAAATTCAATATATCCCTGAGACATAAATCATTCTCTTCTTATCACAACAAAATAAATATACCCAAGTAACCTCTAGATGCTTGGTTCAGCGAGAATGACTTGGGTACAAACTTAGAGCAGCATGGTCGCTGCAACAAACATTAAGAACACCGCGAATATCTTTTTTAATACCGCTGTTGGAAGGTTAGTTGCGAGCTTCGCACCCACTTTTGTTGTGAGCATCGAGGCCATAGCAATCGCTAATAAAGCGGGAAGATAAACATAGCCAATACTGTATGAAGGTAAGCCTTCCACTTTATAGCCATGTAAGATGAAGCCGATCATACCAGAAATAGCAATCACGCAACCACAAACGGAGGATGAGCCCACCGCTTTACGCATCTCTATCCCATGTTTATTTAAAAATGGTACCGACAGTGAGCCACCACCAATACCAGCAAGGCTTGATACGACACCAATTCCCGTGCCGTAAACTACAGTCACAGGGCTGCTCGGCATAGGTTTACTGCTCGTAACTTTAATGGAACGAAACATTTGTACTGACAGGCAAAGAACAATGACACCAAACACTTTCGGCAAATAGTGTGTAGGGATCCACTCAGCAATATTGGCACCAACAAAGCCACCAATGACCACACCAGGCATCAACCATTTTACGACAAACATATCGACATTGCCGAGCTTAAGGTGATTCATCGCCGATGAGCCAGACGTGACAATAATACTCGCTAACGAAGTGGCTAAGGCCATGTGCATACTCATTTCTGGAGAGATCCCAGCAAGAGGAAGCAAATACAACAAGGCAGGAACAACAATCAAACCACCACCGATACCGAGTAACCCCGCCATCACACCCACAAAAGCGCCTAGCGCCAACAATAACAAAAATAAAGAGACGGTCACGATTTCCTACTTTTTACCTGCACGGATAAAGCCCGCAAAGCCCTGTTGAATGAAGAAGTCATGCATCATTTGATGAATGTCCTCCCCATAGGACTTTGTCATTGCTTGCTCCGCTAATTTTTCTAATTCTTCTTGTTGGCTATGACGAATCAAATATTTCACCTTAGCCACATTGGAGGTGTTCATACTCAAACTGGTATACCCTAACCCAAGTAAGAGAAGAGCGCCAAATGGATCACCCGCTAGCTCACCACAAATACACACGGGCACCTGATATTTATCACACACCTCATGGATTTGCTTAAGCGCTAACAGTACCGCAGGATGCATAGATTCATAGACATCCGCTACGCGCGAATTGTTCCTATCTACCGCTAATAAATACTGAGTTAAATCGTTTGTCCCGACAGAAACAAAATCAACACGGTGAGCGATCGTTGGCAACAGATACACCATCGATGGTACTTCAATCATGACCCCAATTTGTGGGAATTGAATTCTATCATCAAGCAAAACGGCTTCGCTGTGAGCTTGATTAATCAAGCTAATGGCATCGTCTAGCTCTTTTACCCCTGACACCATTGGCAATAAGATACTTAAGTTTCCGCTTTCTGCACTCGCTCTTAACATTGCACGCAGCTGGATCAAGAAAATGTCTGGATGATCCAATGTAAAACGAATGCCACGCCAGCCTAGAAACGGATTATCTTCTTCGATGGGCAAATACGGCAAAGGTTTGTCACCACCAATATCCAAAGTACGCATCACTACTCGTTGATTCGGATAGCTGTTAAGTATTGCTTGGTATTGATGATACTGTTCATCTTCCGAAGGAAAGTGATGCTGAAGTAAAAATGCAATCTCAGTTCGGTACAACCCAACACCATCAACACCTGTGTTGATGGCAATATTACTGTCTGCACTGAGTCCCGCATTCAGCATAATTTCGATATGGTGATTATCTTGCGTAACCGCAGGGAGTGCGAGGTCCTTGTTTACCATGGCAAACAGTTCAGACTCTTCGCTTACTAAGCTGCGATACTCTCGCAACAACTGGCGGTTTGGCTCTAAGAAGATCTCACCCGTATAGCCGTCGACTATCCCGAGTTTGCCATTCACCACATCCGGATTAATGTTGGCGCCCATGACTGCAGGGACCCCAAGAGCTCGAGATAAAATGGCAGCGTGAGAGTTTGCGCCTCCCTCTAATGATACGACGGCTAACAAAAACTCTTTAGGTACAGAAGCGAGCAAGGTGGCAGTGAGTTCGTTCGCCACCAAAATAATGGGACGATCAATTGCAGAATTTTCTTGCTCACTGTTGTGCAGAAAATAGAGCAGCCTTTGCCCTAACTCTCGGATATCTTGCGCTCTTTCACGCATGTATACATCCGACATTCTTGCAAATCGATTCGAGTATGACTCTACAACTTGGCGTAACGCCCAGTCTGCCCTGTCTCCTTTTTCAATCTGCTTCTTCAAATCACCGCGAAGCATCGGATCATTCAGTAAGTGAGTAAACAGATCGAAGATCGCCAGCGCATCTTTGTTGATTTCACTGTCCAGTTTTTTCCGCATGCGGCGAAAGTCATTTAACGCTCGCTCTATGGCCACCAGTAGTGTCTCGTGCTCGCGTTCCTTATCTAACGTGGACGAAGGGAAAATATCCGATAAACTCGGCTGGGTATTGTCGAACCAAAACTCTCCAATCGCGACACCAGTAGACGCAGGCAAACCTTTTAATACCGTGGGTTTAGATGCTAACTGCCAATGCCCAAGATTCTGCGCATGTGCAATGAGCACCGCTAACTGAGCGGATAAGGTAACAAGAAACGATTCTTCCATTTCACTAAACAAGCGCGGCGTTTTTTGTTGGATCACCAACACACCTAAAACTTGTTTACGATGAATGATTGGAGTAGCTAAAAAAGAGTGGTAAATCTGTTCGCCGAGTTGAGGAAAGAATTTGAACTCGGGGTGTTTTGAGGCTTCGGCAAGGTTAAGGGGTTCAGCGCTTCGTTTTACCAACCCAACCAAGCCTTCATTGAAGTTGATATGAATACTATCACCTTCAAAAATAAGGCCTTGAGTTGCCATTAACTCAAGGCGCTGCATTTCTTCATTAGCAAGATAGATAGTACAGCACTCAGTACTAAGGGCAGCACAAGTCTCTTTCACCAATATATCGAGTGCCAGATGTACATCATCGACCCTAGAGACTTTCTCAACTATTTCCCTTAGCTGACTGAGCATGATTATCCTCTACGTTGCTTTTTTCTTTTCCCTTTCGCTTTTCTCTCTCGAAAAGGCATGGCTAAGGATGCAAATTCTTTCATCGCTCGTCGATAAACATCTCGCTTGAAAGAAACAACTTGCCTAACTGGATACCAGTAACTTACCCAGCGCCAACCATCAAATTCAGGGGATTTTCCGCGTTGCATATTAATGCGAGACTCATCGCATTCTAATCTCAGCAGAAACCATTTCTGTTTTTGGCCGATACAAACAGGCTTGGAGTCCCAACGCACCAATCGCTTTGGTAGCTTATATCTTAACCAATGACGACTTGTTGCAATGATCTTAACGTCTTTTTTCGTTAAACCGACTTCTTCGTATAACTCCCTGAACATGGCTTGTTCAGGGGTTTCACCTTCGTCAATCCCACCTTGTGGAAATTGCCATGAGTGTTGCCCGTATCGTTTAGCCCAGAAGACCTGACCATGGTTATTACATATCACAATACCAACATTAAGTCGGTAACCATCGCCATCTATCACTGGCTAACCTCTATGAATAAATTTTTTATTACCGTGATTTTTCCACATATCCCCATTACTAGCAAACTTACTGATGTGATATGAGCAAGATTTATTACCTTTTCAGCATTTTTGGATATCTTTTAATCAAACCATACCTTATCAACACAAGAGTGAGACATTGCCCACATTTATTCACCTTTTCTGTGAATAACTTTGTGAAGAATTCAATTCAAATGAGTAATTCAGTTCAATCCCATCAAATGAAAAACAAATGAATAAACAAAAAAACAAACATAAAGCATTGATAAAAAAGTATTTATTTTTAAAAATAACGATAATTCGATCTTCAATTTCTTGATGATCTTTTCACCAAACTCAGATCGGTCAAAGATCCACCAACAGGCTATTTATCCACACTTACCTGCTATTCGTTTAGATGATTACAACAAAATCAACCCCAAAAATGCATTTTAACCCCTGTTTATTCATACAGACCTCGTCAGGATCTTATCAATACCTCCTCCACCTGTGGATAAGTTATGAATTGATCGTTCTTACACCGCCTCGGTGAAATCTTAAACAGTAGATTTGGTCGGAGTTTGATAAACTATATTTTTTGTAATACCACCTTGTAACTATGAAACCAGAACCACAAACAGAAGCAGAGCTATTGGAACGAGCGCATGATATGGCAGGACTCAGTTTTGCTGAGTTGGCCGCCGAGGCGAATATGATTGTTCCTGAAAACTTAAAACGTGATAAAGGTTGGGTGGGTCAATTACTCGAATGGCACTTGGGCGCTCCAGCTGGCAGTAAACCTCAACAAGATTTCGCAAAACTAGGGATCGAGTTGAAAAGTATTCCGATCAGTTACTCTGGCAAACCTTTAGAAACAACCTTTGTTTCTGTGGCCCCCCTCACTGGTGTTCATGGTCTTACATGGGAAACAAGTCATGTTCGGAACAAGCTATCTCGTGTGCTTTGGGTACCCGTAGAAGGAGAACGAGAAATCCCACTCGCTGAAAGACGTGTGGGCAGTCCACTCATTTGGTCACCAGATGAAGAAGAAGAACGGATTTTGCGAAATGACTGGGAAGAGTTAATGGAGATGATCGTCTTGGGAAGATTTGATCAAATTTCCGCCAGACACGGAGAAGCGCTGCATCTTCGCCCTAAAGCCGCAAATGCAAAAGCGCTCACCGAAGCATATAACTCAAATGGTAAGCCGATGAAAACTCTGCCCCGAGGCTTTTACCTTAGAACACAGTTTACTGAACAGATCTTACTCAAGCACTACATTAACACTCAACCAGAATAAAACTATATCAGCTATTTAGTGCGTCACGAGCGATAACTCAATATCGCAGTACGAGGCTGCCTCTTCAGTGCCACATTCGTCATACGCATTACGCAGCCTTAAATACGCTTTATCGACCCCTAGCCTCAATAATTCTTCTTTTACTAAGTCTAGAGAGCCAAAATGTATCGGGTCTTCACCGTCTTTAATCGGCTCAAGTTGATGCTTGTACTCCACAGCTAAAAGATAGTCAGAGACATCAGAACACCCAATCACAAATACTTTGGGAGTTTTATAAGTATCTTTATGTGGACCATGTAGCCACATGTCCAATTGATGCTTCTGCATAACATACCTCCTTCACACGATTATTTAAGTGTAGTTAGGCTAACTGTAGCTTTCGAGTTTGCTCTCCCTTTATACGTAAATCATTTGCGATTGCGGCTAAAAATCCCCTATATTGGAGTCACTTATTTAGTCGGTAACTCTTCAAGGACGTGATATGCAATACACAAAACTACCGCACTCATCACTTGAGATCAGTAAAATCTGCCTCGGCACTATGACGTTTGGCGAGCAAAACACAGAAAAGGACGCCTTTGAACAGCTCGACTTTGCCCTCGATCATGGGGTGAACTTCATCGATACCGCAGAGATGTACCCTGTACCGCCAAACTCGGAAACACAAGGGCTCACCGAGCAATACATCGGTAATTGGTTAGCAAAAAGCGGCAAAAGAGAGAAAGTAGTACTGGCAACAAAAGTGGCAGGCCCTCGCAATGTTCCTCACATTAGAGACAACATGAGCCTTAATCGTCGCCACATCCATACAGCAATTGATGACAGCCTTAATCGTCTACAAACCGATTATGTCGATTTGTACCAACTACATTGGCCGCAGCGTCAAACCAACTGCTTTGGTCAACTCAACTACCCATACCCTGACAAACAAGAAGAAGTCACGTTAATTGAAACGTTGGAAGCGCTTACTGAATTAGTGAATGCAGGTAAAGTGCGCTATATCGGCGTATCCAACGAGACGCCGTGGGGTGTGATGTCGCTATTGCGTTTGGCAGAAAAACACGATTTGCCAAGAATTGTCTCCATTCAAAACCCATATAACTTATTGAACCGCAGCTTCGAAGTTGGCTTGTCTGAAATCAGCCATTACGAAGGCGTTCAGTTACTTGCCTACTCTCCTTTGGCATTTGGCTGCCTGAGTGGTAAATACCTAAACGGGGCAAAACCTGAAGGCGCTCGATGCACTAAGTGGGAGCGTTTTGCGCGCTACTTCACTCCGCAAGGTGTTAAAGCGACCGAAGCTTACGTCAATTTAGCTCAAGAGCATGGTCTAAACCCTGCACAAATGGCGCTCGCGTTTGTCAATCAGCGTCCATTTGTTGCTTCTAACATTATCGGAGCAACAAACCTAGACCAATTAAAAGCCAATATCGACAGTATTGATTTGCAACTTAGCGACGAACTACTTACTGAAATTCAAGCAATAGGTACAACTTACTCGAATCCTTGCCCTTAACAGTACCACCTTCAAACGAAAACAGCTGATCTTCAAGATCAGCTGTTTATCCAATGAAGTCATACTTCATATAAAAAGTTAAGCGTGTTGAATGACTCGTTAGCAACTCAGTCAGCCCAACACGCTAACGATTACGTCATTATTCGCGACGTTAAGACTCGACGAAGGTGACGAACTCGACGTTCAACTTTTACTGCATCCGGAACATTGGCACGTGTAGAACGACCATCGCGATCTAAACCAATATCTCTCAATAGATGAACATTCGTCCATGGAATATCATGAGCAGTTCGGCGTATGGTGCGCTGCCATTGCTTTTCTTCGCGTTTAAGGTCTGCTTTCAATAGCAAAGTGGCCAATTGTAGGTAAATAGAGTGACGCATAATATTTTCTCCGATTATCGATGTATTCGACTGGGAAAAATAGTGCGTAAAATGAACAGAAATATTCTGTTGATACTAAGCCGCTACTTTTCCGCAGCCTAGTAATAAATATGATAGGTTACGGATTAATTTTTATCTTGTGAGCCAGTGGTATTGGTATCATCCGATTTAAGGGTTATCGGAGCGATAGGCATACGATCAGCGCAAGCAGTGGTGTTAACAACGTAATGTTTCATCTTGCGCCTCCTAGCTAAAAATTAATCCGTTTATGAAAGGTATAACTCATTGAGTTACGGTTAAATTGTAAGCTTTGATGGATATATATCAAACATTTTTTGCCTTTTTGATTAAAAACAAATCAATACACCGCAATTTAGTTTCATATACTTTTACGTATAACATATTCACCTGAGGAATATATAAATTTGCGGATTTTATAAATCAAACCAAACAAAAATAAAAAGAGCGGCTCTGTGGCCACTCTCTTTTATTGTATTTATTCGCCTATTTAACACAGGGAAAGGCCAACTACATGGCTTGTTCGGAAATCAAGTTATGTTTATTAAGTAGTCGATACATGGTTGCACGCGAAACTCCGAGCTCTTTCGCCGCATTTGAAACTTGACCAGAATGAGATTCCAAAACAACCAGCAACGCATCACGTTCACTCTTCTCTCGGATTGATTTCAAGCTGCGCTTTGAGTCATTACGTTGAGGTAAATCTAAGTGATGCTCTTCAATCATTACGCTGTCGGACATTAATACCGCTCGCTTCACTTGGTTCATCAGCTCACGCACATTTCCAGGCCAGAAATAACGTGTCAGTGCCTTGAATGCATCCTCAGAAAAGCTTTTTGCTTGCGAGTTGTACTCTTTTGAGAACTCTTGTAAGTAGAAACGAGCCAGCAATGCGATGTCACTCGCACGTTCTTTCAAGCTAGGGACATTGATGCGCAAAACGTTGATGTAATGGTAAAGCTCTTCATTGAAGTCACCGTCAATCAAAGCTTTTTCAACATCTGACGAGTTAGCAGCAAGAATACGCACGTTAACCGCTTTTACGCCATCTTTGGTATCAATGGTGCCTTCTTGCAAGAATCTCAGCAGATTCATTTGCTGCTCTTTTGAAATGGTAAGAATGTCGTTAAACAACACGGTGCCGCCATCTGCTTGTTCAAGCAGGCATGCTTCCATATCTTCATCGGCGTTAATACCAAATACTTCAGCTTGGAAACGTTGTTCATTGAGTGCGCGACAGTTAATTGCCATAAACGGTTTATGAGAGCGTGAAGAGACTTTATGGATGGCCCTAGCAACCGCCTCTTTACCAGTCCCACTTTCCCCAGAAATCAGAATGCTGACGTCCGTTGGACCAATGCGCTTCACTTGATCGCGTAAACGTTTCATCGGGATAGATTCACCGATCAAACCCATATCTAAACTGCTACCAAAACTAGGCCAAACTTTTTTCTCCAATTTAAGCATGCCAAGCTGGTGACCTATTGTGCTTAATAACTGTGCATCTGGGATCGGCGCTGTGAAAAAATCGATACAAAAGTTAACAATGAACTGGCATATGGTGTCAGTGCCAAGCTGAGATTCACGAATAAACGCTAACCAACGTACGTGTTTGTGAGAGCTGACTAAGTTCGCCAAACCATTCAAGCTGAACTCGTCATGGCTGAGATCAACAATACCGATACATGGACCAATATCTTCTAACAGCGTATTAGCTTTGCGTAAGTCACCGACTTGGTGACACTTCCAGCCCACTTGCTCCAGTACCGATAACCAAGGCTCATAAGTACCGCCAACTACCACAAGCGATCCCGGGATGGAATCCATCTTAAACTGCCCAGCCATTCTCTAACCCTTTTTCATTGTTAATAGAAATTTTGTGCCACAAACTTATCTTTGCGAGCGGGTAACATTATCGAGACTCCGCCCCCTCACGTCTGTCTCAGTATTAAGACTATGCAATAGATTGAGATTTGGCGAATGTTTATTTGCATATCCCATTAAAAAGCAAATGCAACAACTTGAATTAACTTAACTAAAAGGCAAAAAAAAACCACCCGAAGGTGGTTTTTTACTCATCCTATCGAATTACGCTTGCGGGCGCATTGCAGGGAATAGGATCACGTCACGGATAGTGTGCGTGTTAGTCAGTAGCATAACCAAACGGTCGATACCGATACCTTGGCCTGCTGTTGGCGGTAGGCCGTGCTCTAGAGCAGTGATGTAGTCTGCATCGTAGAACATTGCTTCGTCGTCACCAGACTCTTTCGCTTCAACCTGTGCTTTAAAGCGTGCATCTTGGTCTTCAGCATCGTTAAGCTCTGAGAAACCGTTCGCTACTTCACGGCCACCGATAAAGAACTCAAAGCGGTCTGTAAAGAACGGGTTATCGTCGCTACGACGAGCCAACGGAGAAATATCTGCTGGGTAACCAGTGATGAACGTAGGCTGCATTAGCTTAGGTTCTGCTGTTTCACCAAAGATCTCTTCAAGAAGCTGACCACATGTCCAGAAAGGTTCTACTTCAACGTGAACAGATTTCGCGATAGAAACCATTAGATCACGGTTTTGTAGGTCTTCTTCTGTTAGCGCTTGGATTTGCGAGTGGTCTGGGTTGTAGTGCTTGATTGCTTCGAACATGCTCATACGAGTGTAAGTACCACCAAACTCAACCGTTTCATCACCGTAAGGCATTGACGTTGAACCTAGAACTTCTTGCGCCACTGAACTTAGTAGTTCTTCAGTTAGGTCCATCAGATCTTTGTAGTCTGCGTACGCCATGTAGAATTCCATCATTGTGAATTCTGGGTTGTGGCGTGGAGAAAGGCCTTCGTTACGGAAGTTACGGTTGATTTCGAATACGCGATCAAAACCACCAACAACTAGACGCTTCAGGTATAGCTCTGGCGCGATACGTAGGTACATTGGCATGTCTAGTGCGTTGTGGTGCGTGATGAATGGACGCGCACTCGCACCGCCAGGGATAACGTGCATCATTGGCGTTTCAACTTCCATGAACTGCTTAGAGATCATGAAGTTGCGGATTGCAGACATTACTTTAGAACGTACTACAAACGCTTGACGAGAGTCTTCGTTAACGATCAGGTCAACGTAACGTTGGCGGTAACGCATCTCTTGGTCAGTTAGACCGTGGAACTTCTCTGGAAGTGGACGTAGTGCTTTGGTTAGCAACTCGTACTCTTCCATGTTCACGTATAGGTCACCTTTACCAGACTTATGAAGTGCACCTTTAACACCGATGATGTCACCGATATCTAGACCTTGGTATTTTTCTTTAAGTACTTTTTGAACCGCTTTGTCAGCGTAAGCTTGGATACGGCCAGAAGTTTCTTGAATTACCAAGAATGGACCACGTTTAGCCATGATACGGCCAGCGATTGCTACTACGTGGTTAAGCTCTTCTAGCTCTTCCTTCGTCTTTTCACCGAACTCTTTCTGAAGGTCGCCCGCTAGTGCGTCACGACGGAAGTCGTTTGGATGGCCGTTCGCTTTGCAGCTCTTTCGGATTGCATCCAGTTTAGCGCGGCGTTCAGCAATCAGCTTATTTTCTTCTAGTACAGTTTCGTTTTGAACAGCATCAGTCATTTTCGATGTATCCTGTTTTTGTCGGTGAAAAGCTTTATAGACCTGATTTCAGGCTAGCTTCAATAAATTTGTCCAGATCGCCATCAAGAACCGCTTGAGTATTACGGTTTTCAATGCCCGTACGGAGGTCCTTAATACGTGAGTCATCCAATACGTAAGAACGGATCTGGCTACCCCAGCCAATGTCAGACTTAGCGTCTTCATTAGCTTGTTTTTCCGCATTTTGCTTTTGCAATTCAAGCTCAAATAGCTTCGCTCGAAGCTGTTTCATTGCCTGATCTTTGTTCTTATGTTGAGAACGGTCATTCTGACACTGAACCACTGTGTTCGTAGGTACGTGCGTAATACGTACCGCAGATTCTGTGGTGTTTACGTGCTGACCACCTGCGCCTGACGCACGGTAAACGTCAATACGTAGGTCGGAAGGATTAATGTCGATGTCGATGTTTTCATCAATCTCTGGATAGATGAACGCAGAAGCAAATGACGTATGGCGACGACCGCCTGAATCGAACGGAGATTTACGAACAAGACGATGAACGCCCGTTTCAGTGCGTAACCAACCGTACGCATACTCACCAGAGATGCGAACTGTTGCCGACTTAAGACCCGCGACTTCACCTTCAGAGACTTCAATCACTTCAGCTTTGAAGCCCTTCGCTTCTGCCCAACGTAGGTACATACGCAGCAGCATGTTAGTCCAGTCTTGTGCTTCTGTACCACCAGAGCCAGCTTGCAAATCGATGTAACAATCAGAGCTATCGTGGTCTCCAGAGAACATACGACGGAATTCAAGCTTTTCTAGCTTCTCTTCCAACTCAGCAAGTTCTGGTTCAATTTCGTCAAATGTTTCTTGATCTTCTTCTTCTACAGCCAGCTCAAGAAGACCTTCTACATCTTCCACACCTTGCTCTAGTTGATCAATGGTTTCAACAACCGCTTCTAGTGATGCACGCTCTTTACCCAGTGCTTGCGCACGCTCAGGTTCGTTCCATACATCTGGTTGTTCAAGTTCTGCGTTGACTTCTTCTAGACGCTCTTTCTTCGCGTCATAGTCAAAGATACCCCCTCAGGACATTTGTGCGCTGAGACACGTCCTGCAGACGGTTTTTAATTGGATTGATTTCAAACATGTTTACTCAACATTTTAGAATAGAATTTAACCGAGAAATTCTACTGAAAAATGTGACCGAGATACAGGAAAATTTCGGATGAGAAATCAGATTGCGGTGAGAGAGAGCACGGTCATAAAATTTTACGCCCACTTAGGGGCAACCGTACTCTATAAGAAAGGTTAATCTAGGTATTACTTAGCTTCGATATGGTCGATCATCAATTGCAATGATTGATTACCACGAAATTCATTCACATCCAGCTTATACGCGAGACGTACTGTTTTAACCGATGCATCTGGCCATCGGCGTAGATCAACATTGAATGCAATGCCGTCGATCATCACATTGGTAGGGTGACCTTTATAAAGCGGCTCTAACATCAATTTAAGATGCTTCTCACCCACCAGCTTTTGATGCAGTACTTTAAACTCACCATCAAAGATTGGTTCAGGGAAGGCTTGTCCAAAAGGGCCACCCGATCGCAGCTGTTCAGCAACATGCATAGAGAACTCTTCCGGCTTAAGTTCGCCATCTGACATGATCACGCCTTTTAGCGCCGCTTCATCGAGTTCCTTTTTTACCACTTCATCAAACAAACGACTGAAACGCTCAAAATCCTGCTCTTTAATCGTTAAGCCTGCTGCCATGGCGTGTCCACCAAACTTGATGATCAAACCCGGGTTTTGCGTGTCGATGAAATCCAACGCATCGCGCATGTGTAGCCCCGGAATAGAACGACACGAGCCTTTAATCGTCCCTTCTCCACCATCAGCAAATGCAATGACTGGACGATGAAACTTCTCTTTAATGCGCGAAGCCAAAATACCAATCACACCTTGGTGCCAATCACGTTGGAATAAGGCTAAGCCATAAGGAAGCTCATTGCCTTCACCAAACTGAAGGCGCTCACAGAAAGCCATCGCTTCTTGCTTCATGCCTTCTTCAATCTCTTTACGAGTCTGGTTTAAGCCATCCAATTCACTTGCCATGCGACGAGCTGCGTGGATGTTGTTACACATCAGCAGTTCAACACCGAAAGACATGTCATCAAGACGGCCTGCTGCGTTAATACGTGGACCTAAAGCAAAGCCAAAATCGGACGCAACTAAACGACGCGCATCGCGCTTAGCGACCTCAATTAACGCTTGGATGCCGGGACGCGCTTTGCCCGCACGAATACGTTGCAAACCTTGGTGTACAAGAATGCGGTTGTTTTCATCCAATGGAACGACATCGGCGACGGTACCCAGTGCAACAAGGTCAATCAGTTCCATCAACTTGGGCTCTTGCATCCCCTGTTCTGCAAACCAATTGTGTTTTCGCATATGAACGCATAGTGCCATCATGAGATAAAACGCGACCCCCACACCCGCAAGCGCTTTAGATGGAAAGCTACAGCTGTCAAGGTTTGGGTTCACCATTGCATCCACATCAGGCAACACTTGTCCTGGTAAGTGGTGATCGGTAACGAGCACGGTAATGCCATTTTCTTTTGCGTAACGCACGCCTTCGATTGATGAGACGCCGTTATCCACCGTCATGATCATCTCAGCGCCAAGCTCTAGGGCTTGGTCAACGACTTCTGGGCTTAACCCATAACCGTCTTCAAAACGATTTGGCACTAGATAATCCACATTGTGACTACCAAGCATGCGCAGCGCGAGCACTGATAATGCTGAGCTTGTCGCGCCATCAGCGTCAAAATCACCGACAACGATGATGCGTTTTTGTTCTTTTATCGCCTGAAACAAAAGATCGACAGCTTGCTCAATCCCCCCGAGTTTTTGATATGAATGCAACCCACGGGCCGACGTTTCTAATTGTGAAAGATCCGTTATCCCACGGTTGATGTAGATACGTTTAAGAATCGGAGGAATGGAATCAGGAAGAAGGGAAAGATCTGGTTCAGGACGTCGTTGAATTTCTATCATGCTTGAAAGAGCCGACAACTTTGCCGGCTCTGCTCCTAATGGATTATAGTTGCTTTAAACGTTTCAATAGCTCTGCAGGTGGTAGGTAGCCACCAACCATTTCGCCATTCGGTAAGAAGATTGCTGGCGTACCAGAAATACCCAATTGGCGACCTAGATTGTAATGCGCCTGGATGGTTTCTTTACACTGTTTTAAGTCTTTCGCAGGGTTATCAAATGTACGATTCACTTTCGCGTTGTGCATTGCCGACGCCGGATCTTCAGCACACCAAATCGTTGCCATTTGCTCTGCCACAGGGCCAGTTGCACCTTGGCGAGGGTAAGCCATGTAACGCACTGTAATACCTAGGTCATTATAGCCTTGCATTTGGCTATGCAGACGCACACAGTAACCACAGGTGATATCAGTGAATACAGTCACAACATACTTTTCATCGTCGGCTTTGTATTCGATCATGCTATCGGAGAACTGAGCAATTTTCTCGGCGTTAAGCGGCGCTTGACGCTCTGCTATGACATCTTTGTAACTGCCATCATCATTAATGGCATAAAGCGTACCAGCGATAAAATGGCTACCATCATTTGAAGCAAACAGGATCCCGCCATTGGTTTGAATTTCCAATAAGCCAGCGACGTCTGATGGTTGAATATCAACGATAGATAAACCAAGCTTTGAGAACTTAGTTTTTAATGCTGCTTCATCAAAGCCGCTTTGTGCAGCTGGCGCCACTTGTTGCGCAGGAGTCTCCGTTTGAGCCTGACTTTCTTCTGCACCACAAGCGGTAACAAAAAATGGTAAAGTCAGCAGAGTTAGTCGGCGTAATACGCTCATGAAATTCACCTTAATGTAAAATCGTTTTTCCAAGAAGACATGGATGAATCTAACCATTGTTATGCTCTTGGGTGGTGTTGACTGTGGATCTGCTTCAATCGTTCAGTCGCCACGTGAGTATAAATTTGCGTGGTCGATAAGTCACTATGTCCTAAAAGCATCTGTACGACCCTGAGATCTGCGCCATAGTTCAATAAATGCGTGGCAAAGGCATGACGCAGTACGTGCGGCGACAGCTGATCAGTATCAATCCCTGCTATCAAAGCATAGTACTTAATACGGTGCCAAAACGTCTGACGAGTCATTTGCCTTGCGCGTTTACTAGGAAAAACAATATCGGATGATGTATCACCAAGTAACGCAGGGCGCCCTTGTTGAATGAACGTCTCGATCCAATCGACCGCATTTTCCCCCATAGGAACCAGGCGTTCTTTACCACCTTTACCTGTCACGCGCACCACCCCTTGGCGCAAGCTAACATTTTCCATGGTCAAACTGACGAGCTCTGTCACACGCAATCCTGTTGCGTAGAGTAGCTCTAGCATCGCTTTATCGCGCAATTCTATAGGGTCATTCGGGTCTGGCGCTTCGAGCAACGCGTCCACTTGTTCTTCACTAATATCTTTGGGTAAACGTTGTGGCAGTTTAGGGCTAACCAAGAGCGCACTCGGGTCATCAGCGCGCACCTTCTCACGATGCAGGTATTGGAATAAACGGCGAATCGCCGACAACATACGCGCACGAGACGTCTGTTTGTAATCTAAATCTACAAGGTGGCTTTGATATTCTTGCAAGCCAGACAAACTGATAAAATCAAGACGGTATCGATGTTTTTCCATCCACACGAGCAGCTTCATTAAATCGTTTCGGTAGGAAGCCAACGTGTTCTCTGATAGGCCACGCTCCATCCACATCGCATCTAAGAATTGCTCAACAAGCGAAAAATCTTGTTGATTGACAGGCTGTTGTGCCGTCATGAATGCTTCCTTATCTGTTTATATTTACAGTATTTAGATTAAAGCACCTGCCAATCCAATACCATAAAAAATCATCCCACATAGGATATTCGCTGCAATCTTCCTCAATTTATGGTTAGAATCTTCCACAACAGCAACACAAATAACGACGAATATAATGAAAATCGGACTCTTTTACGGCTCAACGACCTGCTACACAGAAATGGCAGCAGAGAAAATTCGTACCCTTATTGGTGAAGACCTTGTCGACATTCACAATGTGAAAGAGACACCGTTATCACTAATGGCGGACTACGACTTATTACTCCTTGGCATCTCAACTTGGGATTTTGGTGAAATTCAAGAAGATTGGAACGCGATTTGGCAAGACATCGCGACCACGCCACTGAAAGGCAAAGTTGTAGCGCTGTTTGGCCTGGGTGACCAAGAAGGTTACGGAGAGTGGTATTTAGATGCGATGGGCTTACTTCACGATGAATTACAAGCCACAGGCGCAACCTTTATCGGTTACTGGCCAAATGAAGGCTACGAATTTGAAGCATCGAAAGCACTGATCGAAGATGGCAGCAAGTTTGTTGGACTTGCGTTAGATGAAGACTCACAGTACGAACTGAGTGATGAACGCATCGAAAAATGGTGTGAACAAGTTCTTGTGGAATTCCACGACACGCTTTAATAGCGCAAACACGTCATCATTAAAAAGTAAAAAGCCCGATGAAGTAATTCATCGGGCTTTTTATTATCTTGATAACGCGAAGTGATTACGCGGTTTCTTGTGCTAGTTCTGGGCGAGGTTTCGCGATGAAGAACATGCACACGATAGCCGCAAATGTTGGAAGCACCCAACCCATGCCGACTTCGAATAGTGGCAACATGTTAAACGCAGAAACATCAATACCCGATACTTTTGCCGCATCAACCAACGCAAACAACAGAGATACAAGCAGTACCGCGCGGTAAGCAAAACGTGGATTTGGCAGTTTGCTGCGCACAAATGTTAGTGCAACCAACGCAATCGCCACAGGGTACAGCGCAAACAATACTGGCACTGACAGAGAAATCAGCTGTGCAAGACCAACGTTTGCAACCAATGCACAAACAGAACCATTAATCAGTACCCATTGCTTGTATGACAGTGGTGTTTTCGAGCTGAAGAAATCTGAACACGCAGAAATCAAGCCAATCGCGGTTGTCAGACACGCTAGCAATACGATGACAGACAGAACGATTTGACCGTATGGACCAAACAACGCTTGAACGTATTGGCTAAGCACTAGGCCGCCATTATCAGCACCAGCAGCAACCGTTGCACTCGTCGCACCTAAGTAAAATAGTGAGATGTAAACAAACGCAAGACCAGCAGCAGCAATACAACCTGCATAGATCAGATATTTAGTAGTTGCAGAGCGCTCAGTAATGCCTTTACCGCGCAGTGCATCAACCATCAGCATACCAAACATCAATGACGCGAACGTATCCATTGTGTTGTAGCCTTCTAAGAAGCCTTTGGTCAGAGGCTGCGTTAGGTATTCACCGTGCGCGCCAATCATATCGCCCTGAGGATCAAGGAAGACAGCGACAGCAAGAATGATCAAACCAACGAACAATGCTGGTGTCAGTACTTTACCGATAAGATCGATCAAACGGCCTTGGAACCATGAGAACATCATCGCTGCGATAAAGAAGATCACTGAGAACGCTGTCAGATGCGTTTGTGACGCCTCAAGGAAGAAAGGTTTCACCGCCATCTCGTAAGCCACTAGGCCAGTACGAGGCGCTGCAAACGCAGGACCAATGATGATGAAAATCAGTGCAGCCATAAGAACTGCCGCTTTTTTCGGAAGATCTTGCGTCAAGTGATCCCAAGAACCACCAGCAACAGCAATAGCAACGATAGTAATAAGAGGTAGACCTACCGCTGTTAGCAAGAAACCAAACATAGCTGGCATTAAGTTTTCACCCGCTAACTGACCCGCTAGAGGTGGAAAGATAATATTGCCCGCACCTAAAAAGAACGCAAATAGCATAAAGCCTACTGCGATAATATCTGTTAGTTTTAACGTCTGCTTCACAGATAACCCTTGTCTTTTAATTAATGAATGTTGTGTATGCTTAGACCACTTTTTGTATACCTAAAGTCAATAAGTACACGTGGTTCAATCTATAAAATTTTCGCCGCATAATGACGAAAGACTCATCATTTGGCAACCTTTAAGAAAAAAACACCATATTAATTTAGTTTTCAAACTTAAAAGCAGTGGATATAACCAGATCCAAATAAAAGACCAGTTCTTTATCTCGATCAATTAACAATACAATTTAATAACCAACAAAACAACAATCTATACAATTAATAAACAATAGAGCAATCCACTTAATTATTGAGCAAATATAAAACAATCATGAAGAACAAAAAACTGAAAACTAAAGGCTTCAATTTTAAGCAATTTTGTATTGAGGGTGGCGAGAGTGGTATGCCAGTCAGCACAGATGGGGTAATGCTTGGTGCTTGGATTCAAAGCCCTAACGACGCTAAAATTCTCGATATTGGCACTGGCACTGGCCTGCTTGCCCTGATGTGTGCTCAACGCTTTACAGAAGCTCAAATAACCGCGGTCGATATCGAATTAACAGCCGTTGCTGCCGCGCAAAAAAATATGGCCCAGTCTCCTTGGTCAGATCGTGTAAGTGTGCATCACACCGACATACTGCACTTTACGCCGACACATCCATTCCAACGCATCATTTGTAACCCGCCCTACTTCAACAGCGGCGAGCAATCGAAACACAGTCAACGTGCAACCGCGAGGCACACTGATACGCTAGGCCATAACGCATTGCTGCAGCGTTGCTATCATTTGCTTGATGACGAAGGGAGGGCTAGTTTTGTGTTGCCAATCACCGAAGGCGAGCAGTTCATTGAGCTAGCATTAAACCAAGGTTGGTATCTATCGAGGATCTGTCGTGTGCAACCGTCAGAAAAGAAACCAGTACACAGACTGTTATTTGAACTGTCAAAACGACCTTGCGATTCGCAAACGTCACATTTAATTATTCGTTCAAATGACGGCTATAGTGATGATTTCATCCAGTTAACTCGCGAGTTTTATCTTAAGATGTGAAATAACATGTGATCCTTATCACCAATCACTTTATAATGTGCGACCTTTTTGTATTCTATGCTGTTGTGGCGAACCATTAACCAAGCTTTGCTTGTGGAGAACTCATTGTGATCAGAACCTTTGCTGAACTTGATCTAGACCAAAACCTACTTGAAGCCATTGAAGAGATGGGTTACGAACGCCCAACAAAAATTCAGGCAGAAGCGATTCCACAAGCGTTGGACGGTCGTGACATTCTAGCGTCAGCGCCAACAGGAACTGGTAAAACGGCCGCCTTCGTCCTGCCAGCATTGCAATACTTGCAAGACTTCCCTCGTCGTAAGCCTGGGCCTGCGCGTATTTTGATCCTAACGCCTACTCGCGAACTGGCGATGCAAATTGCCGATCAAGCACGTGCTTTGGCAAAAAATACCAAACTCAACATTTTCACCATCACTGGTGGTGTTCAGTACCAAGAGCACGCCGACATCCTTGCAACAACACAAGACATTGTGGTTGCGACACCTGGCCGTTTAAAAGAATACATTGATGCAGAACGTTTTGATTGTCGTGCAATCGAATGGTTAATCCTTGATGAAGCAGACCGTATGCTAGATATGGGTTTTGCTCCTACTGTCGATCGCCTATCTAACGAATGTCGCTGGCGTAAGCAAACCCTTCTGTTCTCAGCAACGTTAGAAGGGAAAGGCGTAGAAGGCTTTACCGCTGATCTGTTGAATGACCCAGCAGAGATCGATGCAAAATCGCCGCTGCGTGAGCGTAAGAAAATTGCTCAGTGGTACCACCGAGCTGATGATGCTGAACACAAACTGGAATTACTAAAACACATTATTACTCAGCAAGCTGAGCGCACTATCGTCTTTTTAAAGACTCGTGAGCGTTTGGCTGAGCTACGAGCGCAGCTTGAAAGTGCACAGATTCCATGTTCTTGGATTCAAGGTGAAATGCCGCAAGATCGTCGTAACAATGCGATTTCTCGCTTCCGCGATGGAACTGTGAATGTGCTGCTCGCGACGGACGTTGCTGCGCGTGGTATCGATCTTCCGGATGTATCACACGTTATCAACTACGACATGCCGCGCACGGCTGATGTTTACCTTCACCGTATCGGCCGTACGGCTCGCGCAGGTAAGAAAGGTAACGCTATCTCAATCGTAGAAGCACACGACCAACCAATGATGGATCGCGTTGCACGTTACGTGAAAGAAGACATCAAAGAGCGTTTCGTGAAAGAGATGCGTCCTAAACACAAAAAGCCTGTGTTTAAGAAGAAAAAGAAAAAAGACGACAAGAAAAAAGTAGCGAAAAAGAAAACCGCTAAGAAGAAGTAATCTTGTTGGGGCCAAGTAGCTCAAGCTAGAAAATAACAAAGGGTTGGCAATGCCAACCCTTTTTCGTTTGTGCTGATAGAGATTAACGTAGACTACGTCTCAATCAGCTTTATTTTTGCTCTTCGCGTTTAAATACTAACTCTGTTGGCGTCGATTCATCTTCCACAAAGTAGTAACCCGCCGTATCAAACTTCGCCAGGTCTGCTACGCTCTCAACACGGTTTTCAATGATGTAACGCGCCATCATACCGCGCGCTTTCTTCGCGTAAAAACTGATGACCTTGTATTGACCATTCTTACAATCTTTGAATACTGGCGTGATCACTTGCGCATCTAAATTCTTTGGCTTAACCGCTTTAAAGTATTCATTTGATGCAAGGTTGATAAGGACATTATCACCTTGAGCAGAAATCGCTTCGTTAAGCTTGTCCGTAATAACGTTGCCCCAAAACTGGTACAAGTTCGTACCCTTGTCGTTTGCAAGCTTGGTACCCATTTCAAGACGGTATGGCTGCATCAAATCAAGTGGTTTTAGTAAACCATAGAGACCCGATAGCATACGCAGATGATCTTGAGCATATTCGAAGTCCGCTTCAGATAAACTTTCGGCGTCTAGCCCTGTGTAAACGTCACCTTTAAATGCAAGAATGGCTTGTCGTGAGTTTTCCGTGGTAAACGTTTCACTCCACTCTTGGAATCGGCCCACATTTAAATCGGCAATCTTGTCGCTCACTTTCATTAAAGAGGCAACATCAGCAGGAGTCAGTTTGCGGCATACATCGATAAGCTCTTTTGAGTATTCGACCAACTCAGGTTGAGTAAATTTTTCTGTCGCTAACGGAGACTCGTAATCAAGAGTCTTCGCTGGAGAAACTACGATAAGCATGACTTTCCCTTCTCTAATTTTGTTTTTAATAGGGTACAAAAAAAGCCATGCATTGTCTGCATGGCTTTTTACATCGTACTAATAGCTTTCAACTATGAGTGATAGCTCACTTAGTCTTTTTTATCGTTGTACCAAATGCCTTCTTCAAGCTGAGATTTCAGCTCTGGGAAATCATTCGCATCAAATGTTGGCACTTTGCCTTCACCAAGCTGGCGATTGTAATCTTTGGCCAGTTTAATCACGATGCCAGATAGCAAGATGATCGCCACCAAGTTGACTATCGCCATCAGACCCATAGAGACATCAGCAAGCGACCATACGACTGGTAACGAAGCTAGTGCACCAAACATAACCATACCAAGAACAATAACGCGGAAAATGCTTAAGCCCGCTTTATGATTGTGCTCTAGGAAGATTAAGTTCGTTTCAGCATACGAGTAGTTTGCAATGATTGAAGTAAACGCAAAGAAGAAGATTGCCACAGCAACAAAGATGCCGCCCCAATCGCCAACTTGTGAGCTCAATGCACGCTGAGTTAGCTCGATACCCGTCACTTCTGTTGCTTGACCGACATACTCACCAGACATCAGGATGATAGCCACTGTTGCAGAACAGATAACGATCGTATCCATGAACACGCCTAGCATCTGTACGTAACCTTGAGACGCTGGGTGTGGTGGGTAAGGTGTTGCTGAAGCTGCCGCGTTAGGTGCAGAACCCATACCTGCTTCATTCGAGAATAGACCGCGCTTGATACCGTTAATCATTGCCTGTGCAATTGCGTAGCCAAGACCACCTGCTGCTGCTTCTTGCAGACCAAATGCACTCTTAAAGATAAGCATCAATACATCAGGTAATTTCTCTAGGTTAGAGAACATGATGAACAGCGCTAGGGCTAGATAAAGTAGTGCCATGATCGGAACGATCATCTCAGCAACTCTTGCGATACGCTTGATGCCACCGAAAATAACAATTGCAGACAGTAAAACAACGGCAATACCGACATACAGGTTATTCCAACCAAATGCGTTGCTCATTGCATTGGCAATTGAGTTAGCTTGTACGGCGTTGAATACCAAACCAAAAGCGATGATTAGGAAAACTGAGAACAACACGCCCATCCAACGCATGCCCAGGCCTTTTTCCATGTAGTAGGCAGGGCCACCACGGTAGTTGCCATCATCATCTTTGGTTTTGTATAACTGCGCCAGTGTGCTCTCAGCAAACGATGTTGCCATACCAAGCATTGCAATCAGCCACATCCAGAAGATCGCACCAGGACCACCCGCAGTCAATGCAACTGCAACGCCCGCCATGTTACCTGTACCAACACGTGCAGCAAGACTAGTACAAAGCGCTTGGAAAGAGGAAATACCAGCTTTGTCTGCTTTACGGCTGTTCTTAAGAACAGAGAACATGTGGCCGAAATGGCGGAACTGAATGAACCCTAATCGAACGGTGAAGTAAATACCAACACCAACAAGAAGATAAACCAGAATCGAGCCCCAGAGGAGATCGTTCATCAAATTGATTAAGTCTGTCATGTGTACCTCAAAGTGAGTTGCGCCAGTCTATGCGTCCTAGCCATCCACCAAATTGCCTGCTAAGTGTCAAAGTGTGCTTAGCTTTTTAAGTAATGTTTATGGGCAATCTAGAATCGTAAACGTCGCTTCATGCATCCATTTTACGTACCAGCGTATTTTTTGACGGGCGGATAATGCAACCTAGGAGCGCAAAAATCAATATGCAACAACAAGAATAACATTGTTATTTTTCACTATAAAGTCACCAAAAAATAACATAAATAGAAGACTTAACACTCAAACTGCGCAACATTTCAATTACCAAACACCAACATAAATAATTATTCTTCATTAAATGGAATGGTAAACCGTATAAACAAGAACAAGCTAGTATTCACAAGGTGTTACATAAATTTACGCTAGTGACTTACCATCTAATTGAACACTATTTCATCAAACTGATTTTATGCAACTTTAACCTTTGCGCAGTGCCCCCATTCATCAAATCGAATTAACATAGAAAATCTCTCTATTTAATCGTTTTCTTGAGATCGTTTGTGCATTTTTTATCCACATCGTTGCAATAAAAAGTGTGATTTTGAGAATATTTTTGCACGAAAATGTCATGCTACCGACACAAATGCGAAATATATCATGGTTATTCTCACGGCTATTGTGGTACTAAAAAAACTCCACAAGGACTGGTTACAACAGTTTAGCTTAAGAAAGGTAAAGGTGGCTTATGGAAGGCTTTCAACTAGATGACATTTTTAATCTGGATACTACCTCAACAACCAAATCTCGTGCCAAACCAGTAAAGCGAAAGTGGCGTGAAATAGAAGAGATGAACGACAGACGCAATTTGCTTAAAGAGCTGCGCGAACTTGATGTCTGTACCGATTATAACTTGGAAGACATTAAACTCTAATTCAAACAAAAGGCACCTTACAGGTGCCTTTTGTTTTTTGTTTACAGTGACCGTAAACACCGTGAGTTTATGTACCAAGGTTTAAGTATGAATACCATTATTACTCAATGAGAATCTTCCGTACTTTTTGCCGAGAAATATGCACACTAAATTTTTGGTTGATTCCCAATAAATAAGAAATGTATCTCACAAACCCGAGAGACGGCTTTCGCTCGCTCAGGTTTCATCATTCAGTCTTAAACATATTCAGTATCACTTTGACGAACACGTTCGGCCAACTGCTTATAACGATCAGCAATCGTGTCACCAAACACAGGGTCATCCTCACTGACGCTCCATAAGCTCTCGACATGCTGCCAATCTTCTGTGGTAAATAACTCTTCAATGAGAGGCAAAATTTTTCGCTCTTCTAGCTCCAAGTGGTGCCTTTGCGATTCTATGAAATCTTCTAGGTGAGCGACAAACATGTCTTGTGGCACAACAGCATCCTGAAGGATCATCTCTATCACGGATGAAAACTCTCTGGTTTTACTCGCTAACTCTAGATGTTCTTTCTCTAAATTTTCCATGGTTTGTTGCTTACCATAGTGTTCAAGAAAGTGGTGATAGAGGATATCTTCTTTCGGGTGGTGTACTTTCTCCGAATGATTAGAGAGGTAATCAACAATCTCGCTTACTAACGCATAGTTGATTACACGTTCTTTTTTTATCTCATTAAGCTTATGGCGCAGTATCGCCAACAGACGAACCATATAACCATGTTCGCGTCGAATTCTTTCGATCATCATAGCGTCTCTCCTTAACACCTACTTTTAGTAAGTGTACATGAGAAATTTACTATCAGCCTCGAGCGTGCTCAAAAAAACAGCGATCATACCATCCATGATCGCTGTCTCTTCATTTATACCGTTAATGGCAAATGCCAGTTAATTGGTGCTTTTTCTTGTGATGTAAGCAACTGGTTTGCTTGAGAGAAATGCTTACAACGGAAAAAGCCTCGATGTGCAGAAAGTGGCGATGGGTGTGGGGCAGCTAACACATGGTGCTTGTTGCGATCGATAAAGCGCCCTTTCTTCTGCGCGTGTGCCCCCCACAGCAAGAACACTACACCTTCTTGATGCTGATTAATGGCTTCAATCACTCGGTCAGTAAACGTTTCCCAACCTGTCTTTGAATGTGAATGCGCTTTACCTTGCTCCACCGTTAATACCGTATTGAGTAACAATACGCCTTGTTCAGCCCAGCTTTGCAAAAAACCATGTTGAGGGATTTGGAAACCTTCAATATCTTGCGCCAGCTCTTTATACATATTAACCAGTGACGGTGGCGTTTTAATGCCAGGAAGTACAGAGAAACACAGGCCATGCGCCTGATTTGGGCCGTGGTATGGGTCTTGTCCTAGAATCACGACCTTAACGTCTTTGAACTCGGTAAAACGAAACGCGTTAAAGACATCTTTTGCGGGAGGAAAAATAGCTTTGCCTGCGGCGCGTTCGGCTTCAACAAAACTCAAGGTGTCTACAAAGTAGCTCTGCTTTTTCTCTTCGCCGATCACATCGTGCCAAGTGGGTGACTGATTCATGGAAAGTTCCTGTCCTAAATTTTGCTTCTATTCTAACGAGCGAAACTCAAACAAACAAAAACTTACCACGAACTTGAGACAAGTAATAAAAGACTAATGCTTCTGTGGCGTTCGAAAATGCCCCTGTCCGGTAATGTGACGATTAGGCATCGGTAAGCGAAGCACGCGACGAGTGTAAGCATAAGGAGTAAAAGAGAGTGGTCGAGACATATTGGCATCCTTCTTTGCTAATTCAGAGATTGATGTTCAATGACTAAGAAAGAAAGGTGCCAACTTTGTGGTTACGCCATTAACTGTCAATGGCCGCTAAATGGAATTGACGCAACGTGTTGATCTCTTGCTGCCAAATATCTGGATCAATTGTTTCTAAAATCAGAGGGATACCATCAAAACGAGGGTCTTTCGCGATGTACTCAAAGCAATCCCACCCGATCTCTCCTTTACCTAGAGAATGGTGGCGATCTACTTTGCTGGCAAACTCTACTTTTGAATCATTTAGATGCATTGCTCTTAAATAGTGCATACCTACGATACGGTCGAACTCTGCAAAGGTGCGCTCGCAATCTTCTTTTGTACGTAAGTCATAACCAGCCGTAAAGGTATGGCAGGTATCAATACAAACGCCGACACGATCTTTATCTTCCACTTGCTCGATGATTTCAGCAAGGTGCTCAAACTTCCAGCCTAAGTTAGTGCCTTGACCTGCCGTATTCTCGATAACAGCGATCACATTCGGCACCGCTTTATGCGCAAGATTGATCGACTCGGCGATCGTCGCGAGGCACTCCTGTTCAGAGACTTTTTTTAGGTGACTACCCGGATGGAAGTTAAGCAAAGTCAGCCCCAACTGATTACAACGCTCCATTTCATCAATAAATGCCGCGCGGGATTTATTCAGCTTTTCTTCTTCCGGCGCACCCAAGTTAATCAGATAAGAATCATGGGGAAGAATATGTTCTGCTCCGAAACCCAGCATTTTACAGTTCGCTTTAAACGCACTGATGGTTTTTACTTCTAAAGGCTTCGCCACCCACTGGCGTTGGTTTTTTGTAAATAGTGCGAATGCATTTGCGCCAATTTCACGAGCTCTCAACGGAGCTTGATCGACCCCACCAGCAGCAGAGACATGTGCACCAATGAGTTTATTCCCAAGCTTGTTTTTCATGTTTGTCATTTAATCACTTTAGACTTTCAGTATTGCTACCTAAATACAGATAGTTGCGTTAACCAGTTTAAACTTTAATCTCAATTTGTAGTAAATTTACAACAAAACAAGTTATTAAATATTTTTTATATTATCAAATAAATTGTAATTAGTTTGTTTTCAAAGGTTTTATTGATTTAACTCAATAAAATTACCTTAATAAAAATAATGTTTTTGGTTGTTTTTTGACTCAAATCAATATTAAAATAGTGGATATTAGCTATATAATACTCAGCTCAACGAAAATTCGAAAATTAACACCAATAATCACCACGTAAGTGGTCTAGGAGATAGTGATGATCCAAGGTATCCAAATTACAAAAGCGGCAAACGACGACCTACTAAACTCTATCTGGCTATTAGATAGCGAAAAAAATGAAGCTCGTTGTGTTGCTGCAACTGCTGGCTACGAAGCAGACCAAGTTATCGCAATCAGCGACCTAGGTGAATACGAAAGCCGTGAAGTTGCAATCGAAACTGCTCCTCGTATCGAAGGCGGCCAACACCTAAACGTGAACGTGCTTAAACGCGAAACACTAGAAGATGCAGTTGCACACCCAGAGAAATACCCACAACTAACTATTCGTGTTTCTGGTTACGCAGTACGTTTTAACTCGCTAACTCCAGAGCAACAACGTGATGTAATCGCTCGTACTTTTACTGAGACTCTATAATCTCTCAGTAAACTAGCTCGCTAGAATTTAAAAAGCTTGGTCAGCAATGACCAAGCTTTTTTTGTTTCAGAATCCTTCTAACCCCTTTCTATAGTGGAAAGCAACTCGCCTCTAAGGTGCATTTCTTTGCGAAGGATCTTTCTGAAACGCTTGCGCTACAGAGGTTGGATCAAGCCTATCTCTTTGCAGTGACGCCCCTTCTGCCCACCAAATCAATTGATGCATAGTGCGATTCATATAGTTGTCCCACTGCGTCTGCTCCGACTCATCCGCAGCAACGCCCTGTTCATCAAAGACTTCTTGCGCTTTCGGAATGTGGATCATCGCAGAGACAGGTAGACATCCAAGTTCAGATAAGAAGGTACGCATAGAAACGGCAGCTCTAACACCACCCCATTGTCCGGCAGAATAGGTCACGATAGCACTCGGCTTGTAAGAAAACAGCGAACTGCCGAAATGGTTAAGCATGTTCGCCAAAGCAGGACTCATCGAATGGTTATATTCCGGGCTAACCATCACATACCCATCCGCATGTTTGATTTTGTCTGCTAGCTCACTTAGGTGCTGCGGAACTTTAGAGCGGTGATAAGCAAACTCGGGCTTAAACACATCATCAAAGTCGTAATTCAAAGGGTCGATGATTTCGACCGTATGTTGCGAATGTTGACTCGCGATGAGTTTTTCACACGCTTTACTGACTCGCATTCCTAAACGGGCTGGTCGTGGTGGCGTGCTGTCTCTCACTGAGCCAAGAAAAATCAAAAAATGCATGCTTCTCTTTCCATCTCATTTAGTTAAGTTCGTTTCTCAATCATAAAGAGAGTCAAAACTTACCGACAATAAAAAAGGTGAATGATTACTCATTCACCTCTCGTTATTTCTGTTTTTGATACTTACTATACTTTGAAGCTTACTGCACGCGGCGCAGTACTTGTTTCAATGCGTCAAAGTCTGCGTCGAGCTCTTCCGATAGCAGCTCCATCGCAGCGTGCTTCGCTAGTGGCGCAGGAAGCTCGATATCGGATTCTAGAATATCATCCACGACTTCTTTGAACTTCGCAGGGTGAGCAGTACATAGGAACAGACCGGTTTCACCGTCTTGCAATTGTTCTTCAAGCACTCGGTAAGCAATCGCACCATGCGGTTCGCATAGGTAGCCTAGAGCATGTAAATCTTTCACTGACTGTGCGCTTTGCTCATCAGATACTGCGCCTTTACCTAACGTCTCCAAGCCCCACTCTTTCACGCGGCACAGCTCTTCAATACGAGGCCAGTTGTTTGGTTGGCTCACGTCCATCGCGTTCGATGTTGTTGCGACTGTTGGTTTTGGCTCCCACTTACCTGTTTCTAGGTAGCGAGGAACAGTGTCATTGGCATTAGTTGCCGCGATAAAGCGCTTGATAGGCAAGCCCAGCGCTTTTGCCAGTAGACCAGCAGTTAGGTTACCAAAGTTACCACTTGGTACTGATACCACTAGGTTTTCACGCTCTTGCTTGCTCATTTGCGCAGCTGCTTCAAAGTAGTAACAGATTTGCGCCATCAAACGGCTGATGTTGATTGAGTTTGCAGAGTTCAGACCGATCTCTTCACGCAGTGCTGAATCATCAAAAGCTTGCTTAACCAGTGCCTGACACGCATCGAAGTCGCCATCGATCGCGACAGTGTGAATGTTTTTACCAAGCGTACAGAATAACTTCTCTTGCAGTGGGCTGATTTTTCCTTTCGGGTAAAGAATCACAACATTGATGTCTTCCATACCGTAGAAAGCATGCGCAACGGCTGCGCCAGTATCGCCAGACGTTGCCGTCAGAATGGTGATCTTGCCGCCGTCCGAAACCGCAGCAAGAGATTGCGCCATAAAGCGACCACCAAAGTCTTTAAACGCAAGCGTTGGACCATGGAACAGTTCCAGTGCATAAACACCGTCTTTTACTTGGTTGATAGGCGCAGGGAATTGAAACGCAGCATCAACAAGGGCATTCACTTGCTCCTCTGTAAGTTCATCTCCAATTAACGCCGATAGAATCTTAGTGCTACGAGAGACAAAGTCTTCTGCAAGCAGCGCATCGATATCTTCAAATTTTGGTAATTCCGATGGAAAAAATAGACCTTGGTTACGGCCTAACCCTTGGCGAACGGCTTGGCCAAAGGAAACTTGTTCATCATTTTCTTTTATATTGTAAAGCTTCATAGCTCACTTCCTGTTACTTTCGAACCCTGCTTATCTAGACGACAAACGTGGACGAATCCTTCTTCGTTTTGTACGTAGTTTTGTTCTAACCAGCGAGCAACTCGCTCAGCGACATCTTTCTCTTTGCAAATACTGAACAGTGTCGGACCACTGCCAGAAATACCGGTTGCCAATGCACCCGCAGACGCTGCGTATTGACGTGCATTCGCAAAACCTGGAAGCAGTTTCTCACGATACGGTTCTGCGATCACGTCTTTGATCATTTTTGCAGCAAGTTCTGGCTGACCAGAATGACACGCATGAATAAAGCCCGCAAGGTGGCGACCATGAGCAATGATATCTTGTCGGCGGTATTGAGATGGTAGGATCTCACGCGCTTCCGCCGTTGATACCTTGATACCCGGATACGCCATCACCCAGTACCAATCATCAAAGCAAGGTACTTCTTGACTGATGATACCCAACTCTTCAAGCATCAGTTGCACACCACCAAGGTAACATGGCGCAACGTTGTCGTAGTGAATACCACCAGAGATCTTGCCTTCCATCTCTCCCATCAGCGCTAGTAATTCTGTCTCTTTAAGTGGCTGTCCATGGAATCGGTTCAATGCATCTAATGCAGCAACGATAGAACATGCACTTGAGCCTAAACCAGAGCCAATTGGCATGTTCTTTTCTAGCGTCATCTCAAGTGGTTTTAGCTCAACGCCTTTTTTGTCTAACTCACGAGCAAACACAAGCCAACAGTCGTAGACGATGTTCTCTTTTGGTTCAGTTGGCAATTTCTCAACAAAATCACCCGCCGTTTTAAGGCTGAACGGGTCAGCCCCAGATTTCACCAATACACGGTCACCCAATAGTGTGCCGTCCATTGGAGACACGGCAGCCCCCAGCACATCAAAGCCAACGCTTACATTACCAATTGATGCTGGGGCATAAACCACTACATCCATATCACTTGAACTCATTATTGTTATACCCCTAGTTTCCAACCTAAAGTACGCATCACGTCAGAAAATACACCCGCAGCCGTTACTTCGGTGCCTGCACCATAGCCACGTAACACTAGTGGGATTGGCTGATAGTAACGGCTGTAAAATGCCAGTGCGTTTTCACCGTCCTTGATTTTATACATTGGATCGTTTTCATCCACCGCAGCGATGCTTACTGTGCACTTGCCCTCATTAATCTCACCAACGTAGCGCAGTACTTTGCCTTCTTCCGCTGCCTTTGCAGATAATTCTTTAAAGTAGGCGTCTGCTTCAGGTAAACGCGCCATAAATTCATCAACGCTACCAGAATCATCAAAACCTGGTGGCAGTGCTTGATCAACCACAACGTCTTCTAGTTCTAGAGACATGCCTGCTTCACGAGCTAGGATCAGAAGCTTACGCGCGACATCCATACCAGAAAGGTCATCACGAGGATCCGGTTCAGTAAAACCATTTTCTTTTGCGATATTAGTTGCTTCACTTAGGCTCATACCTTCATCTAACTTACCGAAGATGTATGACAGAGAGCCAGAAAGAATACCGCTGAAGCGCTCTAGCTCATCACCCGCTGAGATTAGGTTTTGCAGGTTTTCGATTACCGGTAGACCCGCCCCCACAGTTGTTTCGTACATCAGCTTGCGACGAGAGCTGCGCGCAACATCGCGAAGCTGATGGTAGTAAGCCATGCTTGCTGTATTTGCTTTTTTATTTGGTGTAACGACATGGAAACCAGCAGCTAGGAAATCAGCGTATTGATTCGCAATATCTTCACTTGATGTACAGTCAACCAATACTGGGTTGATGATGTGGTTACGTTGAACCAAAGAAATCAAACGCGCTAGGCTGAACTCTTCTGTCGCTGCCGACATACGATCACGCCAATGATCGAGTGGCAGACCTTCACTATCAAGCAGAAGACCTTTGCTGTTTGCCAAGCCACACACGCGAATAACGATGCCTTTTTCCGCAAGCTTCGCCTGTTGACGCTCGATCTGATCCACCAGCTCACCACCAACGCCACCAATACCAACCACGAATACGTCTAAGAAGTGCTTAGAGTTGAATAGGTTTTCGTGACACGCTTTGATCGCTTCAGAGATTTTATCTTCAGGAATCACGGCTGAGATAGCACGCTCAGATGAGCCCTGTGCGATGGCTACAATGTTTACGTTCACTTCAGCAAGAGATGAGAAGAAGCGAGATGCAACACCGCGCGATGTACGCATGCCGTCACCAACCAACGTTATGATTGAAACATTATCAATAAACTCGACCGGCTCTAATAAGCTATCTTTCAGTTCCAACTCAAACGCATCGGCCAGTACTTGTTGCGCTTTTGCTTTATCTTCTGCCTCAATACAGAAGCTAATGCTGTACTCAGAAGAAGACTGAGTAATAAGAACAATAGACACACCAGCGGAAGACATTGCGCCAAATACGCGGCTTGCCATGCCAACCATACCCTTCATACCTGGGCCGGAGACGTTAACCATAGTTAGGTCGTTTAGCGTCGTGATACCTTTGATCGCCAGATTGTCTTCACCAGTGTCTTGCCCAATCAAAGTTCCTGCACCTTGTGGGTTAAAGCTGTTTTTGATCAGACATGGGATGTGGAACTGTGCGATTGGGGCGATGGTTTTCGGGTGCAGAACGGAAGCACCGAAGTAAGAAAGCTCCATCGCTTCTTGATAGCTAAGAGATTTAAGTAGGCGAGCATCTTCGACTAAGCGAGGGTCACAGTTGTACACACCATCTACGTCTGTCCAGATCTCACAGCAATCTGCGCGCAGACACGCCGCAAGAACCGCCGCCGAATAATCAGAGCCATTGCGACCAAGTGTTACCAATTCACCTTTCTCGTTACCTGCGGTAAAGCCAGGCATGATATTCACATGGCCCAGAGGAAGAGAGTTTTGGCGGAAGTTTTGCGTTGAAACATCTACATCGACCATGGCTTCAAGGTGATCACCTTTTGCGTATAGGTATTCAACTGGGTCGATAAGATGTGCAGGCTGGCCTTTGGCTTCTAACACCGCTTTCATCAATTGAATCGAAACGCGTTCGCCTTTGCTAATAATACGTGCATTAACATTGTTTGGGCACATGCCAAGAAGATTGATGCCATGAACGAATTGGCGTAATTGAGAGAGAGAAGTTTTCACTTGGTTATCGAAAGCTGAACCATCGATATTGGGTAGTACTGCTTGGACTTGAGTGAAGAGCGTTTTAAACGACTCCTCCAACTCTTTGATTTGTAGTTCTGCTTCACCATTGCGCAATGCGCCTTCAATGACCGCAACCAATTTGTTTGTTGTTTTACCAGGAGCGGAAAGAACAACCGCCACTTCTTCTTGTTGAGCGTTATTGGCAATAATGTCTGCCGCTCTCAAAAAGCGATCTGCATCAGCTAGTGATGATCCGCCAAACTTCAATACTCGCATCCCTTCCTCCGGTATATCTTCTTAAATTTGTCTAAATTCTGGATAAAAAAGCATAAAAAAAGGCCTGTATCTTGTTGGATACAGGCCTTTTTTGTGAATTTCTTTCGCTCAGCAGCCTGCCCCAACATGTGTCGTGTCGGTAATAATAATGGTCGTGGTCATTACTACTAGGCTGTTAGATGGCATAAATAAATATTCAACGTTAATTGTGTTTGCTTAACTCTACGTTTACCGAGTTTCTGATACATAGTCAACAAAAAATTGTTTGTTTTTCCATCTTTCAGAGAATTCTGCTAAGCAATGTCATTGATATTTATAGTTAATTACACATTATTGATCATTTAAAAATCTACAGTTAGTTTTTGTAAAGGACTTAACCATCATCACCAGTTCGGTTTTTTATCTAATAACTAGTCTGATCTTTGCCATAAAACGTACGATCAAATAATTCGAGAGGGTTGTGACACATAACAACAACTTAACTGTGACTTATGTTCATAGGATCGAATTATTTAGAAAATAGGTGAGCTAGCTTTCATATTCTATGCTTTAATAGTGAGAAGCTTTGGGCGCATACTAATAAAAAAGTTGACACAAGGAGTGGTGAACATGAAAAGAGGGCTTTTTCTGTTGCTGTTTTTTGTGCCTGGTGTTTGTCTAGCAAACGAGCTTCCGCCGCTTCCAGGTAAAACATCCCCTTCTCCTCATAAACTATTCATTTCCAGCGACAGTTATCAGTCTGACAGTTTTGATGTTTGGAATATCGATACGGGTTACGCTTACGAACTTTTTGATTCGGTAGACGTTTATGTCGGTGCGCGAGTCAATAACTCTCCTACCAAAAATCAAAGTGGTTTTTTGAGTGGGATCAGCTATCACTTTAATGATCGTGTCACGCTGAAAAGTACAGTTCGCTCTTACAAGAAGGAAACAGCGGAAGGTATTCGCCAAGACGACAGTAGCCTCGCGGCTGAAGTATCAAGTCGCGTAAAAATTACCGATAAACTGGATCTTCACGCGACTCTTGATTACCAAGATTGGCAACAAGGCTTTGAGGTTGGTTTAGGCTTTCGTTTTTAGAAGTCCAGCTTTTGCTTAGAAATCAACACACCGTTCCAGTCCGCGTAAACGTAGTGCTTAGGTTGAACGATTTGGTTTTGCATCGTTAAGGTTACGTTTACCTCTCCTATCCCGCGTTTCTCTGTTTTAAACGGGTTAGTTCCAAGAGCTTGAACGCCAATGTCCATTTGAGATATTTGTGCTACGTCGCGTATTGCACCATAGACAATGATACCTTCCCACCCATTTTCTATTCCGAGTATCGCTAATTGATCGCCGAGTAATGCTCTCTGACACGATCCATGTCCGTCAACAATCAATACTTTACCCGTTCCATCTTCGCCCAGTACTTCACGCACTTTCGAGTTATCGTGATAGCAGCGCACCGTAACGATTTCACCGTAAAAAGCGCTACGTTGACCAAAGTTCTGCAATGGTAAAGTAAGCAAGCTCACTTGGTCTTCAAATTGGTCACAAATATCGGGTGTAATGTCTCTCATATTTCCTCCGTGAATTTTCTCACCCAAGCGGTGCTTCAGTGAGCAGTATCCTTTTCTATACCTTCTATACGAGCCGAGGTTTAATGGAGCCTAACGTATGAAAAACTTTCGGCTGCGAGCACGCAATAAGATAAAGTTGGTCATTAATGACGTAATAAATCGCGTTTTGTTGAAAGTCACTCGCCAATTCAACGGCTACCTCTGGCGACAACTCGACGGCAAAGCTTTCCTCATACCATGTAAAAGCGCTATCACCTACCGTGACAGGCGCGTAATTAACGTGCTGTAGCTGTTTTTCTAACGCGTGATTGTTTATGCTGTTCTCTTCTTTGGACCTCAAGTTACTGTATGGGTTCCAAGCGGTTATCACAGCATAGTTTGAAACACGCCACTCGGCTTCGAATCTGAAAAAAGATTCTGAATAAGCATTCCATAACGATGCGTCTATGTTCTTATTACTTTTTTCTATCATAAGTCTTAAACGATTAATAACAGTTACATTTCATCAATTGATATAAATCAACAAACTGAATGGAATTAACATTTGAGCATTGTTAGCATGCTGTTAACAATATAAAATCCGCTCAATATCTTAGGGTGTTTACGTTTCAGGCCCCACTGAAAGCAGGAAATGAAAGGTAAACAAGCCCTTTAGAATAAACGTCGCCATTGGATACTGGTGAGTTGGCAAAATTCCATGGAGGGCGGATAACTGAAAGAAGTGTTTTTTTGATCAACTTGATTTATTATCAAAATCACATTACCTGTATGTTATATTTTTGCCTAGAATTTATTCTATTAGCACAATTTTGTCACAAATTTAGGTACCGCCAATGCAAACCCCGCAGATTCTTATCGTTGAAGATGAGCAAGTAACTCGTAACACTCTTAAGAGTATTTTTGAAGCAGAGGGATACGCTGTTTTTGAAGCCAGTGACGGTGAAGAGATGCACCAAGTGTTGTCTGATAACTCAGTCAACTTGGTTATTATGGACATTAATCTTCCAGGCAAGAATGGCCTTCTACTAGCGCGTGAATTACGCGAGCAAGCGAACATTGCTTTAATGTTCCTGACAGGCCGTGACAATGAAGTAGACAAGATCCTAGGTCTTGAGATTGGTGCAGATGACTACATCACTAAACCATTCAACCCACGTGAACTAACTATTCGTGCACGTAACCTACTTAGTCGCTCAATGAGCTCTAACGCGGTGCAAGAAGAGAAGCGCTCGGTAGAAAAGTATGAATTCAACGGTTGGGTACTAGACATCAACAGCCGCTCTCTAGTAAGCCCTGCTGGTGATAGCTACAAGCTACCTCGCTCTGAGTTCCGCGCATTACTGCACTTCTGTGAGAACCCGGGTAAGATTCAAACTCGTGCAGATCTTCTTAAGAAGATGACTGGTCGTGAACTTAAGCCACACGACCGTACTGTAGACGTAACGATTCGTCGTATCCGTAAGCACTTTGAGTCTGTTTCAGGTACGCCAGAAATCATCGCCACTATCCACGGCGAAGGTTACCGCTTCTGTGGCGATCTAGAAGACTAGATTTAACCGCTAATATGCAAAGGGCTTGCTCATTGAGCAAGCCCTTTTTGTTTTAGGTCTAACGACTAATGCAACATCATTGCGGTTAATAAACCTTGTTAATCTTCACGTACTTTTCGACTAACCAACGCTGTTTACCCGCATCGTCTAGAAGCACTGCGATATCAACCGATTTTTCTGTGTTCACATCAATGTGAGACGAGAACGCCACCTCCCATCGGCTTTCACTGTGCGTTCGAGTATCTAAAGACGCACTGTCCACCAACCACTCTTTTTGCCCCTGTTTAATAATAAGAGCTTCTGCCGTTAGATTTGCAGGAAGTAACTGATCTCCTTCGAGGTAAAGTGCACCTTGAATACTTTGCTCTTCCACGTCCCCAATATTCGGCATGAGGTTCACCCATAAATTACTTTTGAGCTCAACATTAACCTCATTAATCGTAATCTGACTGTTTTGTTGCCAATTCACATTTGGAACGGAACTACAGCCTGCCATCAATGCCATGGCTAATGCCAATGGTGCGATTCTTTTCATGTTATTTCCTTTGTTCCAACCAACTTTTGAGGACTTGAATATCGTTTTGGTATTCATTTTTGATCTCTTCAACCCAGTCTGAAATGTTTTCCCACCATGCTGGCATATCGGGCGATTGCGCTTTTTGCGCCACACTTTGGATACGTTTCAGGCCAATTGAACCTGCAGCACCTTTGATTTTATGCGCTTCAGAAACAATCCCATCTTGATCTTTCGCTGTCATGTTCGAATCTAAGACATCGATATAGTCTGGCATCATATCTTCAAACATTTTTATGCTGTCGTAGACAGGTTTTGCACCAACAATGTCGACGTAAGACTCTAACATATCCATATCGAGCAAATGTGTCTCAATCACAGGAGAAGGCACTGGCTCTTCCACTGTTTCGGGACCGCTCACCACTTCCTTAGGTTGTTCTAACTGGTGAGCGAAGAATTTATCAATCACTGACTGAATAGCATTCACTGCCAGCGGCTTACTGATCGCATCATCCATGCCGTTATCTAAGTATTCACGACGATCTTTCATTACATTAGCAGTTAAGGCGACCAATGGAGGAAGATTGTTATAATGCTTGCGGTAATAATTGGCGACATCAAAGCCCGTCATATCAGGCAGTTGGATATCCAACAACGCTAAGTCGTATTTTTCTGGCACAAAGTTCACTAACGCTTCTTGGCCCGTCATTGCCACGGTGACAGAGTGCCCTAGGCTCTCTAGTAACGATTTAGCCACAGTTACGTTAAGCTCGATGTCTTCGACCATAAATATGTTGAGGCGCACATTGTCGCGTTTCGCATCAATGACTGGCTCAGCTAGTTCAACAATCGGAACGTGGATCGATACAGTAAAAGTGCTACCAAAGCCTTCCTCACTGGTAACCGTAATGTCACCATCCATCATATTGATCAGTTGCTTAGATACCGCCAAACCAATACCTGTACCGACCGCATGCAGGTTGTCCTTGCCTGATTTCACTTGGTAGTACATCGCAAAGATCTTATCTAGCTCTTCGTCTGGGATACCAATACCTGTGTCTTCCACTTCCATAATAATGGTCGCAAAATCGTCTTCGACATCCGCGCTCACTGTCATCACAACGCCACCTTCCTTGGTGAACTTCATTGCGTTGCTGACCAAGTTCCAAATCACCTGACGTAGACGGGTTGCATCCACTTCAATTGCTTTTGGCAAGTCGCTTAAACGTTCTAAGTCAAAGCGTAACCCTTTTTGTTCCGCCATCAGAGCTGAGATACTCTCAATCTCTGCGACGAAGTCTTCGAAGTTAAGTGGCGCAGGTAATAGTTCTAACTTACGGCGATCAAATTTATCCATATCGATAATATCGTTGAAGATGTTACCTAGAGTAATCGCACTCACATTGATGGTCTGCATGTGTTTACGCTGCTCTTCTGTCAACGGACTATCTAGAAGCATACGACTTAAGCCTACAATGCCATTCAGCGGCGTTCGCAGCTCATGACTGATGGTTGAGATGAAGGTAGTTTTGTCGCGGCTTGCTTTCTCTAACGACTCTTCATGGCGCTTACGTTCAGTGATATCACGACCGAACCCAACGAGACCAAGGTGGCGGCCATCTTTGCTGTAAAATGGCACTTTACGCAGCTCAAAGTAATGCTTGCGACCATCTGGGTATTCGAGCCATTGCTCGTAAGTAATCGCTTGATTATCGGCAAAAACCTTTTGGTCAGTATCAACGATATGCTCGGCGATTTCTTTGCTATACACATCCCAAGGGCTTAATCCGACTAACTGGTGCTCTTTCTTGCCCGTTAGCTCTTCCATCGCGCGGTTACAGCCAGAGAAAACACCATCCGCATTGCGGTAGTAAATTAAGTCTGGTGAGGCATCAATAAATGAACGCAGTAATGCGGTACGTTCTGCCAACTCTAATTGAGTACGTTCGCGTTGGAACACCTCATTTTCGAGGTCTTGCATCGCCTCTTCACGTGCTTCTTCCGCTTTAATACGCTCTTCAATTTCTTGGTTAAGCTTTTCAATGTTTTGTTGAAGTTGGTAATTCAGCTCTTGATCTCGCGAACGCATGTCCTTCAGTTTGGACACCAGCTTAGTTAAACGCTGGCGAGACTCTTCTAGTTGATCGACAACCACAGAGAGGAAGTAAACCGCCCAAGGGGTGATCAATAGACCAAAAAACACCGAACGGACAATATCGATATCATCTACTCGCCCTTTGAGAGCTAAAGTAATCCCTACCTGCACCACAACAGCTAATGCCACCAGCGCAAGGGCTAGCAAAATAGAGAAGCGAACAATCCCCAGTTTGACTAGCAAGTCGACATAATACTGGGCGAGGTTTTTCATGGGTTTCATTAACTACTCCATGGTGGTGGCTAGATAGCGCCATTCGATGATGAAAAACAGGTAAATGCACTCGACCTAACGCAATTTAGGTCTGTTTGATTAGTGAAAAACACACGGTGCGATCTGCGCTTGTGACACGAGATAGAAAGATAAACCAACGAGCGCACAGGCTTCTGTAAGTTTAACGTGTTTAATACGGTGATTTAAACAATCAGCTATCAACTTAGAGCAAGCGGTCACAAAGCGTTAGCAAGAACTGGGGTGAATACAGGTGCGATTACGTCCATCAGCTTTAGCTTGGTATAACGCACTGTCAGCCATAGCGATGCCCATTTCGGGTTCATCACCATGCTGAGGAATGTAAGAGACCAGACCGATACTGACGGTAAGGCGTTCAGATGCTTCTGAACTGTCGTGTTCCATATCAAGCTGTAGAATTTTCTCATGAATACGCTGTGCTACGTTGCGCGCACCTTCCGTGGTGGTATTCGGCAAGATAAAACCAAACTCCTCGCCACCATAACGCGCAACACAATCCGAAGAACGATTGATGACTTGTGTAAACACGGTAGCGACACTGACTAACGCTTCATCACCTTGTTGGTGACCGTAACAGTCGTTGTAATCTTTGAAAAAGTCGATGTCACATAACATGATGGTGAGCGGCAGCTTTTCTCGAGCGTGGTGGTACCACAATACCTGCAGTTGTTCGTCGAAACGGCGTCGGTTCGATACTTGAGTTAAGCTATCCATAAAGCTCAATTTTTCTAACTCTAGGTTGGCTTTTTCCAACTTTTGTTCTGCAAGATAACGCTCAGAAATATCACGCGCCATGATCAGCACACCATTCGTTCCTGATGCTTTATCTTTAAAAGGCGATTTCACCACATCAAACCACGTACTTTTACCATCACTACTCACGACTTTATCTATGTATCGAACTGGCTCTAACTGGCGTAATGCTTCTAAGTCACTGTCTGCTAAGCGCGCGTACATCTCTTTAGGAATCACGTCTTGGAGGCGCTTACCTATCAAATCAGAAATTTTTGAAATGCCTAACGCCTTAACAAAAGGCTGATTACACGCTTGATAGACCATGTTCTCATTGAAAATACCAATAGAGTCCGGACTGGCATCCAGAATCGTTTGTAAGATAGTATCTCTTTGCGCTAGCGCCACCTCTGTATCTTTGCGACGCTCCATTTCATCTCGCAGATTCTGTTGCATCTTGTGCCATTCAGTCACGTCATGACTAATAGACAGCGTACCGATAAGCTCACCACTCGGCGAAACAAGAGAGTTTTGATTGACTTCCAATAAGCAACTTCGACCTTGTGGATCCGTTGTCCATTTACGTTCGCTTTTTCTGGTCATCTCACCCAAGGCCTTGGATGCGCAAGCTTCTTCCCTTCGCCCTTGCCAGAATTGATCAAATGCTCGATTGGTCGTTAATAGATTGCCTTGGCGGTCTTGGGTACAAATCAGCTCTGAAAGTGAGTCTAATGCCGAACGTGCGATGATTAATTGGGCAAGTTCTTGTTGCTGCTCTTGGTGAGTGGCTTGATATGGCTGAGCATAAAGAATCCAAACTCGATGATTGCGCAATAAACTCTTTCTGCCTGACAGCTCCACTTTAATAGATTCACTATCAGATAGTCGCCAGTCAAAAGCCTGCTGACGAAAATGACGACTAGAGAAGCGATCGAGAAACTGCTCAAGCTCATGAATATCGAATAAAGCAGGATACAAATACCCCGTTCCCAAAGAGCGAATGCCTAACAACTGCATCGCAGCCTGGTTAGATAGCAAGAGCTGAGCATGGCTAGTGTCCACCACTATGACTGGATAGGGAGAATCCGTTACTAGTTGCTTAAGTGATGTCTGAAAGTGCAAATAGATCAGTGCTAACGCGCACACGCCTGCGATTAACAACAAGACGACATAGCCATAACCGCCTTGACCACCCCAAAGCCAATTGAGTAACTGATCCATCGTTTAAACCTTCAAAGAACACTGGTTAAAATATATCAGTTATTTATTGAGCGATCTGCTATTAATTCCGGTTTAGTATAGATAAAGGCATTCCCCGTAAGGCTCCCTTGAGCACCATGAGCACTGAGATCTCGACCAATTTCCGTCATCGCTAGCCAACGGTTTTCACACCACAGAGGCGATAATAACGTGGGCCTCCTGGCTGCTGATGAAACGCGATGATAAATCACATCTGGTGGTGTCATACGAATCATTTCTCTGGCGATCGCAACATATTCTTCTAATTCAGGGGCTTCTAGCTTTCCAGCACGCCAAGCTTTCGCCATGGTGCTACCTTCGACAATATGCAAGCCATGTAACTTGATGCCATCCGTTCCCACGGCCAACACTTTTTGCAGCGTTTCAATATTTTCGGCGCGGGTTTCTTTGGGTAAACCCACAATTAAGTGAGTACAAACCTTGATTCCGAGTGTTCGAGCACGCTTAGTGATTTCGGCATAACACTCAAAGTCATGACCACGATTGATACGTTTGAGGGTGTCGTTGTTGGCGGTTTGAAGACCTAGTTCTAGCCAAATTTCATAACCTTGCTGTACATAGCCCGACAGTAAATCCAATACCGCATCAGGGACGCAATCCGGACGCGTCCCCACACAAAGACCAACCATGTCTGCAGCCTTTAGTGCTTCCTCATACATGTTTTTGAGAACTTGTACTTCTGCATAGGTACTGGTGTAGGCCTGAAAATAAGCGAGATACTTCTTCGCTCTGTGAATTTCACCTGCGCGATCTTTTAACTGTTCGTGAATGCTTTTTATCTGGACTTCTTCATCTGCAAACGAAGCCACATTGCAAAATGTACATCCTCCCCGCCCAATCGTGCCATCGCGGTTAGGGCAACTAAATCCACCGTGCAATGTTAACTTATGAACCTTTTCACCGTATCGACGCTGAAGATCTTGGCCGATTGTATTGACCAACTCATGTAACTGCATAAATTCTCACCAACAATAAATCGTAATCAATCTCACTACGATCTGTGTAAATAAATTACATCCCTGCAAGAAAAAACACACAATATTAATCAATTCAAACACCCATCATGCAGGTCAAAATCAATAAACTTGCATAATTAAAGACAAAAATCGTTCATGTTGCGTAAATGTTAAACTAAAAATGCATAATTAAACGAAAAAATTGGGTCACAACGCCGACTTTTTCATTGCATTCTGAAGTGACAAAATTGTAGGATACTTACACAACCCCGTTATTTTTGTGACTTTTATTACAAAGCACACTGCGGGATTTGTCGGTGTTATCCCACTCCTACCTATATAAATCACTAGATAGTGATAATAAATAAAGGGATACCACCAAGGATTGTTTTTCTCGCAAAACTTTTCCTGCGAGATACGGAAAGGAATCAAGACCGGTCAACCTAGATCGGTGGCGATAATAAATATAAAGGACAAGACGTAATCAATAGTCTAGGTAGTATTTGCTGCCCGGTACTTTTGCGTCGACATTGAACTGGAAGGATGTATCTATGGTAGATAGAGAGCAAAATCCACAGGGTCTGTACACTCCGGAACTGGAGCATGACGCTTGTGGTATCGGTTTTGTTGCTCACCTTAAAAACCGTAAATCTCATGAAGTAGTGACTCAAGCATTGGATATGCTGGCTCGCATGGAACACCGTGGTGGTCAAGGTTGTGACCCATGCAGCGGTGACGGTGCGGGTATCTTGCTACAAAAACCTCATGAATTCCTATTAGAAGAAGCCGTTAAGCTAGGCATTAAACTGCCTTCGTTTGAAAAGTATGGTGTTGGTGTCGTTCTTTTCCCGAAAGACGAATACAAACGCGAACAATGCCGTGACATTCTAGAACGCAACGCACAGCGTCTAGACCTTGAAGTTATCGGCTACCGCGTATTACCAACCGACAACTCCATGATTGGTGCCGACCCTCTAAGCACAGAGCCTCAATTTGAGCACGTGTTTATCTACGGCGGCCCTGGCATCACGCCTGAAGAGCTAGAGCGCAAACTGTACGTACTTCGTAACTATACTGTACGTGTTTGCCTAGAAAGCGTTTCGAACATTGGTGACGACTTCTACATTAACTCCATGTCTTACAAGACATTGGTATACAAAGGTCAGTTAACGACCGAGCAAGTACCTCAGTACTTCCTTGATCTACAAAACCCGACCATGGTGACTGCACTGGCGCTGGTACACTCTCGTTTCTCTACCAATACCTTCCCGAAATGGCGTCTTGCACAGCCTTTCCGTTACATTGCCCACAACGGTGAAATCAATACAGTTCGCGGTAACTTGAACTGGATGAAAGCCCGTGAAGCAATCCTAGAATCAGACCTGTTTACTCAGGCTGAAATCGACATGCTTCTTCCAATCTGTCAGGAAGGCAGCTCGGATTCATCTAACTTCGATATGGCACTTGAGCTCCTAGTTCTTTCTGGTCGCAGCCTGCCACACGCATTGATGATGATGATCCCGGAAGCATGGCAAGAAAACAAAAACATGGATCCTAAACGTCGCGCGTTCTATCAGTACCACGCGAACATCATGGAGCCATGGGATGGTCCTGCTTCAGTATGTTTTACTGATGGTGTTCAAGTTGGTGCGACACTAGACCGTAACGGTTTGCGCCCTTCTCGCTACACAGTGACCAAAGATAACTTCCTAGTGATGGCATCTGAATCTGGTGTTGTGGATATTGAACCAGAGAACGTAGAGTTCCGTGGTCGTCTACAACCGGGTCGTATCTTCGTTGCAGACCTAGAACAAGGTCGAATCATCTCTGATGAAGAAGTGAAAGACACCATCGCAACGGCACAGCCTTACGAGAAGTGGGTAGAAGAAAACCTACTGAGCTTGAAGAAGCTGCCAGATGCGAGCAACCAGTTCAGCCAACCTAAGCCAGAACACCTTCTACACCGCCAACAAGCGTTTGGCGTAAGCACTGAAGAAGTGAACGAAATCATCGTTCCAATGGCGAATGATGCGAAAGAGCCATTATCAGCAATGGGTGCCGACTGGCCTCTTGCGGTTCTATCTCATCAGTCTCAACATCTTTCAAACTACTTCAAGCAGCTGTTCGCACAGGTAACTAACCCACCGATCGACCCGATCCGTGAGCGTATGGTTATGTCGCTGAACACTTACTTGGGTAAAGACCAAAACCTTCTGACTGAAACACCACTTCACTGTCAGAAAGTAGAATTGGAATCGCCTGTTCTAGCCAACTCTGAGCTTGAAAAACTGCGTGCGATCGATAACGAGCACCTACAAGCGAAAACGTTGGATATCGTATTCCAAGCTAGTGAAGATCAAGGCAAACTTGAGCGTGCATTAAAACGTATCTGCCAATACGCAGAAGACGCGGTTATCGATGGTTATTCAATCATCCTACTCACTGACCGCGCAGTGAATTCAAACCACGCGGCGATCCCAGCAATGCTGGCTGTTGGCGCAGTGCACCACCACTTGATCCGTAAAGGTCTACGTGCGAAGTGTGACATCGTGGTTGAAACTGGTGACGCGCGTGAAACGCACCACTTTGCAACGCTACTTGGTTACGGTGCGAATGCGGTTAACCCTTACCTAGTGATTGAAACCATCATTGAACTTCAACGTACGAAGAAGTTGGATCCAGAAGCGAACCCGCGCGATCTGTTCAACAACTACCGTAAAGCGATTAATGGCGGTCTTCTGAAGATCTTCTCGAAGATGGGTATCTCGACGCTACAGTCGTACCATGGCGCACAAATCTTCGAAGCCTTGGGCATCCACAAATCCGTGGTAGACAAATACTTCACTGGTACGGTTTCTCGTATCCAAGGTCTCACCCTTGATGATATCGCCAAAGAAGTGCTGATCCGTCACCGCATCGGTTACCCACAACGCGAAATCCCAATTCAAATGCTGGATGTTGGTGGTGTTTACCAATGGAAACAGCGTGGTGAAAAGCACCTATTCAACCCAGAGACTATTTCTCTACTGCAAGAGTCTACGCGCAACAAGAACTACGATCAGTTCAAGCAATACGCGACAGCCGTAGATAAACAAGGTGACAACGCGGTAACTCTGCGTAGCCAGCTAGAATTCATTAAGAATCCAGCCGGTTCTATCTCTATCGACGAAGTCGAGCCAATTGACAGCATCGTGAAACGCTTCGCGACGGGTGCTATGTCATTCGGTTCTATTTCTTACGAAGCACACTCCACACTGGCTGTTGCGATGAACCGTCTTGGCGCGAAATCGAACTCTGGTGAAGGTGGTGAAGACCCAATGCGTTTCGAGCGCAAAGAGAACGGCGATTGGGAACGCTCTGCAATCAAGCAGGTGGCTTCAGGTCGTTTCGGCGTAACCTCTTACTACCTAACTAACGCTGAAGAGCTGCAAATCAAAATGGCTCAAGGTGCGAAGCCAGGTGAAGGTGGTCAGCTACCAGGCGATAAAGTAGACGATTGGATCGGTGCAACACGTCACTCTACTCCGGGCGTTGGTCTTATCTCGCCACCGCCACACCACGATATCTACTCAATCGAAGATTTGGCTCAGCTTATCTACGACTTGAAGAACGCGAACCGCGCAGGCCGTGTAAACGTGAAGCTGGTATCAGAAGCAGGCGTAGGTACGATCGCTTCTGGTGTAGCGAAAGCGAAAGCGGACGTTGTACTAATCGCAGGTTTCGACGGCGGTACAGGTGCATCACCAATGTCTTCAATCCGCCATACAGGTCTTCCTTGGGAACTTGGCTTGGCAGAAACGCACCAAACGCTACTGAAGAACGGTCTACGTAACCGTATCGTGGTTCAAGCGGATGGTCAGATGAAGACACCTCGCGACCTTGCAGTGGCAACACTACTCGGTGCAGAAGAATGGGGCGTGGCAACCGCAGCCTTGGTGGTTGAAGGTTGTATTATGATGCGTAAGTGTCATAAGAACACCTGTCCTGTTGGTATCGCGACTCAAAATAAGACACTTCGCGAGCGCTTTGATGGCCGCGTAGAAGACGTCGTAACCTTCTTCCAATACATGGCACAAGGTCTACGTGAAATCATGGCTGAACTTGGCTTCCGCACTATCGATGAGATGGTCGGTCAAGGTCAGAAGCTGAAGATTCGCCAAGACATTTCTCACTGGAAATACAAGAACCTAGATCTGTCTCCTGTTCTCCACGTTGAGCAACCACGTGAAGCTGATGGTGTATTCAACCAAGCTCAACAGAACCACAACCTGGAAGAAGTGCTAGACCGTAAGCTGATTCAAGCAGCTATCCCTGCACTAGAGAAAGGCGAAGCGGTGAATACCGAGTTCCCTATCGTCAACACGGACCGCTCTGCAGGTACCATGTTGTCGAACGAAATCTCGAAAGTGTACAAAGATGCCGGTCTACCTCAGCCAATGAACGTGAAGTTCAAAGGTTCTGCGGGTCAGTCATTCGGCGCATTCCTAACTAAGGGCGTGAAGTTCGAAGTAGAAGGCGACGCGAACGACTACTGGGGTAAAGGCTTATCTGGCGGTACCTTAGTACTTTACCCAGATGCAAAATCAAGCATTGTCGCGGAAGACAACATCGTGGTTGGTAACGTGTGTTTCTACGGTGCAACCTCGGGTGAGTCTTTCATTCGCGGTATGGCTGGTGAACGTTTCTGTGTTCGTAACTCAGGCGCGAAAGTAGTAGTAGAAGGCGTCGGTGACCACGGTTGTGAATACATGACTGGCGGTGCAGCCATCATCCTTGGTTCAACAGGTCGTAACTTTGCCGCTGGTATGAGTGGCGGCGTGGCTTACGTATGGGATAGATCAGGTGACTTTGAGTCAAAACTGAACCCAGAGCTAGTAGACCTAGATCCAATCGAGCAAGAAGACAGAGATCTATTACTCGACATGCTAACTAAGCATGTTCAATTCACAGGAAGTGAAGTCGCTCAGTCTTTCCTAGACAACTTTGAAGCAAGCCTAGCCTCTATGGTTAAGGTAATGCCGCGTGACTACAAAGCGGTTCTTCAAAAGCGTAAAGCTGAAGCACAGTCTCAAGGAAACGAAACTCAAGTGGAGGCCGTATAATGGGTAAGCCTACTGGATTTTTAGAGCATGGTCGTGAACTACCACAGAAGATCGACCCAGCTGAACGCATTAAGAACAACAAAGAGTTCGTCCTGAACGAGGAGTTTGGTGACAAAATCAATACTCAAGCTTCTCGTTGTATGGATTGTGGTGTGCCGTTTTGTCATAACGGCTGCCCTATCGGTAACATCATCCCAGAGTTTAACGACGCGGTTTATCGTGATAGCTGGGAAGAAGCATGGAACATTCTAAGCTCAACCAATAACTTCCCAGAGTTCACTGGTCGTGTTTGCCCTGCTCCGTGTGAAAGTGCTTGTGTACTTGGTATCAACCAAGATCCAATCACTATCTGTAATATCGAGAAAACCATCGTGGAAACGGCGTATCGTGAAGGGTACGCCAAACCAAAAACACCACGCTCTCGAACTGGCAAAACCGTTGCGATCATCGGTTCGGGCCCTGCTGGCCTTGCGGCAGCAGAGCAGCTAAACAGCGCTGGTCATACTGTGACGGTATTCGAGCGAGACGAGAAAGTAGGCGGTCTGCTACGTTTTGGTATCCCAGATTTCAAACTGGGTATGGATGTGATTGATCGTAAGATCAACCTAATGGCAGAAGCGGGTATTGAATTCAAAGTTAACCAACATGTTGGTGTTGATGTGAATGCTCAGCAGCTGCGTCAAGAGTTCGATGTGGTTCTACTAACCGGTGGCTCAACGGTTCCACGTGATTTGCCCGTTCCGGGTCGTGAACTAAAAGGCGTTCACTTCGCGATGGAATTCCTAGGTCAAAACAACCGTCGCGCCAATAACATGGACCTGAAAACGGAAGAAATTCACGCTGCGGGTAAACATGTTGTGGTTATCGGTGGTGGTGATACGGGTTCAGACTGTGTGGGAACATCAAACCGTCACGGCGCAGCAAGTGTAACTCAAGTGGAAATCATGCCGATTCCACCAGAAAAGCGTCCTGCCAATATGCCTTGGCCTCAATATCCAATGATCCTGCGTACTTCGACATCTCATGAGGAAGGTGTCGATCGTCACTGGAACATCCTCACCAAAGAGTTCATCGGCAATGACAAAGGTGAAGTTACTGGTCTTCGTTTGGCTGATATCGTTTGGCAAGATGCGAAACCAGGCGAGCGTCCAGGCTTCAAAGAAGTTGAAGGCAGCGAGCGAGTGATTCCGTGTGATATGGCATTTCTAGCGATGGGCTTCCTACACCCTGAACCAACAGGCGTACTTGCTCAACTGGATATCGCACTAGACGATCGCGGTAACGTAGCAACTCAAGATTTTGCTACTAACCAAGAAGGCGTATTTGCTGCTGGTGATATGCGAACAGGCCAATCTTTGGTGGTTCGTTGTATCAATGAAGGCCGCGAATGTGCCCGTGCTATCGATGATTACCTAATGGGTGGCACAAACCTAGAAGCAAAAGCAGATTCACTGATGCTTTCTGCTTAACGAAGCAGTCATGCTTCTCTCTTTCAATTGCCTAATAGCCATCAGCAATATCGATGGCTATCGGTGAAGAAAGAAAACAATTCCTTCCAATCTTTCTATTTTGACCAGCATTTTATGCTGGTCTTTTTTATCTCCCACAGAATCAAATGTTACTTTTTTGTAACAATCAATTTTCTATCTATTTGAAATTATTAAACTATTTTAGCTTATTAAATGGTAAATCGTATATTCACGTGATGATCCACTAATAACTTGACCTTTTTTACAATAAGCTATAGCTTGTGAAGTTGATGAAAATAAAACACTCAAAAAATGTTAAATATTTCACAACTTTTACTGAATAATTATACATAAAGATATAAAGATGACGCATAGTTAGTCATCGATATCAACGTAAGCAGTGTTGATATATCTGTCGGGATGACGGATAAGCAAAGGGAGAATTGCAATGGCTCTTTATGATCCAAGTCTTGAGAAAGACAACTGTGGATTTGGCTTGATCGCGCATATGGAAGGCGAACAAAGCCACAAGCTGGTACGTACAGCAATTTCTGCACTTGACCGCATGACTCACCGTGGTGGTATCGCCGCCGATGGTAAAACTGGTGATGGTTGTGGTCTTCTATTACAAAAGCCCGATTCCTATTTACGTCTTATTGCCGAAGAAAATGGTTTCAACCTTGGCAAGCAATACGCCGTAGGGATGATTTTCTTCAACCAAGATCCAGTCAAAGCTCAACTCGCTAAAGACATCGTCAACAAAGAACTGGCGCAAGAGACGCTAACTGTGGCTGGTTGGCGTGAAGTACCAACTAATTCAGAAGTACTCGGTCCAATTGCGGCCAACTCGCTTCCAAATATTCAGCAAGTCTTTGTCTCTGCACCGGCAGGTTGGCGCGAACGCGACATTGAACGTCGTCTCTACATCGCACGCCGTCGCATCGAGAAACAAATCACCGAAGATCCGGATTTCTACATCTGTAGCTTATCGACTCAAGTTTTGGTGTACAAAGGCCTATGCATGCCTGCGGACTTACCGCGCTTTTATCTTGATCTTGCCGATCTACGTATGGAATCTGCTATCTGTCTGTTCCACCAGCGTTTTTCTACCAACACTCAACCGCGTTGGCCATTAGCTCAACCGTTCCGCTACCTTGCTCATAATGGTGAGATCAATACCATTGAAGGTAACCGACAATGGGCACGCGCTCGTGCTTATAAGTTCTCGTCACCACTGCTGCCTGACCTACAAACTGCAGCACCGTTTGTGAACGAGACAGGCTCAGACTCGTCTAGCTTAGATAATATGCTAGATCTCTTCTTAGCTGGCGGCATGGATATCTTCCGTGCCATGCGTATGCTCGTACCGCCAGCATGGCAAAACCACCCGGATATGGATCCGGATTTGCGTGCGTTTTACGATTTCAACTCCAAACACATGGAACCATGGGATGGCCCAGCAGGTATCGTACTGTCCGATGGTCGTTATGCTGCTTGTAACCTAGACCGAAACGGTCTACGTCCTGCGCGTTATGTAATTACCAAAGACAAGCTGATCACTCTGGCATCTGAGGTAGGGATTTGGAATTACGCCCCAGATGAAGTTGCCAAAAAAGGTCGTGTAGGTCCGGGGGAATTGCTCGTCATCGACACTCGTAAAGGTAAGCTTTGGCAGTCTAGCGAGATCGATAATGACCTGAAATCTCGTCACCCTTATCGCGAATGGATGGAGAACAACGTTCGCAAACTAACACCGTTCTCTCAGCTGCCTGAAGATCAAGTAGGTGAGCGCAGCTTTGATGAAGACTTGCTTAAGACTTATCAAAAGCAGTTTGCCATGAGCAATGAAGAAGTCGATCAAGTATTGCGTGTCCTCGGTGATATGGGGCAAGAAGCCGTCGGTTCGATGGGTGATGACACCCCGATGGCGGTTCTTTCTTCGAAAGAGCGCTTGGTGACTGATTACTTCCGTCAGAAGTTCGCGCAGGTCACCAACCCACCAATCGATCCGCTGCGTGAGAAACACGTCATGTCGCTAGCGACCAGCATCGGCCAGGAGATGAACGTCTTCTGTGAAACCGATGGCCACGCGCATCGTGTAACCTTTGATTCTCCAGTACTGCTCTATTCAGACATGCAGCAACTACTAGGGCTGAGTGACGATCATTACCGTAATACCATTCTCGATATCAACTACGACCCACAACAAAAAGATCTTAAACAAGCCATTAATGATCTGTGTGAGCAAGCAGAGCAAGTCGTTCGTGAAGGCACGGTTTTAGTGGTTCTTTCGGACAGAGCCTTGGTCAAAGGTAAGTTACCAATTCCGGCAGCAATGGCAGTCGGCGCCGTTCAAACTCGTCTGATTGACGCGAACTTACGTTGCGATGCCAACATTGTTGTTGAGACCGCAACAGCCCGTGATCCACACCAATTTGCCGTCTTACTTGGTTTTGGTGCCACTGCGGTTTACCCATACCTTGCTTATGAAGCGTTAGGTAAACTGATTGATGATAAAGCACTAGAGAAAGACTACCGTGATGTGATGCAAAACTACCAATACGGCATCAACAAAGGCCTGTACAAGATCATGTCGAAAATGGGGATCTCAACCATCGCCTCTTACCGCTGCTCACAACTGTTTGAAGCAGTTGGCTTGAGCCAAGATGTGGTCGATCTGTGTTTTAAAGGCGTCACAACTCGAATTGAAGGCGCGAATTTTGACGACTTCCAACAAGATCTTACAAACTTATCTCGTAAAGCATGGGCGAAACGCAAATCGATTGATCATGGCGGCTTGTTAAAGTACGTCCATGGAGGTGAGTATCATGCTTACAACCCGGATGTTGTCGGCACGCTGCAACAGGCCGTTAAATCTGGCGAAAGTAAGGACTATCAGAGCTTTGCTAAGCAGGTAAACCAACGCCCTGTTGCCATGCTGCGTGACTTAATGTCGCTGAAAAAATCAGACTCACCGCTGCCACTTGAGCAAATAGAACCACGCACTGAACTGTTCAAACGCTTTGACTCAGCGGCAATGTCCATTGGCGCACTTAGCCCAGAAGCGCATGAAGCACTTGCAACGGCGATGAACCGTCTTGGTGGTTACTCTAACTCGGGTGAAGGCGGTGAAGATCCTCGCCGTTTCGGTACTGAGCGTAACTCACGTATCAAACAGATTGCTTCTGGCCGATTTGGTGTAACGCCGCATTACCTAACTAATGCGGATGTACTGCAAATCAAGGTGGCACAAGGTGCGAAACCGGGTGAAGGTGGACAGCTACCAGGACACAAAGTCACCGCAGAAATCGCAAAACTGCGTTATTCGGTACAAGGCGTGACTCTGATCTCCCCTCCTCCGCATCACGATATCTATTCGATTGAAGATTTGGCCCAGCTGATCTTCGACCTTAAACAAGTCAACCCGAATGCGCTGGTTTCGGTAAAACTCGTCTCCGAGCCAGGTGTCGGCACCATCGCAACGGGTGTAGCCAAGGCTTACGCTGATCTTATTACCATTTCGGGTTACGACGGTGGTACCGCAGCAAGCCCATTAACTTCGGTAAAATACGCTGGTAGCCCTTGGGAGTTGGGGTTGGCAGAGACACAACAAGCTCTGGTTGCTAATGGTCTGCGTCATAAGATCCGCCTACAGGTAGACGGTGGTCTAAAGACTGGTTTAGACGTAGTTAAAGCCGCAATTTTAGGTGCAGAAAGCTTCGGTTTTGGTACTGCGCCAATGGTCGCTATGGGTTGTAAGTTCCTACGAATTTGTCACCTCAACAACTGTGCAACTGGGGTTGCGACTCAAGACGAGACACTGCGTAAAGAATACTTCAAAGGTCTACCAGAAATGGTGATGAATTACTTCATCGGCCTGGCAGACGAAGTGCGCGGATTACTCGCCGAACTTGGCGTTGAAAAGCTGACGGACTTGATTGGTCGTACCGATTTACTTGAGGCAGTAGAGGGATTTACAGCGAAACAGACCAAGCTGGATCTATCCAATATTCTAGAAGCTCCAGTATCACCTGAGGGCCATCCGCTATTTTGGACAGAGCCAAACAAACCGTTTGATAAAGCTGAGCTCAACCAAAAGATCGTTGATGATGCCATGCATGCGGTCGAAAACAGTCAATCGGCAAGTTTCTTCTACAATGTCATCAACACTGATCGTTCTGTTGGTGCACGCTTATCTGGCGAAATAGCAAAACGCTATGGCAACCAAGGGTTGGCGGCTTCCCCTATCAAAATCTATCTTGACGGCACCGCAGGCCAGTCCTTTGGTGTTTGGAACGCAGGTGGTGTAGAGCTTTACCTCACGGGCGATGCGAACGACTACGTGGGCAAAGGCATGGCGGGTGGTAAAGTGGTTATCAAACCTCACCTTGGCACTGCATTTAAGTGTAATGAAGCAACCATCATTGGTAACACCTGTCTGTACGGCGCGACCGGCGGTAAACTATTTGCAGCCGGTAAAGCAGGTGAGCGTTTCGGCGTACGAAACTCAGGTACGATAGCCGTCATTGAAGGTGCTGGCGATAACGCTTGTGAGTACATGACTGGCGGTATTGTTGCCATTCTTGGTGCGACAGGTGTGAACTTTGGCGCGGGTATGACTGGAGGCTTTGCCTATGTTCTGGATGAGAACCAAAGCTTTGAAGGTCGAGTTAATACTGAGTCTGTCGAAGCCATCTCATTGTCCGATCTTTACATCCACCAAGAACATTTGCGTGGCCTAATTGCGGAACACCTTGAAGAAACAGGGTCGAGTCATGCTGAAAATATTTTGGCGAACTTTGATGAATGGATTCCAAAGTTCTATTTGGTGAAACCACAAGCGGCAGATCTTCGCACGCTACTTGGTCACCAGAGCCGCAGTGCCGCAGAGCTGCGTGTTCAAGCACAGTAATCATGGAGGATGTTTGAATCATGAGCCAGAACGTTTATCAATTTATCGATGTGCAGCGTGTAGATCCTGCGAAAAAGCCTATCAAAGTTCGTAAGATCGAGTTCGTTGAAATCTATGAACCGTTCACTAAACAACAGGCGACTGCACAAGCGGATCGCTGCTTAGATTGTGGCAACCCATATTGTGAATGGAAATGCCCAGTCCACAACTACATCCCTCAATGGTTAAAACTTGCCAATGAAGGTCGTATTCTTGAAGCGGTTGAACTATCGCATCAAACCAACAGCCTACCGGAAGTATGTGGGCGCGTTTGTCCTCAAGACCGCCTATGTGAAGGTTCATGCACGCTTAATGATGACTTTGGTGCCGTCACCATCGGTAACATAGAAAAGTACATTACCGACAAAGCGTTTGAAATGGGCTGGAAGCCAGATATGTCCAAGGTGGAGTGGACCGATAAAAAGGTCGCAATCATTGGAGCAGGCCCAGCTGGCTTGGCTGCCGCGGATATCCTAGTGCGCAATGGCGTTAAGCCAGTCGTGTTTGACCGCTACCCTGAAATTGGAGGCCTTCTGACCTTCGGTATTCCTTCCTTCAAGCTTGAAAAAGGCGTGATGGAAAACCGCCGCCGTGTGTTCACTGAAATGGGCGTCGAGTTCCGCATGAACATGGAAGTAGGCAAAGATGTCCAAATGCAAGAGCTGCTTGATGAATACGATGCTGTTTTCTTGGGCGTTGGCACCTATAAATACATGCGTGCAGGTCTAGATAATGAAGATGCACCGGGTGTGTATGACGCGCTGCCATTTTTAGTTTCGAACACCTACAAAGTCATGGATCTTGAGAGTAACCAACCCTTTATCGATATGGCAGGAAAGAAAGTCGTCGTACTGGGTGGTGGTGATACAGCAATGGACTGCGTTCGTACCTCAATTCGCCAAGGTGCCTCCAATGTAGTTTGTGCTTATCGTCGTGATGAGGCCAACATGCCGGGCTCTCGTCGCGAGGTAAAAAACGCAAAGGAAGAAGGCGTGAAGTTCATGTTCAACCTTCAGCCTTTGGGAGTTGAAGTGGATGCGTCAGGCAAAGTCTCGGGGGTCAAAGTGGTGAAAACCGCACTTGGTGAACCTGATGAAGCGGGTCGCCGACGCCCAGAGCCCGTTGAAGGCAGCGAGCACGTTCTACCAGCAGACGTTGTTATCATGGCGTTTGGTTTCCAGCCGCACAAAATGGACTGGTTAGCACCGTTTGATGTCGATTTGGATCAATGGGGTCGTATCAAAGCCCCTGCGAAGCAAGAGTTCCAATTCCAGACCAGCAATGAAAAGATCTTCGCGGGCGGCGATGCGGTACGAGGTTCTGATCTTGTCGTAACCGCAATTGATGAAGGACGAAAAGCGGCAGAAGGCATTCTCGATTACCTCGAAGTTTAATCTCAGCTAACCTCACAAAAAGGGTCCTGTTATTGGATCCTTTTTCTTTTGTATCCATATAATTAGAAACAAAATTATAAGAGTAAATATAATGAAAAAAGCCGCTCTCCTTTCCATTACTTTGCTCGGCTTAACCGCTTGTAGCCAAGGAGTCACAACCATGACGGATCGTTCTCAATCACCTTGTGGTGACAAACCAAACTGCGTCTCCACCCAAGACACGCGAGAAAAATACAACCTAACGCCATTTATCTTAGTTGATTCAGCGAACATCGACGCTATTGAGCAAGTTGCGCTTGAACTGCCAGGCGCGAAAACCGCGGTGAAAGAAAGCAACTACCTTCGTATCGAGTGCACATCTAAAATCATGCGCTTCGTGGATGACCTCGAACTAAAAATAGCAGGAGACCAACTGATTGTGCGCTCGGAATCTCGTGTGGGCTACTCTGACTTTGGCGTAAACAGAAAGCGCGCCGATCAATTACGAGAAAAGCTCACTCAAGCTAAGCTCATCAAATAGAAAACTGCCAACGGGGAGTGCTATACTCTCGGCCAACTAAAATATTTACCTAAAGAGAGTGTTATGAAAGTTGGTATCATCGGTGCGATGGAACAAGAAGTGACCATCCTGAAGCAAGCAATTACAAACTGCAAAACTGTAAATAAAGCAGGTTGTACGTTTTTCTCTGGTCAAATTAACGATGTCGAAGTCGTCGTACTACAATCGGGCATCGGTAAAGTTGCAGCGGCAGTGGGCACGACAATCCTTCTTGATGAATACCAACCAGACGTTGTGATTAACACAGGCTCTGCTGGCGGTTTCGATTCAAGCTTAAACCTTGGCGATGTAGTTATCTCTACAGAAGTTCGTCATCACGATGCAGACGTAACCGCTTTTGGTTATGAAATTGGCCAAATGGCCGGTCAACCAGCTGCATTCAAAGCGGATGACAAGCTAATGGACTTAGCAGAAAAAGCCCTAGCACAAATGGAAAACACTCATGCGGTTCGCGGCCTAATTTGTACTGGCGATGCGTTTGTTTGTACTGCTGAGCGTCAAGAGTTTATTCGTAAACACTTTCCGTCTGTTATCGCTGTAGAAATGGAAGCATCTGCTATCGCTCAAACTTGTCACCAATTCAACACACCGTTTGTTGTTGTGCGTGCAATCTCTGATGTCGCTGATAAAGAATCACCAATGAGCTTTGATGAGTTCCTGCCTCTAGCAGCAAAAAGCTCTTCCGAAATGGTATTCAAAATGCTGGAACTCATTAAGTAAACGACTCATTCATGGAAGAAGTTTTTCAGTCATTTTATGCCAACGGTGCGCTCCTCATTATGTGGGGTGCACTGATCTTGCACCTTTTAGTGCCAATCCCCCATTCAGCGCACCCCATCACTTTATGGCGAAAGCTAGCAGAGCAGCTAGCTAACAAAGTGAACAATAATCACAATTACTCACAGAGTGTAATCTCAGGCAGTCTTGCACTAGGCTTGATGCTGTTTCCTTGCTTGATATTACTGATTGCAGTAAAGCCATTTGTTTGGCAAATCCCTTTATATGAACTGGTTCTATTGATCATTGCGCTAGACTGGCGCAACAGCGAAACGTTAACGAAACAGCTCGTCACAAGTATCTCTTCGGAAGACAAAGCTCAGTGTCGAGCATTACTGAGACCATATCTTAATCGCGATACTGGTAGCCTCTCGATCGTTGGCATAGGTAAAGCTGGCTCAGAAACCCTGATTATGGGATACAGCCGCAACGTGATCGGCGTGCTATTTTGGTACGCACTAACAGGTGGTATTGGTGCGTTAATGTATCGACTCACAACAGAATTAGCGCGAGTGTGGTCCCCTAGCCGACGCCAATATTTGCCCTTTGGTAAACCTGTGATTCAACTGGTTGCTACTCTGGATATTATTCCACTTCGTCTCTTTGCCATACTTTTAGCTGCCGGAAAGAATACAAGTAATGTGCTCTCTGGAATACAACAGCAAGCGAAGTCTTGGCCCTTACCAGGACCTAGCTGGGTGTTATGTACTATCGGACACAAACTACAACTGTCTTTATGCGGCCCTGCTATCTATCAAGGTGTGCGTGCAGAGCGCGCAAAAATCGGTGGGCGCATTGCGCCATCGGCTATTCACCTTTCACAAATACATACGCTGCTCGTTTGGCGCGTCCTGGCTTGGATCGCAATCCAAAGTTTGCTTTTAGGAATAATTTATCAAGGATTATGATGAATAAATTATGCTTCGCATTAACGCTGTTTGTTTCGACAGCGACCTTCGCTCAACCCGCTCAACGCATTATAAGTTTAGCTCCACATGCCACCGAAATTGCCTTTGCAGCAGGGCTAGGAGAGCAGCTTGTTGCTGTCAGCGAAATGAGCGATTATCCAGAACAGGCAAAGCAGCTAGAAAGAGTCTCAAATTATCAAGGAATTAAATTAGAGCGCATTATTGCTCTTCAGCCGGACTTAGTGATTGCTTGGCCAGCCGGAAACCCCGCTAAAGAGTTGGAGAAAATTAAACAGTTCGGTATTCCTATCTATTACTCCACTACAGGTTCATTAGAAGATATCGCCAATAATATCGAGCAACTCAGCCAATACAGCGAAACTCCACAAGTAGGAAAAAAAGCCGCTGAAGATTTTAGAACGCAGCTGAGTACACTAAAAGAACAGTACAACTCGAACGAGAAAGTTAGTTACTTTTATCAGTTGAGTGAAAAGCCTATCATCACTGTCGCCGGAAAGAACTGGCCAAGTGAAGTCTTTACTTTTTGCGGTGGTGAGAACATTTTCGCCGCATCTAGCGCGCCTTATCCTCAAGTTAGCATCGAGCAAGTCATTACTCGCCAGCCAGAGGTTATTTTTACTTCTCGTCACGCAATGAGTAACGATGGTATGTGGGCTGAGTGGAGTAATGAGCTTCTTGCTCTTAAAAACAAACACATCTGGTCCCTAAACTCTGATTGGATTAACCGTCCGACACCACGCACATTGAACGCGATCAAGGAAGTGTGTGAGCACTTTAAAAGCGTTCGTCAAAAACGCTAACGATTTCGTGGCAAATACCGTACAATTTCCGCCCATTTTTTCTCACACTATTTAAAGGTACTAAGTAACATGGACTCCATGCTGCTTTATATGATCGATTTGTTCGGTACCGCTGTTTTCGCTATCTCTGGCGTATTACTGGCGGGCCGTTTAAAAATGGATCCATTCGGCGTTATCGTGCTCGGCAGTGTGACTGCTATAGGTGGCGGAACAATCCGAGACATGGCGCTTGGTGCCACTCCCGTATTTTGGATAACAGATACGACTTACTTATGGGTGATATTTGTTACGTGTCTACTAACCATGCTTGTTATTCGAAGACCCAAGCGACTCTCATGGTGGGTATTACCCGTTTGTGATGCCATCGGTCTCGCTGTGTTTGTGGGAATAGGAGTAGAAAAGGCACTCGCCTACAATGCATCTGGGATGGTCGCGGTGATAATGGGGGTTATTACTGGCTGTGGCGGTGGCATTATACGAGACGTGCTGGCTCGCGAAGTTCCTATGGTATTAAGAAGTGAAGTCTATGCTACGGCATGTATTATTGGCGGCATCTTCCATACGATGGCGGTAAACATGGGTTATGACCACTCAACGGCTTTACTCGCTGGTGTAATCTCAACGCTCATTATACGTCTCGGTGCGATTCGTTGGCATCTATCCCTGCCAACTTTCGCCATTAACCGTTAAACACCAACAACATCACTCACCATGGAGTCGACCAAGTGTCGGCTCCTCTCATTTATGCTCATTTGATTCGCCAATTCTTGGGCAATTCGCTAAATTATCTCAACCATTCCTAACTTTCATTAATCATTATGTTGCTTGAAGGTATTGAAACGTTACTTGTCCTCAGTAAAGAAAAAACCATGAGCCGCACAGGCAGTCAACTCTATATTAGTCAATCTGCCGTGAGTAAACGTATTTCAAATCTAGAGAAGAAGTTAGGAAAAAAATTGATAGAGCCGAATGGTCGGCACATAAAGCTGACCTCCGATGGCCTTGCCCTCATAAACACAATAGAACCCACGTTCAATGAGTTAAGAGGAAAAATCCACGATCAACAACAAATAGAAGATACTTCTTTAATCAAAATGGACTGCTCTGAAACCTTAGTGGCGGGATACCTCAGCATGATCATGGCAGAACACTTTGCCCATGATCAGTACATACGAATATCGACCAATCATACGCCACGCATTATTGAGAATGTGAAATCAGGCAAAGCAACATTGGGATTTTGCGCTGGCTATCTACCACCTCATCATGGATTAATGAGCCTTCACCTCGCCGATGAACCTTTCTCAATTGTCAGTCGACATTCTCTTTCACAACTACCTAAAGCTATTTTGACCAATGACTTAACTAACCCTGCCAACACATATCAACAAGCTATTTTATCCAAACACGGAATCGAACCTTTGATGGAAATGGATTCGTATACTGCGGCAGCACAACTGGCTTTGGGAGGTGTGGCTCCCGCTTTAATCCCTAAATCTATCCTAACGACACTTAATATCACATCTAAGTTCTGCTATGACTTTGAAGAGCTAGATCAGTTAGTTCGACCAATACATATCTGCTTACGTCACAGCACATATCGTAGCGAACGAGTTAAAGCACTGACAGAATCCATTGCTGATGTTGTTGCCAAAGAAGTTTCGTTGCCATAAGCATCGACATCACTATAACTAGAGGACGAATCCATTTTTGTCCTTTACTTACCACGACCTTCGCTCCTAACTGAGCACCAAGAAAACCGCCAACAGCCATGGTTAAGCCAAGCTTCCACACGGGCAACCCAGCGAAGATAAAAAAGAGTAGTGCCGCAATGTTTGACGTGAAATTGAGAATTTTGGTTCTAGCAGTGGCTTCGACCAAAGAAAAGTGACCTAGTGCAACAAAACAAACAGTAAAAATAGATCCAGTCCCAGGGCCAAAAAAGCCATCATAGAAACCGATTCCGCCACCAATGCATAGCGCAAACATCGCTTCAGATAACTTTGGTTCTCCATCGATTTTTCGCGTACTTGGCGCGAGTAAAAAATAGAGGGAAATGGCTATCAAAAGAACAGGGATCAAACTGGTGAGTACGCTAGCATCAATAAACTGCACAGCCTCGGCACCGATTGCAGCGCCTATAAAAGTGCAGAGTATCGCAAAACGCATTTCCTTTAAACTGACAATACCGTTACGCACGAAATACCAGCTAGCAGAGAAACTGCCAAACGAACTTTGTAACTTATTGGTTGCTAGAGCTTGAGTCGGACTCAACCCCGCAGCCAAAAGCGCAGGGAGCGTAATGAGCCCCCCCCCACCAGCCATCGCATCAATAAAGCCTGCGGCAGTCGCAACCAAAAATAAGGCCAACAAAATCTCAACCGTGATTTCCACTACACTTCCTTTTTGAAGAGGTATCAAAGAGGAAGAAACGGTAGCACTTATTCACAAAACTACCAATGGAAAGTCAAGACACCAATCTATTCCTAATTTTCATCAGTCAATAAATCTAGAGAATGATACATTAAAAATATCAATTACATCCAAATATAGAGCCTCACCTCAAGAGCCTCTTAATATTTTGATAGAAAAAGAAAATGCTGTCTTAATAGGAAATATTTAATCTGATAAAAAACGAAAATAATGGAAGCCTTACTGACTCGACCATCAATAAAAGAACAGCAATTACGCTTAAAAATCGAACAGATAGTGAATGTTAATCAGCTATTCAACGTTATTGACGCTAAACCAGAGACTAGCGGTGCGGGTGTAATTTATATTGATAACAAATTCACCGTTGTACGCTTAAGAGACTTTAAATCCACATGCCATATCAATCCTACCTTTATCATTCTACGAGAACCGATAAAATTACAATCATCTCAAGAATTTGCAAAAAAAATAAAACAGGAAGAATCAAAATCAAGATTCAATCAAGAGCTTCTATCAGCGAGCATTAGCTGTATTGGTGCAGCAATTGGCTGGATTGGAGTAGTTGGTTCGGGGCTAACAATACCAGTAAGTGGTCCTGTGGGCGTAACTATGTCCTATATCTCACACGCCGCTACTGTTGCTGCCACAGCCCAATGTGCTATTGGAGTAGCAAGAACCCGTATGGTATCTAAATCACCAGATAAATTATCGGATATAGACAGTAATGAGTGGTATCAAAATACAACTAAAGCTTTAGATTACATATCCTTAGCTGGAGCGGGTGCTAGCGGATATCAAACGATAAAAATGGTTCAATCTCTTAAGCAAACCACTAAGAAAGGCGTTCCCGAGATTCTAAAAGGCTTAAACAGACAAGAGAGAACAAGATTAACTAAAGAAATCATCCGTAAAAACCTTCCGAGTATTTCGAATAAAGCTCGTAAACAGCTAATGTTGTCAGGAGAAATTCCTAAGAGGTATTCGCAAGCAACAATATCCGCATCCATTTCTCATCAGCTTCTAGATGCAATTGGAGGCTCAATTAGCATAGTAGGAAGTGGTTATTCGGGAGAGTTAAGAAATCTTGCAATTGGAATCTATGAGGAATTGAAAGTTGAATACTAAATCAATTAGCATAGCAAACATCTCACTAAGTATATGTTTATACTTGGCATTGACTATTGGTCTGGCTATTAGCTTGAGCATTTGGAATGACTGGTTTTCTTTCACTCAACACATTGCTCTAGATACTTACCTTCTTACATTGGGAGCTATTACGGTTGTTGTTGTATGCATTCCAAACATTCTGACAATAAGCAAAGGATTAAGTATTGCTGCAAAAATAAACTTACTTACTATCTCTTTTATCATTCTCACTTGCAGCATTAATTTTGTTGCAGCAAGTGGTAGTACTATTTCTTCATCTTTGGGTACATTGCTTGCCATCATTAGCTTAATGATCTTCAAAAGCGAAGCATACCAATCGTTCCTAGCACACTTTAATGCTCTTCATTTTAGAAAAACCTCGATATAAAAAAGCCCGCTCAAATGAGCGGGCAATGAGGTTGTCATGTAAGCCCTGATTAATGAGCTTACTGATTTTTATCTGTTACGCGTCTAGACTCGCTTTCACTTTAGCGTGTAACTCTTGAACCGAAGTTACTGACGCTTTTGCGTCTGCAGTATGAGACATACATGTTGCGAACGCTGCATTCAGTGTCGTTGTGTAGTTCACTTTTTCTGCCAGTGCACCACGTCGTAGAACTTTCGAATCTTCAATCGCTTGACGACCAGCAGCCGTGTTTACGATGTAGGTGTATTCGTTGTTCTTGATGCGGTCAAGAATGTGTGGACGACCTTCGTGTACTTTGTTTACCAAACGTGGGTTAATACCCGCTTCGCCCAGAATTACAGCAGTACCGTGTGTCGCATCCAACTGGTAACCCAGTTTCACTAACTTAGAAGCTAGGTCAACAACACGCTCTTTATCACCTTCACGTACAGACAGTAGCGCACGACCACCTTCAGGATAAACCGCACCACAACCTAGCTCTGCTTTCGCGTAAGCTTCTGCGAACGTTGCACCCACACCCATTACTTCACCTGTTGAGCGCATTTCAGGGCCCAATAGAGGGTCAACCCCAGGGAATTTGTTGAACGGCAGAACCACTTCTTTCACTGAGTAGTAAGGAGGGATAATCTCTTTAGTAAAGCCTTGTGACTCTAGAGATTGACCCGCCATTACACGTGCAGCGATTTTCGCTAGAGGAGCGCCTGTCGCTTTCGATACGAATGGTACCGTACGAGCAGCACGAGGGTTCACTTCAATTAGATAAACGTCGTTATCTTTCACAGCAAACTGCGTGTTCATCAAACCGCGTACACCGAGTTCGAATGCTAACTTCTCAACTTGCTCACGCATCTTGTCTTGAATTTCCTGACTTAGCGTGTATGCAGGCAGTGAACATGCAGAGTCACCAGAGTGAACACCCGCTTGTTCGATGTGCTCCATGATACCGCCGATAACGACGCGTTCACCGTCACAGATAGCATCAATATCAACTTCGGTTGCATCATCCAAGAAACGGTCTAGCAGAACTGGAGACTCGTTCGATACGCTTACTGCTTCGTTGAAGTAGCGACGCAGGTCTTGCTCGTCGTATACGATTTCCATCGCACGACCACCGAGTACATAAGATGGACGAACAACTAATGGGAAGCCAATTTCTTTCGATTTCTCAACCGCTTGCTCCATCGTTGTTACTGTCGCGTTTTCTGGCTGAAGTAGACCTAAACGGTCAACAGCGGCTTGGAAGCGTTCGCGGTCTTCCGCACGGTCGATAGCATCTGGGCTAGTACCAATGATTGGCACACCAGCCGCTTCTAGAGCACGAGCCAGTTTAAGTGGCGTTTGACCACCGTACTGAACAATCACACCTTTTGGTTTTTCAACGCGAGCGATAGACAGTACATCTTCCAGAGTTACTGGCTCGAAGTACAGACGATCAGACGTATCGTAGTCAGTAGATACCGTTTCTGGGTTACAGTTAACCATAATGGTTTCGTAACCGTCTTCACGCAGCGCAAGTGATGCATGAACACAACAGTAATCGAATTCGATACCTTGGCCGATACGGTTTGGACCGCCACCAAGAACCATGATCTTATCTTTGTCTGTTGGGTTTGCTTCACATTCTTCATCGTAAGATGAGTACATGTAAGCCGTGTCAGAAGAAAACTCTGCTGCACATGTATCCACACGTTTGTAAACCGGATGAATATCAAACTGCTCACGAGCACGGCGAATTTCACTTTCAGCGACACCAAGCAATTTAGACAAGCGAGCATCAGAGAAGCCTTTGCGTTTCATCTGACGAAGCACTTCTTTGGTCAAACCTGCGTAGCCGCCCGCCTTGACTTGTTCTTCGAGTTTTACAATTTCTTCGATTTGAACCAGGAACCAGCGGTCGATTTGAGTCAAGTTGAACACACCGTCGACTGACATACCCGCTCGGAATGCATCGGCGATGTACCAGATACGCTCTGCACCTGCTTCTTTAAGTTCGTGACGAATCTTAGTCAGTGCATCTGGCGCTTCCAGATCGACCATCTCATCAAAACCAGTTGCGCCAACTTCTAGGCCACGCAGTGCTTTGTGAAGAGATTCTTGTTGGTTACGACCAATCGCCATTACCTCACCAACCGATTTCATCTGAGTTGTCAGACGATCGTTTGCACCAGCAAATTTCTCGAAGTTAAAGCGAGGGATCTTAGTTACGACGTAGTCGATAGTTGGTTCAAATGACGCAGGTGTTGCACCACCTGTGATGTCGTTTTGTAGTTCGTCTAGCGTAAAGCCAACAGCCAGTTTCGCGGCAATTTTCGCAATTGGGAAGCCTGTTGCTTTTGATGCTAGCGCAGAAGAGCGAGATACACGCGGGTTCATCTCGATGATGACCATACGACCATCTTTCGGGTTGATACCAAACTGTACGTTTGAACCACCTGTTTCAACACCGATTTCACGCAGAACAGCTAGCGATGCATTACGCATAAGCTGGTATTCTTTGTCAGTCAGTGTTTGTGCTGGAGCAACCGTGATTGAGTCACCCGTATGGATGCCCATTGGGTCAAAGTTCTCGATTGAACATACGATGATACAGTTGTCCGCTTTGTCACGAACGACTTCCATTTCGTACTCTTTCCAACCGATTAGCGACTCATCGATAAGAAGTTCGTTGGTCGGAGATAAGTCCAGACCACGACGACAGATTTCTTCGAACTCTTCTTTGTTGTACGCGATACCACCACCAGTGCCACCCATGGTGAACGATGGACGGATGATACAAGGGAAGCCAACCATATCTAAAACTTTGTAAGCTTCTTCCATGCTCTTCGCTGTATCTGCGCGAGGACACTCAAGGCCGATAGACTTCATCGCTTTATCAAAACGAGAACGGTCTTCCGCTTTGTCGATTGCATCAGCCGTTGCACCAATCATCTCTACGCCAAACTCTGCGAGAACGCCGTGCTTCTCTAAATCTAACGCACAGTTAAGTGCTGTCTGACCACCCATAGTTGGCAGAACTGCATCAGGACGTTCTTTCTCGATGATCTTGCGTACAACTTCCCACTGAATCGGCTCGATGTAAGTCGCATCTGCCATCTCTGGGTCAGTCATGATGGTTGCTGGGTTAGAGTTAACCAGGATAACTCGGTAACCTTCTTCGCGAAGAGCTTTACACGCTTGTGCGCCAGAGTAGTCAAACTCACATGCCTGACCGATAACAATCGGACCAGCACCAAGAATTAGAATACTTTGAATGTCAGTACGTTTTGGCATTATCTACTACTCCGAATTAAGCGCTGTGTTTTTTGATTAGTTCGATAAAGTGGTCAAATAGCGGTGCCGCGTCATGTGGACCAGGGCTCGCTTCTGGGTGACCTTGGAAGCTAAATGCTGGCTTGTCTGTGCGGTGGATACCTTGCAAAGAGCCATCAAATAGCGATACGTGAGTAGCACGTAAGTTTTCCGGTAATGTTGCTTCATCTGCCGCAAAGCCGTGGTTTTGCGAAGTGATCATCACAACGTTACGCTCTAAATCTTTTACTGGGTGGTTTGCACCGTGGTGACCAAACTTCATTTTCACCGTTTGAGCACCTGATGCTAGCGCCAGAATTTGGTGACCTAGACAAATACCAAAAATTGGCAGGCCTTTTTCTAGGAACACTTTGGTTGCTTCAATCGCGTAAGTACATGGTTCTGGGTCACCAGGGCCGTTCGATAAGAATACGCCATCTGGATTTAGTGCCAGAACTTCTTCCGCTGACGTTTCTGCAGGTACAACCGTTAAGCGGCAGCCGCGGTCAACCAACATTCGTAAGATGTTGCGTTTTGCGCCAAAGTCGTAAGCGACAACGTGGTATGGCAGCTCGCTGTCATCTTTCGCCTCTGGAAGTCCACCTTCAAGCGTCCACGAACCTTGCTTCCATTGATACGCTTCTTTTGTTGTAACTTCTTTCGCAAGGTCCATTCCTTTTAAGCCTGGGAATTCTTTTGCTTTCGCTAGTGCCAAAGCTTCGTCTAGGTTGTTGCCCGCAACAATACAGCCGTTTTGAGCACCTTTTTCACGCAGGATACGAGTGAGCTTACGAGTATCGATATCAGCGATGCCAACGATATTTTGAGACTTAAGATAATCAGAGAGGGATTGTTCGTTACGGAAGTTAGAAGCGATTAGAGGAAGATCGCGAATCACAAGGCCTTGTGCATGAATGGAAGAGGATTCTTCATCTTCGGAAGTGGTTCCGGTATTGCCAATATGAGGATAAGTGAGAGTGACGATTTGCTGAGAATAGGAAGGATCAGTGAGGATTTCTTGATACCCCGTCATCGAGGTATTAAAAACGACTTCACCAACGGAAAGACCATCTGCCCCTATGGACACTCCGCGGAACACTGTCCCATCTTCTAGGACCAACAGTGCTAATTTACCCAAGACAACCTCCAGAATAAAAATGCAAAAAAAATAAATCAAACTGCAAACATGCCTTCCTTTACCTATAAAATCTACATAAATAGGTATTTCAGACAAATTGGCGGTATTCTAAAGTTGGACTCGAAACCTGTCAACCTACAATCAAAAATAAATGATTAATTTCTAGCGAGTAAGGTCATTTTGAATCAGTAAGGCCCAAAAAGATAACTTTTACATGCTATTACATAGAGAGGCATAGAGGTTTAATGAATTTTACAAATTTGAACTTTTTAGAGATCACAAAAAAGTATGAGTTTTTCACGCAAACGTTCACCCAACAAAAAAGACATTAGTTTTTAGACATCAAAACCCAAAACACCCACAAAACAACCAAAACAACAACAAAAGTAAGCACCAAAATACTTTCTGTTAGAATCATTTCATTTACAACTAATTCTATAGATATAAAAAAGCCGGCTACCGCCGGCGAATAATTATGTATTTAGAGTTCATTCAATCCCAAAACATCTGTCATGGTATAAAAGCCCGCTGGTTTGGCACTCAACCAAACAGCGGCCTTGACGGCGCCATTAGCAAACGTCATGCGATCGGTCGCTTTGTGCGTTATCTCCACTCGTTCCCCGATATCAGCAAACATGGCTGTGTGCTCACCGACAATATCGCCAGCGCGAATTGTAGCAAAGCCGATCTCATCTTTAGTACGTTCACCTGTGATACCTTCTCGCGCATAGACAGCTACATCATTCAGCTTGTTGCCCATCGCACCAGCAATGGCTTCGCCCATCCCGATAGCGGTACCAGAAGGAGCATCAACTTTATGACGATGATGTGCTTCGACAATCTCAACATCACAGTAGTCGCCCATCACTTTGGCTGCTTTCTCAAGAAGCTTAAATACTAGGTTCACACCAACAGAGTAGTTAGGAGCCATGACAACAGGCACTTGCTTAGCGGCTTCGTCAATCAGTTCACGCTCTGCATCACTGAAACCAGTCGTCCCAATCACAATACTCTTTCCATGCTTCTTACACAGTTCAAGATTCGCCAACGTACTTACTGGGGCAGTAAAATCGATGATTACATCAAAATTATCGACGTCTTTAGCAAGATCATCCGTTAAGAACACATCGAATTTGCCTTCACCACAAAGTTCACCGATATCGACACCGACAAGTGAGGACTCAGGTCGTTCTGATCCCGCGCTCACTGTCGCCTCTGGGTTAAGGTGTGAAGCTTTAACCAAATTACGGCCCATTCGGCCTGCTGCTCCTGCGATTGCAATACGAACCATTGCGCTTTCTCTCCTTCTCTGGATAACGAGGTTTGCTCTCGTTCTCTCGTTTCGCTTAATCTGTTTAAACTAACAACATACCGTGGTTACCACAAGCAAGTTCATCAGGCTTAAGCGAACTCTTTTACGACACGCACCAAGATAGGCACGTTCGCTTCAGGAAAGGCATAGTTACCCAATTCTCTTATCTCAACCCAGCGACCTTCTTGACCTTCTCGGCCGTAAGGCTCATTACTGAACTTAGATACCGTAATAAAATCAAACTTAAGTGATTTGTCTGGATAGTCATATTCCAAATGCTCGAAAAGGGCTTGCTCAGTAACTTCAATTCCTACCTCTTCTTCAAGTTCTCTTGCTAGAGCATGTTCAATACTTTCTCCTGACTCGACTTTCCCGCCGGGAAACTCCCAAAACCCGCCTTTATGCTTGTCGTCTGGACGCTTTGTAATAAAAATTTTTGATTTGTCTTGGTTAAAAATAATAGCCGCGACTATGTGAATTCTTTTCATAGGGGTTCCTAACTCTCAAGCCGTTACACTTCAACGGTCTTTGAATCTCTAAAACTATCCGATGCTATCAAAACTTATGAAATTCGACAGCCACAGAATTTGCTTAAAAAAAGAGCCGCCTAGGCGACTCTTTAAAAAATTATCTGACTAATACGTTAGTCGATTTTGCCGTGGCACTGTTTATACTTCTTACCACTACCACAAGGGCAAGGCTCATTGCGACCTACTTTGCGTTCATCACGTACCATTGGCTGACTTGAACCTTCTTCAGATTCTTCACCTTCAGAAAGAGGGTTTTGTGCTGCTGCGTGTTGCGCTTGAGCACGACGAGCGGCCTCTTCAGCTTGCGCACGACGTTGCTCTTCCATACGTTCAACTTCTTCTTGTTGCTGAACTCGAACGCGAGATAGAACAGTAATCACATCAGTTTTCAGCGCTTCTAGTAGACCTTCAAACAGTTCAAACGATTCACGCTTGTATTCCTGTTTCGGGTTCTTCTGCGCATAGCCGCGTAAGTGAATACCCTGACGCAAGTGATCCATTGCTGCCAAGTGCTCTTTCCAAAGCGTATCCAGAGTTTGAAGCATAACCGATTTCTCGAAGTTACGAAGCACTTGCGCACCCACCACTTCCTCTTTCTCTTTGTACACTTCAACGGCTAGATTGATGATCTTCTCGCGTAGCGCCTCTTCGTAAAGCTTATCGTCTTCTTCAAGCCATTGCTTCACTGGCGCATCAAGATCGAAGTCTGCTTTCAAGCGCTCTTGCAGACCTTCAACGTCCCACATATCTTCTAGTGATTGTGGCGGGATGTACTCATCAATAACCGCGGTTAGCACATCTTCACGGTTTTGCTCGATCATACCGCTGATGTCTTCAACGTTCATCAATTCGTCGCGCAGCTCGTAGACAACCTTACGCTGATCGTTCGCCACATCATCGTATTCTAGTAGCTGCTTACGGATATCAAAGTTACGACCTTCCACTTTGCGCTGTGCTTTTTCAATTGAGCGAGAAAGCATTTTCGATTCAATAGCTTCACCTTCTTCCATACCACTTTGAATAAGGCTCGCCATACGATCAGAAGTGAAAATACGTAACAAAGAGTCTTCCATAGATAGGTAGAAGCGCGATGAACCCGCATCACCTTGACGACCAGAACGACCACGTAGCTGGTTATCAATACGGCGAGATTCGTGGCGCTCAGTACCAATGATGTGTAGACCACCAGCATCTAGTACTTGATCATGTACCACTTTCCACTCTGCTTTAATCGCATCGATTTGTTCTTGAGTTGGGTTCTCCAAAGCTTCCACTTTTGATTGCCAACTACCGCCAAGCACAATATCCGTACCACGACCGGCCATGTTGGTCGCGATAGTTACCGCACCCGGCATACCCGCTTCAGCAACAATTTCCGCTTCCTTCTCATGGAATTTCGCATTCAATACGTTGTGTTTGATCTTCGCTTTCTTCAAGGCGTTGGAGAGTAGTTCTGATTTTTCAATCGATACGGTACCAACCAATGTTGGCTGACCTTTCGCAACGCGCTCTTTGATATCTTCAATGATTGCAGCAAACTTCTCAGCTTCGGTACGGTACACCACATCCGGCATATCGTTACGAATCATTGGTTTGTTGGTTGGGATAACCACCGTTTCCAAGCCATAAATAGATTGGAACTCAAACGCTTCAGTATCCGCAGTACCTGTCATACCAGACAGTTTTTCGTATAAGCGGAAGTAGTTCTGGAAGGTAATCGAAGCCAAAGTTTGGTTTTCGTTTTGAATCTTAACGCCTTCTTTCGCTTCTACTGCTTGGTGAAGACCTTCAGACCAACGACGACCTGGCATTGTACGACCAGTATGTTCATCAACAATTACTACTTCACCTTCGTCAGTAACGATGTAATCAACGTTGCGCTCAAACAACACATGAGCACGCAAAGCGGCATTCACGTGATGCAACATGCTGATGTTAGTCGGTGAGTAAAGTGTGTCACCCTCTTCCATAAGACCATTTTTCACCAACAGTTCTTCAACGTACTCTTGGCCCGTTTCTGTGAGGTATACTTGCTTTGATTTCTCATCAACAGTGTAGTGACCATCACCACGATATTCTTCAGAGTCTTCTTTGTCTTGCTTTTTAAGATGCGGGATCAAAAGGTTGATTCGGGTGTATAGCTCAGAGCTATCTTCAGCAGGACCAGAAATGATTAAAGGGGTACGAGCTTCATCAATTAGGATTGAGTCCACCTCATCGACAACTGCAAAGAAGCGTTCACGTTGTACGCGATCTTCGCTACGGAAAGCCATATTGTCACGAAGGTAGTCAAAACCAAATTCATTGTTCGTTCCGTACAAGATGTCAGCTTGGTACGCTTCTTTTTTCTCTTGAGGAGGCATGTTTGGCACGTTTACGCCAACAGTCATACCTAAAAATTCAAATAGAGGGCGGTTTGTCTCTGCATCACGTTTAGCTAGATAATCGTTCACTGTTACAATATGAACGCCTTTACCAGCTAGGGCATTTAGGTAAGCAGGGAGCGTTGCCGTCAGCGTTTTACCTTCACCCGTACGCATTTCAGCGATTTGACCCGCATTTAGAACCATACCACCGATAAGCTGGACGTCGAAGTGGCGCATACCGTAGACACGCTTAGATGCTTCACGAACCGTAGCAAAAGCTTCTGGAAGTAGTTTATCAAGAGTTTCACCCTTCTCTAGGCGCTCACGGAATTCAACCGTCTTTGCTTTTAACTCTTCGTCACTTAGAGCTTCGAATGTTGGCTCAAAGTTATTAATTTCTTTTACAATTTTTCTAAGGCGGCGCAGTGTTCGGTCGTTGCGACTGCCAATCACTTTTGTCAGTAGCTTAGTTATCATTTTTCGTGAATCTCTCTTTATTCAGACCGTTCCCGATCTACTCATAATGCCTTCAGTCTCTGCCAGTTTGGAACTAAGAATACTGAGATAAATCATTTATCAAAGATATTGAGTTCAAACATCCATATTTCAAGGCTAAGTTTTGAAACAATGTGGCTTAGTGTAAGGATTTTTAATCGATACAACCATAAATAGACGTATTTGTTTGAAGCACTCTGAAGTTTTTACTTAAAGTGGTGACTGATTAGCCGATATTGCATACCGCAATATGTGTAATCCATCCAGAGCAAACTTTGCTTTTTACCTTGCTACATTGTAAAACTGAAGCTAAAGACGTTAATGTAAACTATACCTTGATAGAAAGCTGCTCTAGAATAGCTATATCTCAACAAAATTAGATTTTACCTATGCGTGATCACCGTCCAACCTCGACTGAAGATGTTATTGCTGAGTCACAGTTCAAGCAGATTCAAGAACATGCTGGAGAAATCTTACAGCTTAACCAAGCTTTGCAAGAGGTCTTACCCATGGGGACGGCCGATCATTGCCGAGTAGCGAATGTTCGTAACGGCCATCTATTGATCGATGTCTCCAGTGCCGCGATCAAAATGAAGATCGATTACGATCGCCTCATGATCCTAAATAAACTTCGTACTCAAGGCTTTGCCAAGCTGATGAGCGTTGAAGTGAGGATCAATCCTTCACTATATAGAAACCGCTTTCAACAAGACGACAGACCTAAGCGTCCACCACTAACAGAATCTGCAGCAAAGTCATTAATGACGATTGCCGACATGGCGCCACCTAAAATTCAAGAGCGTTTAAAACGATTAGCCGATATGGCAGAAAAGGAAGATCGTAAGTGAACGTTATTTCAATATGCTGAAAGCTTGAATGTTATTGATAAATCCAGGATTAAAGCCAAATAGCAAAAAACCAGGCATAAGCCTGGTTTTTTAATTAATTCTAATGCCAAGTATTTACGCAAGCACCATATTTGGTTCTGCGAATGCTACTGGTGAGCCGACTTCTTCTTCGAATGTAGTCCACTCCCACGCTTCCTGATCTGCAAGAACAGCACGTAACAGTTGGTTATTTAAACCGTGGCCAGATTTAAAGGCACGGAATTCACCAATGATTGGGTGGCCACACATGTAAAGGTCACCAATCGCATCCAACACTTTGTGAGTCACAAACTCATTTTCAAAGCGTAGACCTTCTTCATTAAGAATACGGTAATCATCCAAAACGATAGCATTGTCAAAACTACCACCCAAAACTAGGTTTTGAGATTGTAGATATTCGATATCACGCATAAAGCCAAACGTACGTGCTCGAGAAATCTCACGAACAAAGCCTTTTGACGAGAAATCAAACAGCAAACGTTGCTCGTCTGATTCAATCGCTGGGTGATTAAACTCAATTTCGAAGTCCATACGGAAGCCGTTAAATGGTACAAATTCTGCCCATTTATCACCATCTTCAAAACGAACTGGCTTTTTGATACGGATGAAGCGTTTTGGCGCATTTTGCGTTTCGATACCTGCTTGTTGTAGCAAGTATACAAATGGGCTTGCACTACCATCCATGATCGGAATTTCAGGTGCGTCTACTTCGACAACAATGTTATCGATGCCCATACCAGCAAGTGCCGCATTCAAGTGCTCAACAGTTGAAATACGCACACCTTCATCGTTTACCAATGCAGTACAAAGCATGGTGTCACGAACCGAAGCTGGATCAGCTGGAAAATCTACAGGTGGATTTACATCTGTACGACGGTAAATGATACCTGTATTTGCAGCAGCCGGGCGCAGAGTAAGTGTGACTTTACGACCAGAGTGGAGACCCACACCAGTTGTTTTCACTATTTCTTTCAGAGTACGTTGTCTGATCATCTGCTTGCCTCTCAAAAATTTGCTACAAAACACGGCCGTCTGTAACGTCGACCGTGAATGCTACCATAATTTTGAGCCATGTCAAATTTATGGGTTAAAGATTAATCAGCCTGACGACGCAAAAATGCCGGTATATCTAAATAACCACTTTCCTTTTCTTGCTTTGGAGCCGCAGAACTTTGGCTCGACGAAGCTGGAGAAGAAGGAGCAGTGTTTGTCGGCTGAGGAGTTACCTGTGGTTTCTCTTGCACTTGATTATTTTGCAAGGTCTGTGCCGGTTTTTCTTCAGCTTGCGTTGCCGCTGCTTGTTGCTGTGGTTGAGCTTGCGGCGTCGGTGCCACTTTAGCTTTACCACCCGCAACTAGCGTGATATCTGGCTTTTTCTCATTACCAATACCTGTCGCTACAACTGTTACGCGAATTTCGTCAGTCATATCAGGGTCTAGAGAAGTACCGATAACAACAGTCGCATTGTCAGAAGCGAATGCCTTCACTGTATTACCAACCGTCTCAAACTCGTCAAGACGCATATCCAGACCAGCAGTAATATTGACAAGAACACCACGAGCGCCCGCTAGATCGATGTCTTCCAGAAGTGGGCTAGAAATTGCCATTTCAGCCGCTTCTTCAGCACGGTCTTCACCTTTGGCGATGCCGCTACCCATCATTGCGTGACCCATTTCAGACATTACAGTTCTTACGTCCGCAAAGTCGACGTTGATCATGCCAGGGCGAGTAATTAGCTCAGCAATACCTTGAACGGCATTCTTAAGAACATCGTTAGCGCTTGCAAAAGCTTCTAGTAGTGTTACACCACGACCAAGTACTTTAAGTAGCTTTTCGTTTGGAATCGTGATCAAAGAGTCAACATGCTTAGATAGCTCATCGATACCTTGCTCAGCAAATGCCAAACGCTTTTTACCTTCAAAACTAAACGGTTTAGTTACTACCGCTACTGTTAGAATGCCAAGCTCTTTAGCCACTTCAGCAATAACAGGCGCTGCACCAGTACCGGTACCGCCACCCATACCAGCTGCGATAAACACCATATCGGCGCCAGTCAGGGAATCTTTAATTCGATCTCTGTCTTCGAGAGCTGCGTCACGGCCAACCTGTGGATTAGCACCTGCACCCAGACCTTTAGTGATATCACCACCGATCTGAATAACATTGCCAACGCTTGTCTTACGAAGTGCTTGCGCATCAGTGTTGACGCTGATGAATTCCACACCTTCGATGGATTCACGCACCATGTGTTCAACGGCGTTACCACCGCCGCCACCAACCCCAACGACCTTGATTACTGCATCGTCAGACATTTCCATCATCGGTTCAAACATGTGTTGTCTCCGTTTATCCTGCAACTCAGGTTAAAACTCTTTTTGTATCCAGTTACGCAATTTATCGAAAAAGCCAGTTACAGATGAGCGTTTAGGTTCATTATAATCGCTATCGTCGCTAGACTGCATGTCTCTTGCGTAATGAAGTAATCCAACTGCCGTAGAATGGTACGGCTCTTTTACATAGTCAGTTAATCCGCTGACTTCGAGCGGTTTGCCGACCCTTACTTGATTGCGGAATACGCGTTCCGCACATTCTACCACTCCGTCCATTTGCGCAGCACCGCCGGTGAGTACAACTCCCGCAGCCAGATGGTGCTTGATACCCTCTTCGCGCAATTTTGCTTGTACAGAGTCGATAGTTTGGTTAACCAGTCCCATAAGCTCAGAGTAGCGTGGCTCAATCACTTCTGACAACGTTTGACGTTGCAGGCTACGTGATGGTCGTCCACCTACGCTTGGTACATTAACCGTGTCATCCTTACTGACCAGTTCACTCAAAGCACAGCCATATTTGACTTTTATTTCTTCAGCATCGCTCACTGGCGTGCCAAAAGCAAAAGCAATATCACTGGTTACAGCATTTCCTGCGTACGAAAATACTTCTGTGTGACGTAACGCACCGCCAGTCCAGATGGCCACATCCATCGTGCCGGCGCCAATATCAACCACACAAACTCCAAGCTCTCTTTCATCCTCGGTGATTACTGCATTACTAGCAGCAAGCCCAGAAAATACGAGTTGTTCTACTTTAAGGCCGCAGCGTTCTACCGCCTTAATAATGTTGCGTGCCATGTCATTATGGCATGAGATAAGGTGGACACTCACTTCCATTCTTACCCCAGATAAACCAAGCGGATTTTTGATTCCTTCTTGGTAATCAATGGTGAACTCTTGCGGGATCACATGAAGAATTCGCTGTTCATCACCGATTTTAATCGATTTTGCGGTATGGATAGCGCGATCCATGTCTTCTTGAGACACCTCTTCATCAGAAATCGTGCCCATACCTTTTTCAATTCGGCTTGCGATATGCTTACCAGACAACGAAATGAAGACTCGGCTGATCTGGCACTCTGCCATTAATTCAGCTTGATCAATTGCACGTTGTACTGATTTTACAACCGACTCCAAATCATTCACGCCACCTTTATCCATGCCGCGTGAGGGGCTACTACCTGCGCCAATAATATTAATTTGACCGTCTGGTAAAACCTCACCCACTAGAGCCGATACGGTTGCAGTGCCTATATCAAGACCAACAATAATGTTGTCATCAGCGGCCTTAGTCATCTGTACTCTCTTCTAACTCTTGTTCAGGAAACCAACCAACTGCGGCTCCTGTATCGTACCTAAGATCGATATAACTGATTCTTTGCGTGTCACTGCCAAGCTTGTTATAGAGCTTAAAAAAGCGCTCTATACGCTCAAGAAGAGACTCTTTACCGAGCTCTAATCGAATACCGTTATCAAGGATGATTTGCCAAGCTCGTCGCTCGTTTAATACCAGAGACGATATCGCTAAACCCAATTGCTGAAACTTAGGACTCAAATCACGGTAAGTCTGTAAGACTTCCGGTCCGCTATCTTTGGGTCCGTACAGCTTCACTTTTTCTTCTTGCAACAGAGCAACATCTCCATCAAAAACGAACCCGTTTTTATCTAACAGTTCGTTGCCATTCCAAATGGCTTCTGGTTGATGCTCCGTCAAAAAAACTTTTACTGTATCCGGCCACTGCTTTCGGATTGCAGCATGCGCTACCCATGGCAGAGCTTCGACACTTTGCTGTAATACATCAATATCCTGGGACATAAATGTACCGATGTGATCAATTCGACTAAATGCAGCCTGCACATCGTAAGCTTGGACATACTCCAGTTTCCCCTGAAGTACTATTTTGGAGAGAGGTAACCTTTGGTCATCCCACATCCAACTGATCGCCGCGTACAAAACAGAACAAATTAAAGTCACAACCACAACGAAAAATAACGCACCCAAGATTTTTTCTTGGCGACCACGGTTGTTACCCGTGTTTGGTCGCTCGTCATTCAGTGCAATATTCAACAACGTCTTCGTTTCCTGACTTTTGTCGTGTACTTTTTACCCATATAATTACGCAGAGGTAAAAGTCTTGACTTTAACCTTGGGATTATACTGAGCTCTTGTAAACTATCAAACACTGATAGCAATAAATCACAATGATATTGACGCAAAATCGAGATCTGAGTCTTTATCTGTCCTTCGCATCAACAATATGTGTCAGCCAAGCATCGTGTTTATATTCAATTTAAGACCTGCCAGCTGTTTCGCCACTTTACCAATATCACCCGCACCTTGCGTTAAGATTAGGTCGCCGTCTTGTATAACGTTAGCTAAAACTGAAGGTAATTGCTCGATTTCTGGAACAAAAATCGGATCTACCTTGCCTCGGCTGCGAATTGTGCGACATAAAGCGCGCCCATCAGCACCTGCAATCGGCTTTTCACCCGCTGCGTAAACATCCAGCATGATCAATACATCCACCTGTTCAAGCACATTCGCGAAATCATCGTATAAATCACGAGTACGGCTATAACGGTGCGGTTGGAAAATCATCACCAAACGCTTGTCTTGCCACCCACTGCGTGCTGCATTAATGGTTACATCCACTTCTGTTGGATGATGGCCGTAATCATCAACAAGCATTGCATGGCCGTTGCCAGTATCAAACTCGCCAAGGTGATCAAAACGTCTTCCCGTACCTTGAGTACCAGCCATTGCCTTTAGGATCGCATCGTCTTCAATATCATCTTCAGTAGCAACCGCAATCGCAGCAGACGCATTCAATGCATTGTGACGACCTGGAATATTCAGCGTGATATCTAAGTTAGCTCGCCCTTTACGTACTACCGTAAATTTGCCTTGCTGTCCCTCTTGACGATAATCTTCAATACGTACGTCGGCATCTTCAGAAAAACCGTAAGTTATCACTTGACGACTAATACGTGGGATTAACTCTCGAACCACAGGATCGTCAATGCAAACAATTGCTTGGCCGTAAAACGGTAGATTATGAAGGAAATCGATGAAGGTTTGCTTTAAGGTTTCAAAGTCACCACCATAGGTATCCATATGATCGGCTTCGATATTGGTAACAATGCTCACCATTGGTTGCAAGTGCAGGAATGACGCGTCACTTTCATCTGCCTCTGCAATTAGAATACGACTCGAGCCTAGACGCGCATTTGTACCTGCGCTTTTCACCAAACCGCCATTCACAAACGTTGGATCAAGACCGGCTTCAGAATAGATTTGAGTAACAAGAGCGGTCGTCGTGGTTTTACCGTGTGTACCCGCAACGGCAATACCGTGACGGAATCGCATCAATTCAGCCAACATCTCTGCGCGGCGTACAATAGGGATGCGTAATTCACGTGCCGCCATCACTTCTGGGTTTTCTTCGTTGATCGCCGTTGACACAACAACCACACTGGCTTTTTCTACATTACTGGCTTGATGACCAATAAATACCGTCGCACCTTTTGATACCAAACGCTCTGTCACAGCGTTCTCTGATAGATCAGAACCTGTGATTTGGTAGCCTTCGTTCAACAGCACTTCTGCAATGCCGCTCATGCCCGCACCACCAATACCGATGAAGTGGATGGATTTCACGCGGCGCATCTCTGGCACCATTGCGCGAATCTGAGCTAAGTCTTGTGTATGTTGGATTGTCATCAATTCTATTCTCAATAATTCGGTTAACGCTTTTCGGTCAAAGCGACAATGGCTTGTGCGACAACTCGGTCAGCATTCAATTTTGCAGCGCCACGCGCTTGCTCAGCCATTGTAAGTAAAGCTTGGCGATCCAATTGTTGGATCTGCTGAGTCAGAGACTCAACGGTTAAATCTGGTTGTTCAATCATTTTCGCCGCGCCGCAATCCACCAAGTGGTCAGCATTAAGTGCTTGCTGGCGGTCTTTGTGCATGAATGGAACAAAAATAGCGCCTACACCTGCCGCCGAGACTTCAGAAACGGTTAACGCTCCAGAGCGACAAACTAAAAGGTCAGCCCATGCGTAAGCCTCTGCAACGTCATCAATGAATTCCATTACTTCTGCATTTACCACACCATTAGCTTGGTATGCTGCATTCACTTCTTCGGCGGAACCTTTACCCGCTTGATGACGAATACAGTAATCTTCGCCCAATTTCGACATCACTTCTGGCAGAGTTTGGTTAAGAATACGTGCGCCTTGGCTGCCACCCATCACCAAAATGCGAATTGGACCTTGGCGCTCTTGCATGCGCTCAGTTGGCGCTGCTAATTGAGTCACGTCCTCACGAACTGGGTTCCCAACCACTTCGGCATTTGGAAAAGCGCCTGGGAAAGCCTGAAAAACCTTCTTAGCGATTTTCGATAACCATTGGTTCGTTAAACCTGCTACTGCATTTTGTTCATGCAGAACAACAGGAATACCACTCATCCAAGCGGCAATACCACCCGGGCCGCTAACATAACCGCCCATACCAAGCACTGCGTCTGGCTGCCAGCGTTTCATGTGAGCACGAGCCTGCATAATGGCATTGATAATTTGAAATGGTGCTGCAAGAAGACGTTTAACGCCTTGACCTCGTAACCCTTTCACTTTGATAAAGTCGATTTCAATGCCATGTTTTGGCACCAAATCCGCTTCCATTCGATCCGCCGTACCTAACCAACGGATCTCCCAACCTTGTTCTTGAAGCTGTTTTGCTACCGCCAAACCTGGGAATACGTGACCGCCAGTACCACCAGCCATCACCATCAAACGTTTATTTTGTTTCATTAGCTTGTTGTTCTGATTGTTGTTGCTCGCGTTTCAAGCGGCATTCGTAATCGATACGCAGTAGTATGGACACTGCGACGGACATAATTATTAGACTAGAACCACCATAACTGATGAGTGGAAGTGTTAAACCTTTAGTTGGAACAATACCGGCGGCAGCTCCAACATTAACCAAGGTTTGAAACGCAAACCAAATACCAATTCCGAAAGCCAGATAACCTCCGAACATTTCGCCTTCTTCAAATGCACGCTTGCCGATGTAAACCGCTTTTAGCACCAAGCTAAAAATCAGCATTAAGACCAGCACTACGCCTACGAAACCAAGCTCTTCAGCAAGTACGGCAAACACAAAGTCGGTGTGCGCTTCCGGTAGATATTCCAGTTTTTGAATTGAATTACCGAGACCTTGTCCGAACCATTCACCACGACCAAACGCCATCAAAGACTGAGTCAACTGATAGCCACTGCCAAATGGATCTTCCCACGGGTCAAGGAAGGAGGTTACTCGTCGCATACGGTATGGCTCGACGAGAATCAAACCTACCACAGCGCCGATACCTGCCACCATCAAGGCGAGAAACTGGGTTAGTTTTGCACCTGCGATAAAAAGCATGCCAAACAGCGTGACCAGCATCACGACGACCGTCCCCAAGTCTGGCTGACCAAGTAGTAATACTGCAAAGAAGGCAAACACCATGATTGGCTTCATAAAGCCACCAAAGAACGTTTGTCGTACTTCGTCTTGCTTTCGAACTAAGTAACCAGACATGAAGATAAACAGCGATAGCTTCGCGACTTCCGCTGGCTGAAGGTTAAACAGCCCAAGGGGAATCCAACGAGACGCACCATTAACCGACTTACCCGCCAAGAGCACGATGATCAACAGTGCGAAAGAAGCCCAAAGTAAGTAATGGCTCTTCTTAAACCACTCTTGCAAAGGCACTTGCAAAATAACAGCGGAGGTCCCTAACGCCAGCACGAGAAACGTCGCATGACGAAACATAAAGTGGAACGGCTGTTCCGTTAATCGAGAGCTGATTGGAAATGATGCAGAGGTTACCATGACCAAACCAGTCAACATCAAACCCAGTGCAATCCACACTAACTGACGATCAAACATCGCCTCTGGGGCTGGATGCTTGAGCCAATTGCCAATACTGCGTTTAACGTTACCTAAACCCACGAAGTGTGTAACCTTTAATTATGCATATTTCTGAGCAAGAGCAGCGAAAGCATCACCTCTTGCCATAAAGTTGTCGAATTGATCAAAGCTAGCACATGCAGGAGACAGCATCACCATATCACCTGGTTTTAACTGCGAAGATACTTGTTGAATCACATCTTCCATAGTGTCGAAACGTATTGCAGATTCATGCAGTGGCATAAATTCATCGCCATCAGCGCCAAAGCAACACAGTTGCAAGTTAAGCGTCGCGAAGATCGGTTTTAATGGCGAGAAGTCAGCACCTTTGCCAACACCACCAACGAGTAAGTAGAGCTTGCCTGTCGATTCCAAACCAGATAGCGCAGCCATAGTGCTGGCAATATTAGTTGCTTTAGAGTCATTCACCCATTTGACGCCTTGATTATCCGCAACCACCTGGCATCGGTGTGTCAGTCCCGTGTAATTTTTAAGTGTATTCAATGCTTTGTGATAGTTTACGTCCGCAGCTTTTAATAGCGCTAAAGCAACCAGAGCGTTAGATAAGTTGTGCTTACCAACCAACTTAAGCTCATCACTTGCGACAACTCGTTGACCGTGATCGAGCAGCCAAGTACGGTTGCCATCCACCTCGAGACCAAAGTCCTGATTGTCGCTGCCAAATGTCACCAATGGCATCTCTGCGTCTGGGAAGGTTTCTTGATCATCACGGTTCACGACTGCAAGAGCAGCATGGTTAAAAATACGCAACTTAGCTTGTCGATAGTCAGACATGCCTTGATAACGATCCATATGATCTTCAGAAAGATTCAGAAACGCAGCGGCTTTGAGCTTTAAGCTTGACGTCGTTTCTAACTGGAAGCTCGAGAGTTCGAGTACATATAGGTCTGCGTCTTGTTCTAACAAATCCAGAGCAGGCACACCGATGTTACCACCAACGCCAACATCCAAACCTGCAGCGTTAGCCATCACACCTGTGAGGTCGGTTACTGTGCTCTTACCGTTTGAGCCCGTAATCGCAATCACCGGTTTCTGCACCGCCCAAGCGAATAACTCGATATCACCTACTACTGCCGTACCTTTTGCTAATACGGCTTGGATCTCTGGTGTCGCTAGCGCAATACCAGGGTTGGTCACGATAAGATCTGCGTCAGAAAGCCAGTCTGTATTCCAACCACCACTATGCAGTTGAACATCTTCCGGCAAGCGCTCTGCACCCGGAGGGTTTACGCGAGTATCAATGACTTTGACCACAAGCTGTGGCTGATTTTTTCTTAGGTGTTTAACGACAGAGAGCCCGGTAATACCGAGCCCTACGACGACAACACTATGTATGTTTTGCCAACGTTCCATATTTGATCACACTGTAAATCTTGTTCTTGGAAAGTGCGATTAACGCACTTTCAATGTCGCAAGACCAATCAGAACAAGAACCATAGAAATAATCCAGAAACGCACGATTACGCGAGGTTCTGGCCAACCTTTCAATTCGTAGTGGTGGTGAATCGGTGCCATACGAAAAATGCGCTGACCACGCAGTTTGTATGAACCCACCTGTAGAATTACCGACAGCGTTTCCATCACAAACACACCGCCCATGATCACCAACACCAACTCTTGACGAACGAGAACAGCAATAGTGCCTAACGCGCCGCCAAGCGCTAGTGAGCCGACATCACCCATGAACACTTGTGCTGGATACGTGTTAAACCACAAGAAACCAAGGCCTGCACCGACGATTGCTGTACATACGACAACCAACTCAGAAGCATGTGGTAAGTATGGAATATGAAGGTATTCAGAGAAGTTAACGTTACCGGTCGCCCATGCAATAACCGCGAAGCCTGCTGCAACAAGAACCGTTGGCATGATTGCCAAACCGTCTAGACCATCAGTCAGGTTAACCGCGTTACTTGTACCTACAATGACAAAGTAAGTCAGAATGATATACATCAAACCAAGCTGCGGCATGATGTCTTTAAAGAATGGCACCACTAGCTGAGTTGCTGCTGTGTCTTTACCGTAAGCATACAATGCGAAAGCGACGACAAACGCGATCAACGACTGCCAGAAGTACTTCCAACGCGCGATCAAGCCATCGGTATTTTTGCGTACCACTTTACGATAATCATCAACAAATCCGACCGCACCGTAGCCAAGTAAGACTGTCAGTACCGCCCATACGTAAGGGTTGGATAAGTCTGTCCATAGCAAAATCGTGATTGAGATGGCCGCTAAGATCATGATACCGCCCATTGTTGGGGTACCACGCTTACTAAAGTGAGATTCAGGACCTTCGTTACGCACTACCTGACCAATTTGCAGCATTTGCAAACGCTTGATCATGATTGGTCCCATCCATAATGACAGACCTAGAGCGGTTAATACGCTTAGGATTGCTCGAAAAGACAAGTATTCAAACAATCGGAAAAAAGACAGGTATGGCTGTAGCAGCTCGGCAAGCCAAATAATCATTAATAATACTCCTTCAAAGCAGCAGCGACTTCAAACATACGTGCACCATTCGCTCCTTTCACCAATATCGTATGGTTTTCAGGAACGGCTTGGTCTAGATGCTGCTTGATGTATTCAATCATCTCTTGGTGCGTCTCAAAATGAATGCCTTGGCAAAGATCACTGATCACCTTGGCGTCTGCACCATATGTGAGAACATGTTCAAATTTTTGTGGGGCAGCATGTTCCCCGACTTGACGATGAAGTGCAAGACTTTCCTCGCCCAATTCCGCCATATTACCTAAAATCAGCCAGCGTTGACCTGGAAAAGCGGCCAATAAATCAACTGCCGCTTTCATGGCTGGCACGCTCGCGTTGTAGCTGTCGTCAATCAATTTTATCTTTTCGCTCAGCGCTTCAACCTCGACGCGACCTTTCACTTTGTTCAAATGTTTAAGGCCAGCGCGAACCTCTTCTAATGTGGCGCCCATTTGTAACGCAATAATAGAAGCAGCGATCGCATTCGCAACGTTGTGTTGACCTATAATACCCAGAGACAGTTCAATTTCTTGTGAGCTTGCTGCGATATGTAAGTCAAAGCTTGCTTCACCTGCGGCGTTCAATACGATGTTAGAAGCGAAGAAGTCTGCATCAGTATTACTTTGTGAAAAAGTAATGACTTTCTTATCTGCTAACACTTCATCCCACTTGGCTTCACCATTGCTGTCTAGGTTAACAATCGCAATACCACCAGCTGAAAGGCCTTGGTAGATTTCACCTTTGGCTTGTTTCACGCCATCGATAGAACCAAAGCCTTCAAGGTGAGCGGCGGCTACATTGTTCACTAACGCGATATCTGGTTTTACTAACTGAGTCGTGTAAGCAATTTCACCTATATGATTAGCACCAAGCTCAATCACGGCATAATCATCATCCTGCTGTGAGCGCAATAATGTCAACGGAACACCAATATCATTATTGAAGTTACCCGCCGTGAATAACACTTTGCCTTTCAATTGCAGGATACTCGCAACCATTTCTTTTACGGTCGTTTTACCGCAACTTCCGGTGATGGCAACGGTAGGTGTTTTGCATGCTTGATGCACCCAAGAAGCAAACTCACCCAATGCAAGTTTGGTATCCGACACCACAATTTGCGGCACATTCACATCTAAGCGTTTTTCTACGAGTAAAGCACCGGCACCTGCATCTACCGCTTGTTGGCAAAAGTTGTGCGCATCAAAGCGCTCCCCAACTAACGCGACGAATAAAGCCCCACGCTCAATCGTTCGTGTATCAGTAGAAACCGCGTCGATAAGTAGCTCGTCGCCGAATCGCTCACCACGAGTGATGTCTGCAATTTGAGATAACGTTACTTTGATCATGAGGTCAATCCTAAAAGTTGCATTGCGGACTCGCGGTCGGAGTAATGAATCGTTTCGCCATTACGAATCTGATAATCTTCATGGCCCTTTCCAGCTAACAAGATAATGTCGTTTGGCGAAGCATTTTCAATGGCATAAGACAGCGCTTTGAAGCGGTCATGCTGAACAATCGCTTCAGCAGGTTTTGACAGCCCAGCTAACATATCTTTCACAATCTGAACCGGATCTTCGCTGCGTGGGTTATCGTCAGTCAACACCACTCTGTCGCCCAGACGCTCTGCAATTTCCGCCATCATTGGACGCTTACCTGCATCGCGATCGCCACCGCAGCCAAAAATAGCCCACAGCTGGCCTTCACAATGAACTCGTAAAGCTTGCAGCGCTTTTTCTAAAGCATCAGGAGTATGAGCATAATCGACCACGACTTTGGCACGATCCTCAGTTTGGAATAACTCCATTCGGCCGAGTACAGGTTGCAGTTGACCTGCGGTTTCGAGTAACGCTTGTTTCTCTATACCTAAGCTTAATAAGGTCGCAAAAGCGAGCATTAAGTTGGTTGCATTAAACTCACCAATCAAAGGCGCGTGCAATTCACCTGAGCCAAATTTACCATCGAACTTAATAGTAATCCCTGACTCCGCGTAACTAACTTCCGTCGCCCAAATTGCGCTTTCAAATTCAGTGTTCGGCTTGAGCGAAATAGCGATCGCATTACTTAACTGCGACGCCCATTGATGACCTACTTCATCATCAACATTGATAATGGCACGTTTACATTGGTGTTGCGTGAACAACCCAAGCTTTGCATTGGCATACTCTTCCATCGTGCCATGATAATCAAGATGGTCACGACTTAAGTTAGTAAACACGCCCGCCGCAAATGATAGTGCTTTGACACGACCTTGCGTCAGGCCATGGGAAGATACTTCTAGCGCGGTATATGTGGCTTGTTGATTTGCGAGAGAGGAGAGCGTTTTCTGAATTTCAACGGCATTCCCCGTTGTATTCGCAGCTTGTTGCAAGTTATTGAGGAAGCCATTTCCTGTTGTTCCCATTACCGCCGCTTTATCGTCAAGCAGTTCTAGCCATTGCGCTATTAACTGGGTAATGGTGGTTTTGCCGTTGGTGCCGGTGACACCAATCAAATCCATATCAGGGTAAGCATAGAGCTTTCCAGCAATTGCGGATAAACGTTGGTCCAACCTATCAATGTAAATGACGGGAACATCATCAATGATTTCCACCGTACCATGTGTTTTGACATCGCAGGCTTGCGCCAGGGCTGCATTTGCACCTTGCTCAATTGCAGAGGCAATGAATTTACGCCCATCCACAACATGGCCAATCACTGCTACAAACGTGGTTCCAGGTTGAACTCTTCGGCTGTCGAGCTCCAATTCAGAAACAAGAACGGACGATAAGCTAGGGCAATCCACCCAAGGGGAAAGCAGCACGTCCATACTGATGGCTTTAGTCATATTTGTTCTCCGAGCTTTGGCTCAGGTTTTCTTAATTTTGTTTGCTCAGTAAACCACAGGGCTTACTGTTGGAATTTGTTTTCGTCAGGTGCAACATTGAGTATTTGTAGCGCGCCTTTCATGATTTCAGAGAAGACAGGAGACGCTACCGAACCACCATAGTAGTCATCGCCTTGAGGCTCGTTTACGATCACTACTAAAGCAATTCGCGGATCGCTAACCGGAGCAAGCCCAGCCGTGTAGGTGATGTACTCGTCGCTGTACCCACCGGCAGAAGCTTTACGTGATGTACCCGTTTTCGCTCCTACTCGATAACCAGGAACTGCCGCTCTGCGAGCCGAGCCCCCTTTTTGAGTTACGGTTTCCAACATGTCTAATACTTGACGCGCATACTTCGCACTCACCACTTGGCGTGACATGTCATGATCATTGCTTTCGATAATATGAATAGGCTCGTATTTGCCAAGGTTTCCAAGCGTCGCATAAGCATGGGCTAGCTGGATTGGTGTAATTGATAGACCATAACCAAACGCAATCGTGGCGCGCTCAATTGGCGACCAACGAGTTCGTGTAGGAAAAATACCCGTCACTTCCCCAACTAGGTTTAGGCCAGAAAGCTCACCAAAACCCACTGAACTGTACAGCCCAAGAAGCGCCTCTACCGGCATTTGCATTGCTAGCTTCGTCACACCGATATTACTCGACTTTTTAAGGATCGTGGTCAAGCTCGCTTTACCTACGCGAGAGACATCTCTGACTCGACTACCACCTAAACGTAGAACACCATTACCGGTATCTACGATGGTATCTTTATCCGCTATCCCATTTTCTAAGGCGGCTAAAATAACGAAAGGCTTAATGGTCGAACCGGGCTCCATTGAGTCCGTGATCACTCGGTTACGCATTTGATAGCTTTGCCAATCGCTACGATTGTTAGGGTTGTAAGAAGGAGCATTAACCATGGCCAATACGGCGCCCGTTTTTACATCCAACATGACAACAGAACCTGAAGTGGCGCGGTGGTCCGCAACGGCTTGCTTAATCGCACGATACGCAATCGCCTGTAGGCGCTGATCGATGGTTAACTGAAGTGATTTACCTTCTTGCTTGTCTTGCCAAGCAATGTTTTCCACAACACGACCATAACGGTCTTTACGAATAGTTTTCTTACCCGCCGCGCCAGTGAGCCACTCATCGTAGCTACGCTCCACACCTTCTAGGCCATGCCCGTCAATGCCTGTCACACCGACTAAGTGAGCACTAACCTCACCTGCAGGATAATAACGACGAGATTCCGACTTAAGGCCAACACCTGGCAGCTTTAGCTCACGAATATAGTTCGCCATGGCCGGACTGACCTGGCGCTGCAAGTAGATAAAGCGGCGTTTTTCATTGCGCTTGATTTTGTCTATTAACCCTTGTCGGTCAATACCAAGAACATCCGCTAATGCATGCCAACTTTTGGTCTGGCTTAACGCGTTTTCTTTAAAAATCGTGGCAGGATCTGCCCAAACAGCCTCAACCGGTACACTGACAGCAAGCGGCTCACCATTTCGATCCGAAATAATACCGCGAGCAGAAGGAATGGATTTAACACGAACCGAACGTAGGTCACCTTGTTTAATCAGGTTATCTGGCTCAATGATTTGGATGTAGGCTACGCGTGCCACCAAAAGGGCAAATGCACAAAAAACAAAAAACAGTAATAGATGGAAGCGCCAACGAATCAAGAAAGATTCTTCGACCGCCACTTTCACTGCTTTGTTATCGTTTTTCTTATCCCCCGTAGCCGCTTTCTCTTTTGCTACAGGTTTACGCTTATTGGCTTGTTTCGTGTTGGATTTTTTTCTAATCATTTGAGCGTGACAACCACTTCTTTATCGCCATCAGGTCGTTTCATTTCAAGTTCTTTTTTGGCAAGGTCTTGAACACGACTGTGTTCCGCGAGGGCAGTTTCTTCCAACATTAAGTTACGCCATTCGCTATCTAATCGTTCTCGTTCAACCAACGTATGGTCTTTTTCGGTGATCGCTTGACGCGCATGGTGGGTAGCAAATACCACTCCCATTGCCGATGCCACGATCAATAGCAACAACAGTAATGGCCAGCGACCAACAGTGAGGAGATCTGTTGCAATCAACTTAGCAAGATTAGGAGTGGATTTCGTCATAATAATTAAAGCTTTTCCGCAACTCTTAACACAGAGCTGCGCGAGCGAGGGTTCATTTCAATTTCTTGTTTGCTTGGCTTAATCGCTTTGCTCACCGCTTTCATATTCGCACTACCAAGAGCACGAATTTGCTCTTCCGTCATTGGAATACCGTGTGGCACTTCAGGCCCTTTGCTCTCTTTACGGATAAAACGTTTGACCATACGGTCTTCCAGAGAGTGGAAGCTAATCACAGATAAACGGCCTTCAGGAGCCAGAATGCTCGCCGCGCCTTTAAGTGCCGTATCAATTTCTTCTAACTCACTGTTGATGTAAATACGAAAAGCCTGGAAAGCACGAGTCGCAGGGTGTTTTTTCTCTTTAAAACTTTTCGGTGCGGCATCTGAAATCAATTTTGCCAGCTGACCAGTGCGAACCATTGGCTCATTTTCTTCGTCTTCACGGTAGGCAACAATCGCTTTTGCAATACGGCGCGCATGTTTATCTTCCCCAAACTCGCGAATGACCCAAGTGATATCATCGAGGTCTGCTTCCATCAACCATTGAGATACTGGAACACCTGATGTCGGGTCCATACGCATATCTAGCGGACCGTCTTTCATAAAGCTAAAGCCACGCTCTGCGTCGTCTAACTGAGGAGAAGAAACGCCTAAATCCAGCAGAACACCATCCACTTTTCCAACTAGTCCATACTCTTCAGCATACTCAGCAATACCAGAAAATGGACCATGAATAATGGTGAAGCGAGGGTCATTGATTTTGCCTGCCTCAGCGATCGCTTGAGGGTCACGGTCGATACTGTACAGTCGGCCATTTTCACCGAGTTTAGATAGAATTGTCCGGCTGTGACCGCCACGGCCAAATGTTCCATCAATATAGACGCCGTCTGGTTTGATAGCTAAGCCATCAATGGATTCATTTAATAACACGGAAATATGTTGGAAGGTTTCGGTCATAGCTTTCTCGTTGAATGATCTTGAAGCGATTCTTTAGTGTACTGATTTCCTACATCATCGCCACCACAAGTCTAAAGTTAGACGTGATTTACGCCAAGTTTATTGGTAATGACATAGTTTGCGTCAATTAAATGCAAAAAACCCATCACTACCGAAGTAGAGATGGGTCTCGAATAGGTGGAGCCGACACATAAGCCGGGTTCTGTTCCGCTTGCGCGGCGGTAGCCATTCGTCTAGGCCAGCAATCACTCACTGGCTCGAGCAACCTACCCGCCTCCTTACGCGAGCAACGCAATGTGGAGGCCTATTTGGTCTTGCTTCAGGTGGAGTTTACCCTGCTACGAACTATTGCTAGTCGTCCGGTGCGCTCTTACCGCACCCTTTCACCCTTACCTGTACCCTTACGGGCCATCGGCGGTCTTCTCTCTGCTGCACTTGTCGTAGGCTTGCGCCTCCCAGGCGTTACCTGGCACCTTGCTCTATGAAGCCCGGACTTTCCTCCCCTTTGTCAGTCTCCCGAAGGACGTCAACGTCAGTCTCCCAAAGGGACTTCGACGTCAGTCTCCCGAAGGACATCAACAAAGCAGCGACTACCCAGTCAGCTCCGAGGGCGGATTGTATAGAGTTCTCACTTCAGAGTCTAGTTAGATCACAGATATGATGAAATGAATGCACTAAGTGATGACTTTTTAGTCAACGTGCCAAAAATAGATAATAAAAAGGCCGATGCCTAAACATCAGCCCTCATTGACCATTTATCTCGCTAGCGGCACTTAGTCTAAGTTTTCTAAGCCCCATTTATATAGCGCATTCTTCTTCAAGTTATGTATTTCTGCCACCAAAGCAGCTGCTTTTTTCAAAGGCAGCTCTTTGGTCAAAATCCCTAACGTGCGTAAAGCATCTTCAGGTAGTGAGTCGTCTGTTGTTTCACGATGGCCATGTACCAACAATACCATTTCACCACGCTGTTGGTTATCGTCACTTTTCACCCATTCAATCAGCTCACCTAACGGCATGCCTTGAATGGTTTCAAAGGTTTTTGTTAGCTCTCTTGCCAACACAACTTCTCTATCTGGGCCAAGAACGTCTAACATGTCTTGTAGAGAGTCTAAAATACGGTGCGGTGACTCGTAAAAAATACACGTACGCTCTACCGAAGCAATCTCTAGGAATTTATCCTTACGACCTTTGCTTTTCGGTGGTAAAAAACCTTCGAAGCTAAAGCGATCCGATGGCAAGCCAGAGGCACTTAACGCCGTAATGACCGCACAAGCACCTGGAAGAGGCACAACTCTAACGCCCGCTTGACGACATTTTGTCACCAAATGGTATCCTGGGTCGCTGATAAGTGGCGTACCAGCGTCAGAAACTAATGCGATAGACTGACCGGAAAGCAGCTTTTCTACCAAAACTTGTGCTTTTTGCTGCTCATTGTGGTCGTGTAGAGCAAAAGTTTTGGTTTGAATATTGAAGTGAGACAGTAATTTGCCCGTATGTCGAGTATCCTCAGCGGCAATGATGTCCACAGTCGACAGAATTTCGATAGCACGTTGGGTGATATCCGCTAAATTTCCGATTGGAGTCGGTACGATATAGAGAGTTGGCCCCTCATTCGGCAACTTATTTTTATCTGTCATTTGTTTACCATCACTTCAACGATTAATATAGAGACAATTTTGTACAAAATTATAGAGAACTCACGGCAATGATTAACCATAAGAGACTCAGTGTACCACGCATACTTACTCCTGTTGCACTAGCAATTACGCTCGCCGCCTGTTCTTCAGGTCCAAGACAGCCTGATGGCGTTGATGTAACACTTGAGCCTACTCAGTCTGTTCAGAACTATATGATCCAAGCTGATAGCACGGAAGGCAGTTTACAAAATGACTGGTTGATCATGGCAACCAAAGCCGCGATTCAAGCAAACCAGTTTGATCAAGCAGAAATGTTGATCAAGCGCCTGGCTCGTCAACAGTTAACCGAAGTTCAGCAAGCAGAGTGGCAACTAGCGCGTGCGACCATACAGCAAAAACAGGGTAATTACTCTCAGTTGCTGCAATTGTTGAATTTTAAACCTTGGTGGAAGTTGCCAAATGAGCAATGGAAAGACTATTACTTGATGCGTGCCGACGCTTATCAAGGTCTTAACCAAGCGTTTGAGGCAAACCGCCAACTGGTTGCATTTGGTCAATATGCATCGTCCGCGGAGCAGAGAGAGATTTCTAGCCGTATTTGGATGAACTTTGGCAGCTACTCCGAGTACGAACTGACCTCATTAGAAACAGAGCCAAATGAAGATGTTTTGGATGGTTGGCTACAACTCGCTATTTATGCGAAAACGCTGTCGGGCAACTTATCCCAACTAAAAAATACCCTAGAACGCTGGTTAAACGAGAACCCATCGCATCCAGCCGCTATCTACACACCAGAAGAGATTCAAAACATTCTCTCTCTAGACATTGTTAAACCAAACAACACCGCTTTGTTACTGCCGCTTACTGGTAAGTTCTCGCCACAAGCGCAATTAATTCGTGATGGTTTTGTGTTTGCGATGATGAATGATCGTAACCGTGATCCAAGCGCTACCCTCACGGTAATAGACACTAATGCGTATAACGCCGACCAAATTAAACAACGTTTGATCAATGAAAACATCGACTTTGTTGTTGGTCCCCTAGAAAAAGAAAACGTTGAGCTATTGCACACAACCATGGATGGCTCAGAAAATGGTCCTACGATTCCAGCCCTTGCGCTAAATATTCCCGAAGATGTGCAACCAGATAGCAATATTTGCTACTTGGCATTATCACCAGAACAAGAAGCCGCACAGGCAGCGAAACACTTGTTCAGCGAAGGCTATAACTTCCCTCTGATTCTGGCACCAAAGGGCAGCTTTGGTGAGCGCGTAACTGAAGCGTTCAACAAAGAATGGCGCAAGTACAGCTCTAATAAAGTCGCAGCAAGTTATTTTGGCGACAAGCGCCAACTTCAAAAAGACATCAATGAAGTATTTGGTCTGCAAGAAAGCAAACAACGTATTGCTCAGATGCAATCATTAATGCGTATCAAGCTTGAAACACAGCCACGTAGCCGTCGTGATGTCGATGCGGTTTATATTGTTGCTAGAAGCACGGAACTGACTTTGATCAAGCCGTTTATTGAGGTAGCGATTAACCCAGACGCCAAAGCGCCACAAATTTTCTCTAGCTCGCGTAGCAACAGTGGCGGCGCGACTTACGAAGATCTAACAGGTATCATCTACAGCGATATCCCATTACTGATTGACCCAGACCCTAGCGTGACCGCTGAAATGAACGAGCTGTGGTCAGAGCAATCTAACATGGAAAAACGTTTGAAAGCACTGGGTATGGATGCGTATAAATTGATTGGGGAGCTGCCACAAATGAAGGTCGTTCCGGGCTACTCAGTTGGCGGCCAAACCGGTATTTTAAGTATCGACAATAATTGTGTTGTACAGCGTGAGCTAAGCTGGGCTGAGCGTGGGGCTCTTTAGTAAGCGCCAAATCGGAAATCAATATGAAGCTCTGGCGAAGCAGTATTTACAACGCCAGGGCTTAAACTTTATTGAACAAAATTTTCTGACTAAGGTCGGTGAGATTGATTTAATCTTCCAACAAGGTGAAACTATTGTGTTTGTTGAAGTCAAATACCGTAAGAACAATCACTTTGGCTCGGCAGCAGAAATGGTGACGCACGCTAAAATGCGCAAGCTAGTCAAAACCGCACAAGTTTGGCTTAGCCAACAAAAGCGCTTAAAACACAATATCGATTATCGATTTGATGTCATCGCCATTCATGATAATGGGCGAGATATCAACTGGATAGAAAACGCAATCTCTGAAGGATAAGCGATGCTAGATAGCATTAAAGACAGCTTTACAGAAAGTATTCAAATTCAAATCGCAGCAGCAGAGGCGCTGCCTGATGCCATTACTCATGCAGCTCAAGCGATGGTGTCGAGCCTGCTTAATGGCAATAAAATTTTATGTTGTGGTAATGGCGGCAGTGCTTCAAACGCTCAACAATTTGTTTCTTGTCTTTTAAACCGTTTTGAAACTGAGCGTCCTAGCCTACCAGCAATGGCCTTAACCGCCGATAATACCACCCTAACCGCAGTGGCCAACGATTACCACTACCAGGAAATCTTCTCAAAACAGGTACGAGCGTTTGGTCAACCAGGCGACATTTTGCTTGCCATGTCAACTAGCGGTAACAGTAAAAATATTATCAAAGCGATGGAAGCAGCCGTAACTCGAGACATGACGATTATCGCGCTAACAGGAAAAGATGGCGGAGAGATGGCAGGACTGCTCGGTGAGAACGACGTCGAAATTCGTATTCCATCACACCGCACTGCACGTATTCACGAAGTACATATGGTAACACTCCATTGCCTTTGTGATCTTATTGACCAGGTGCTTTTCCCTGCTCACGAAGAGTAACCAAGACTGAGAGTCAGAATTATGATACGTAGCCTTGTTATCTTATTAACAGCATTGAGTTTAAGTGGTTGCGCAGGTTTGTTTATCGCAGGTGCAGCAACCACAGCGAATATTGTCACGGACACACGCACGACAAAACAAATCTGGCAGGACAATAACATCGAATTCGAAGTTGCGGCGATCGGCAATAAAGCACCGTTTAAAGGTGAAGTTCGTGTCGTTGCCAGTTCATATAATGGGACTGTAGTCCTTATGGGACAAGCTCCGACACAAGACCTTATCCTTGCTTTAGAGCGAAGAGCTCGAGAAGTTAGTGGTGTAAAAGTCATACACAATCAAATCAAACAAAAAGAGCCACTCACTGTTACCCAGATTAGCAATGACAGCTGGATCACAACCAAAGTAAAGTCAGCTTTGCTTACTGATTCTGAGCTTAATGGTGTTAAGGTTAAAGTGATCACCGAAGATGGCGACGTTTTTCTGTTTGGTTATGTCACGCCAGAGCAAGGCGATCGAGCGACAGAAATCGCGCGTAATATCTCAGGCGTAAAACAAGTCATTAAAGGGTTCCAATACGGCGAAATGGAGCCTGTTGAAGTAGACTTACCGAGTGACGGTGTACAAACAATAGAAAGTGAGGCAAGTACAGAAAGTGAAGAGAACGTCGAAGTCTTTACGATTAGTGAGTAATTTCCAAAGTCTGGCTTGAAATCATCTTCAACAAGTTAAAAAGAAAAAAGCAGCGTTACGCTGCTTTTTTATTATTTAATCACTCTTAAGCTTGGTTTGCCTTTTGGTCGAGGAGCATCGTCCTCTTCGGCATCTGAATCAGAAACTAACTCAGAAGGCTCATCACTAACCGTTGTGAACGATGGGGATGATTCTTCCTCGGTCATCGCTTCTTCTTCGATGTGAGTGTACGCTTCTTCTGGTTCAAACATAGTACCAGCACCATTCTCACGTGCATAAATAGCTTGAACAGCATACACAGGCACGATCACTGAGTGCGGACGACCGCTAAAGCGAGCATGGAAGGTAATCGCATCATTACCTAACTCAAGATTACCCACTGCACGTGGCGCAATATTCAAAATAATTTGACCATCTTGAATAAATTCAACCGGGACACGCACCCCTGGCATTGTTGCATCCACAACCAAGTGAGGAGTCAAGTCATTGTCTACTAACCACTCGTAAAATGCGCGAAGCATATACGGGCGGCGAGCAGTCATTTTTGCAATATCCATAACGTGTTTTAAATCGCTTAGCGAACTAGGCGCATTTCACGTTCAGCTTCAGTCAAAGAAGCAAGGAACGAATCACGTTCAAATACGCGATTCATGTATACCTTGATTTCTTTTGAACCTGGGCCAACAAGATCGATACCAAGTTGAGGCAAACGCCACAATAGTGGAGCTAGGTAACAATCGATCAAGCTGAATTCTTCGCTCATGAAGTACTCATATTCAGCAAAAATTGGCGCTAACGTCAGAAGATCATTACGCAGCTTTGTGCGTGCTTTTTCTGATTCTTCCGCATTACCTTTCATCACTTTTTCAGCGAGTGAATACCAGTTGCGTTCGATACGGTACATCATCAAGCGGCTGTTGCCACGAGCAACAGGGTAAACCGGCATTAGAGGTGGATGAGGGAAGCGCTCGTCCAAGTACTCCATGATGATTTTTGAATCGTAAAGAGCTAGCTCACGGTCAACAAGAGTTGGCACTGATTTATATGGGTTTAGCTCAACAAGCTCAGCAGGAAGGTTTGCTTCGTCAACAAGCTCAACTTCAACACTTACGCCTTTTTCAGCTAGTACAATGCGAACCTGATGGCTATACAAATCTGATGCACTTGAGAAAAGAGTCATCACAGAACGTTTATTGGCAGCTACAGCCATGGAGCCCTCCAGTACACTTACAAATAAAAACAATGGAGGCTAAGCCTCCATTGTACATCAATTAAAATTGGGAATTAGCACGGTATTTTAGCACAATTAATGCACATCGCGCCAATACTCTTTCTTGAGCATCACAACAACGATGGTTAGAAGCACTAAGAAGCCCATTACCCACCAGCCTAGAGCATGACGCTCAAGCTGCACTGGGTCACCTGAATAAACTAAGAAGTTAACGAGATCGCCAACCGCTTTGTCATATTCGCCTTCACTCAGCTCACCCGTGCCATCGGTTTCAGTACCAACAACAACTTGTACTTCTTCGCCATCTACGATTTTCGTATCGTAAATCGGCGTCGGGATGCCCTGTAGCTCTTCAAGCACATGCGGCATACCAACACTCGGGAAGACGATGTTGTTCACGCCGAATGGACGAGATGGATCAACATAGAAAGAGCGTAAGTAAGTGTATAACCAATCAGCACCACGAACTCGTGCAACCAACGTAAGATCTGGTGGTGGAGCACCAAACCAGTTTGCCGCTTGCTTCGGTGGCATAGCATTGACCATTAGATCACCGATTTTCGCTTCAGGATTGAAAATCAGGTTTTCTTTCATTAAGTCTGTTGGAATTTCCAAGTCTGTTGCTACACGCTCGTAACGCTGGTATTGCGTAGAGTGACAAGCAAAACAGTAGTTCATGAACAACTTCGCGCCGTTTTGTAGCGAAGCTTTATCCGTAAGGTCAACATTCGCTTTATCCAGCGGAACATTGGCCCCAGCTGCCATCGCTAGTGATGGCAACATAGCAAATAGAATTACAATCCACTTCTTCATTTGAATGTCACCCTCTCTGGTAATGGTTTGGTTGCTTCATTTTTGCTGTAGAAGAACAGCAACACAAAGAACATGAAGTAACACAAGCTAAAGATCTGAGATAGTAGTGTGTACGTTGGTGTCGCTGGTAACGCACCTAAAATACCTAGAGCGATAAAGGCGATAGTGAACTGTACAATATTCAATAGATGAAGTTTGCTACGGTAACGGTATGAACGAACTTTACAACGATCCAACCAAGGTAGAACGAACAGCACTGCAATTGACGCGCCCATTAGGATAACACCTAATAGTTTGTCTGGAACCGCACGTAGGATTGCGTAGAACGGCGTGAAGTACCATACCGGAGCAATATGCTCTGGTGTCTTCAATGGGTTTGCAGCTTCAAAGTTAGGCGGCTCAAGGAAGTACCCACCCATTTCTGGGTTAAAGAACAGCACGTAACAGAAGAAGAACAAGAAACCAGCAACACCGACCAAGTCCTTAACCGTGCCGTACGGATGGAAAGGAATCGAATCAATGATGTCATATTTCTTCGTGTAGTAATCGTGGAACTTGAATTGCGTTTTGTAATCGTCGCCCATTGAGCCTTTTGGCAACTTTGTTTCGATACCATCCGGGTTGTTTGAGCCTACTTCGTGCAGCGCCAATACGTGCAGAACAACAAGAAGAAGCAAAACGATAGGCAGTGCAATAACGTGTAGTGCGAAGAAACGGTTTAGCGTTGCACCAGAGATGATGTAGTCACCACGAATCCAAAGCGTTAGGTCATCACCGATAACAGGAATAGCACCAAACAGGGAAATGATTACCTGCGCACCCCAGTATGACATCTGACCCCATGGAAGTAGGTAACCCATGAACGCTTCAGCCATGAGAACAAGGAAGATCAACATACCGAAGATCCACAATAGTTCACGAGGTTTTTGGTATGAACCGTAGATCAAACCACGGAACATGTGAAGATACACAACAACGAAAAACGCTGACGCGCCAGTGGAATGCATGTAACGCAGAAGCCAACCGTACTCTACATCACGCATAATGTATTCGATAGACGCAAATGCACCGTCACCTGAAGGAACATAGTTCATCGTTAGCCAAATACCCGTTAGGATTTGGTTAACAAGAACCAGCATCGCCAGAGAACCGAAAAGGTACCAAAAGTTGAAGTTCTTAGGCATTGGGTATTCAGACAAATGCTTTTTATAAGCATTCATTGCAGGAATACGCTTTTCAACCCAATCTAACATTGCTTGCATTATGCATCTCCCTCATCAACACCCACAATGAGCTTGGTATCGCTCAAATACATGTGCTTAGGAACGACAAGGTTCAACGGAGCAGGTACTCCTTGGAACACTCGACCAGCCATGTCGAACTTAGAACCATGACAAGGACAGAAGAAGCCAGATCTTACGCCCTGCACCTGCTCTGAGAAAGAGTCAGGTAGATAGGTTGGTGAACAACCTAAGTGGGTACAGAAACCAACTGCGACGAAAAACTCTTCCTTAATCGAACGAAACTCATTCTGAGCGTACTCAGGCTGCTGCTCCATTTCAGATTGTGGATCGCGAAGCTTATCACCGATCGATTTTAAGTTATCCAGAACGCTTTGAGTGCGGCGAACAATCCATACAGGTTTTCCCTGCCACTCAACACGAACCAGCTGACCTGGTTCAATTTTACTTATATCCACTTCCACCGGTGCGCCCGCCGCTTTGGCTTTAGCACTCGGATTCCATGATTTGATAAAAGGCACGGCGACGGCGACTGCCCCTAACCCACCAACAACTGCCGTTGTAGCGGTTAGAAAACGCCTGCGACCGTTATTTAAAGGCGCGTTGCTCATCCAAACATTCTCCCATTTGCTCCCTTTGGATCGTTATTATTCCGCTTATAAGAGCATGGCTAACAAATAATGAATTTAGTTCTATTTATTGGAGGGAAATGATAAAGAAAACCCTACTTTTTGACAAGATAAAGCTACCTTTTTGTAACATTTGTGAGGCAAATCGCTCGCGTCGTCACAAAAGCGGCAGAATTATAAAAAATTGATGTGATTTGTAACAAGAAAGCACCACATAGAAGCCCCGCTGAAAGCGGATAAAACCTTTTATCTTGGTAGTTTTCAGTTAATTACACAGAGAAATATTTCGTATTACGCGTTCAGCTTACTGTGTTTATATTTTCAATTTTGTAGCACGCAGAATGCTCAAAAAGGAACGTAAGTCATTTTAAAACATGTTACAGGAAGAATAAGATACAAAGACATTCCTGCTGATGAATACATCTATGCTGCATCGCAAGAGAAAGCGTGGTGAGTCGCGATTAAATAAGGCACACATATAAAACGGCACTGACAACCTTTCGACGAAGAGGACGAATAAGAAGGCCTGCTCGGAGTGTGATGATAAGTGAAGGCTGTTCGTTGCTTGAAGACAAGTATGATGTCTTTAAATACAAAAAAGCCCGGCATAGAGCCGAGCTTTTGGTACACAGTTTCCAGAGTAACTCTGAAAGCATAATTCCCGATAAGAGGAAATTAACGCTTAGAGAACTGTGGACGACGACGTGCTTTACGTAGACCAACTTTCTTACGTTCAACGCAACGAGCGTCACGAGTAACGTAGCCAGCTGCGCGTAGAGCAGGACGTAGAGACTCATCGTATTCCATAAGCGCGCGAGTGATACCGTGACGGATAGCACCAGCTTGACCAGAAATACCGCCGCCTTTAACTGTTACGTAAAGGTCTAGCTTTTCAGTTAGTTCAACTAGCTCTAGAGGTTGTTGTACAACCATACGTGCTGTTGGACGACCGAAGTATTCGTCAAGGTTACGCTTGTTTACTACAATGTTACCGCTGCCTGGTTTAATGAAAACACGTGCAGCTGAGCTTTTGCGACGGCCAGTGCCGTAGTATTGATTCTCTGCCATTTTCGAAATCCCCAATTAGATGTCTAGTACTTGTGGTTGTTGAGCAACATGGTTGTGCTCAGCGCCCGCGTAAACTTTTAGCTTACGGTACATAGCACGGCCTAGAGGACCACGTGGAAGCATGCCTTTAACTGCAAGCTCAAGAGCCATCTCAGGTTTACGATCGATCAACTTTTCAAAAGTGATAGATTTTAGACCACCTGGGAATTCAGAGTGACGGTAGTACACTTTGTTCTTAGCTTTGTTACCAGTTACAGCAACTTTCTCAGCGTTGATAACGATGATGTAATCACCAGTGTCAACGTGAGGAGTGTATTCAGCTTTATGTTTGCCACGTAGGCGAGATGCAATTTCACTTGCTAGACGGCCAAGAGTTTTACCTTCAGCGTCTACAACGTACCAGTCGCGTTTTACAGTTTCTGGTTTAGCAACGAAAGTTTTCATGCTAACAATAACCCGTTAATTAAATTTTAAACTTTAAAGGAACACCCAATAGTGCTCCCACACTGTCTAAGAGCCCAGTCATCACCCCTTCGAGTCGTTGGTACTCTCGACCTTCAATTTCGAAATAACTTCGATAATCAGGTCTGCAGTAACGGTGGGTCGCAGGATTATAGAGAAGAGCGAAGAAAAAATCACCTTTTTTTGCGCCAAATCACTAATTTTTTCTTCACTTTTTTAAGAACCCATTGGATCTAGGCCAAATGTTCACGCGCGAGATACTCATGACTTTGCATCTCAGTAAGCCGAGACAAACAGCGCTTAAATTCGAACTCTAACTGCCCGTCAGTATATAAATCGGCCATTGGCACTTCAGCAGAAATTATCAACTTAACATTGCGCTCGTAAAACTCATCGACCAACGCGATAAAGCGTCTCGCCGCATCATCTATTTTTCGGTTCATTTGTTGAACATCTGCCAGTAATACCGTGTGGTAAATACGAGACAATTCAATGTAGTCATTTTGACTGCGAGCAGTTTGACACAACTGAGCAAACGACGCATGCAGCACCCCGTCGCTTGCTTCAATCACCGCTAGTTGACGGTGGTTAACTTCGATTTGATGAGCAACAAACTGACGCTCTCCAGTCAGCTGCTGATAATATTTGTTAAGGTTTATGCTAGCCTGCTCATCAAGCGGGTAATGGTATATTTCAGCCTGTTCTAACGTTCTTAAGCGATAATCAACGCCACTATCGACATTCAACACTTCACAACGTGCCAAAATCATATCGATCGCGGGCAAAAAGCGCGCTCTTTGCAAACCGTTACGATATAAGTTCTGCGGCTCAATGTTTGAAGTCGCGACTAGGATCATCTGCCGCTTGAACATTTCTTGAAGTAGCGTTGCAAGGATCATCGCATCAGTAATGTCGGAAACAAAAAATTCATCAAAGCAAACCACATCGGCTTCTTCTTTAAATTTATCCGCCACTTTTGATAGCGGATTTTCGACATCACCTAACAGCTTCAACTCATCATGTACTCGATACATAAATCGATGGAAGTGGACGCGCATTTTTCTTTGGGTCGGTAAAGCATCAAAAAATGCATCCATAAGGTAGGTTTTACCGCGACCTACCCCACCCCAAAAGTAAAGACCTTTTGGTGGTTCAGGCTTGTCGATTTTTTTCCCCATTAGCTTTTGCCATTTGGAAAGCTGAGGAACAGGCGCTGACTGAAATTCAACGATAGCATGGTAAAGCTTGTCTAATGCAACGACCGCTTGATACTGAGCTTCATCACGCTGAAACCCGTGTTCTGCTATGTCTTTTTGATATTGTTGTAGTGGTGTCATCGTATTAAGTCGTATAGAGGTATAGAGAAAAGGGTTACCTCGGGGTCAACTTTGAGAATAGAGAGAAGTAGTTATCAGTCCCCGAAGACATACTGCTATTTTTCTTTATCGGCTGTTCAAGCCATAGTAACATGGACGAGCACCGCGTGTAACTAAGTAGTAAAAGACTTGTTAAAACAACTATAAGGAGCAGTTATGCCTTGGATTTATGCCATTGTGGGTTTGCTGGTCGGTACAATCGTAGGCGTAGTCATTAGTAGACTAACCACCCCTGAATACAAAAAACAAAAGTCTGTGCAGAAAGAACTTGAAGCGGCCAAGTTTGAATTAGAGCAACAACGTCAAGAGCTCGTCGATCACTTTGCACAAACCGCAGAAATGTTGGACACCCTAGGTAAAGATTACACCAAGCTATACCAACATATGGCCAAGACCTCTTCTGAGCTTTTGCCAAACTTACCAGAACAAGACAACCCGTTTGATAAGAAAACGGCAATGTCGTCTGAAACCATTGCAGAAGATCAACCAGAGTTTAACGAACAACCAAAAGACTACGCTAATGGCGCCACCGGTCTTTTGAAGGATCAAGAGAAAGAAATCATTAATGCTCCCGAAGCGGTAACCGCAAAAGCATCATAATCCTCTCTTACTTCTATCTAGGGCCGATACATTTGTATCGGCCCTTTTTTGAACTTTTTCCCCTCACCTTCGCTCTAACTTGGGTGTGCACTGCCTCCCCTTTTGATTGTCCGAACTAGACCCTATATTAGTTATTAACAAAGTGAACTAACCGTTCGGATATTTCTTTTTGGCAGACATGTTTCAAGAGGAGTTATTGGATGAAAAAACCACTGCTTGCGCTCACCGTTCTATCTCTGAGTTTGGGTTCGATTATTGCCCCAGTTCAAGCCACTGCCGCATTACCTTTGAATGTGGATGGCCAACAGTTACCTAGCTTGGCACCAATGCTTGAGAAGGTGACCCCAGCTGTTGTGAGTATTGCTGTAGAAGGTAAACAAGTACAAACCAGCCGCATTCCCGAGCAATTTCAATTTTTCTTTGGCCCAGACTTTCCTATGGAACAAAGGCGAGAGCGCCCGTTCAGAGGTTTAGGGTCTGGTGTCATTATTGATGCGAAGAAAGGCCATATTGTCACTAACTACCATGTGATCAAGGGCGCAGATGAGATTCGAGTTCGCCTCTTTGACGGGCGCGAGTATGACGCTACGCTCGTTGGCGGTGATGAAATGGCCGATGTTGCGTTACTTAAATTAGAGAAAGCGAAAAACTTAACGCAGATTAAAGTCGCGGATTCCGACAAACTGCGTGTCGGTGACTTTACGGTTGCAATTGGTAACCCATTCGGGCTCGGTCAAACCGTCACTTCGGGTATTGTTTCAGCCCTTGGCCGTAGTGGCTTAAACGTTGAAAACTTCGAAAACTTCATCCAAACCGATGCCGCAATTAACAGCGGTAACTCTGGTGGTGCATTGGTCAACCTTAATGGTGAGCTGATCGGTATTAATACTGCGATTTTAGGCCCTAACGGCGGTAATGTGGGTATTGGCTTTGCGATTCCATCAAACATGATGAAAAACCTCACTGATCAAATTCTAGAGTTTGGTGAAGTCAAACGCGGCATGTTGGGTGTGCAAGGTGGCGAAGTAACCTCTGAGCTAGCTGATGCATTGGGTTACGAGTCGAGTAAAGGGGCCTTTATTGGTCAAGTCGTACCGGACAGCGCAGCCGATAAAGCAGGGTTAAAAGCCGGTGACGTAATTGTATCGGTGAACGGCAAAGCGATTAATACTTTCTCAGAGCTCCGCGCAAAAGTGGCAACACTGGGCGCAGGTAAAGAAATCACATTAGGTGTGGTTCGAGATGGTAAGAATAAAACCTTTGATGTAACGCTTGGCGAATCTACGAATATGAAAGCTAAAGCGGAGACATTACATGAGGGACTCAAAGGTGCGGAGTTAAGCAATACAACACCAAGTGATGTAATCCAAGGTGTTAAAGTATCGAGCGTTGCAGATAACTCTCCGGCTGCTCAATATCAATTACAACAAGGTGACATTATTATCGGTGTGAACCGTCAACGAGTGAAAAACCTTGCCGAGCTTCGTACAATCGTAGAGAAACACAAAGGTGTACTGGCTCTTAATATTCAACGTGGTGAACGTACTATTTATCTTGTCATTCGTTAACCACTTTCAAAGTGATAGAAAATAAGGTTTTCGATGCATAGTACTGAGTGATAAGGCTCGAACACTTTTCCTTATCGCTCAATAACTAATGAAAAGGGCAACGCGATGACGCGCTGCCCTTTTGTTATTTTTCAATGTAATGCTATTCTTCATCTTCGATGCCATTTTGGCGCTCACGCATGGAGAGGATATGCTCAGCTTTTTATTACGTTCTGTCTTTTTAGGCTTGGCTACTGCCGCAGTGGTATTACTGGCGGTTCCATCTTTGCGCAAAAACGTAATTCCTGCCGCGCTTGATCCTCAACCTGTTAATATCGCATCAGTCGAGTTGACGTTTAATCAAGCGGTCCGAAGAGCAGCGCCTGCAGTGGTAAACATCTACAGTCGTAAGTATGTTGAGAATGATCGCAGTAAACTCTCGACTCAAGGCCTGGGGTCAGGTGTCATTGTTAGTGAGAAAGGCTACATCATTACTAACTATCATGTGGTTGCTCAAGCTGATCAAATTGTTGTGGCATTACAAGACGGCAGAGCCGCAGCGGCTCAGCTCGTAGGGACAGATAAACGTACTGATATAGCCGTGCTGCGTGTCGAAGGTTCGAATTTGCCCGTAATCCCTCTGAACTCTAATTACAAACCACAAGTGGGCGACGTAGTACTAGCCATCGGTAACCCATACAACCTTGGACAAACCACAACGTTCGGCATTATTTCTGCCACAGGTCGTTCATCTATTAGCGACGGTCGTCAAGCATTCATTCAAACCGATGCCGCCATCAATGAAGGTAACTCTGGTGGAGCCCTAGTGAACACACAAGGCGAGCTCGTCGGCATTAACACCGCCTCTTTTCAGCAAGCGACTGACTTAGAAACTTACGGTATTTCTTTTGCGATCCCTGCGCCGCTAGCGAGTAAGATCATGCAGAAAATCATCGCTGATGGCCGCGTGATTCGTGGTTATATTGGAATCGACGGCCAAGACATTAATGCGGTCACTGCTCGCCTACTTGGAAATGAACACATAGGTGGTATTGTCGTACTTGGTATTGATCCAAATGGTCCAGCCAATGCGGCAGGCTTCCAAAAGCAGGACATCATTATCAGCATTGATGGCAATAAAGTGCAAGGGCGTCAGAGCGTTATGGATATCGTCACCGATTTACGTCCTGGCACCACCGTGGACGTCGGTATCATTCGCAAAGGAAAAGAGATGACCTTGAAAGTCACCATTGCCGAAGACAAGCAAGAAGCATAAAAAATCCCAGCCATTGGCTGGGATTTTTATTTGTGCGTTACTCGCTATCGCTCGGTGTTTCCGTCGTATCGGAATCATCTAGCTCAACTTCAATGCGAGTGACTCGCTGCAAACCTCTCGGTAATAACCCACCTCGGCGACCACGTTCGCCACGGAAGTTATCAAGATCAGACGGTTTAAGACCCAACTTTCGCTTACCCGCGTACAGCGTTAACGATGCACCTTTTGGTAAAGACATTAAGTGAGATAGTACTTCTTCTCGCTCTTTTGCTTTAGCAGCAGGAATGTTGATGATCTTATTCCCTTTACCTTTCGCCAGTTGTGGCAAGTCTTTGATTGGGAACAGCAGCATGCGACCTTGGTTAGTGATTGCTAAGATTTCATCAGAGTCTAAATCTTCAATCTCTTTTGGCGTCATGATCTCAGAGTTGGCAGGTAAAGTGACGAGCGCTTTACCACTGCGGTTTTTAGACAGCAAGTCCGCGCCTTTACATACAAAGCCGTAACCTGCATCTGAGCCCACCAGCCACAGCTGCTCTTCTTCACTCATGATGACTTGGCGAATACTGCTACCAGCCGTAATATTCAAGCGACCGGTAATCGGCTCACCTTGACTACGAGCAGAAGGCAGTGAGTGCGATTCCAGAGAGTAACTTCGACCGTCACTACCTAGGAATACCGCAGGCTGATTACTCTTACCTCGAGCATGCGCTAAATACTTATCACCCGACTTATAGTTTAAGCCTTCGGCATCCACGTCATGGCCTTTCGCGTGACGAATCCAACCTTTCTCAGAAAGCACAACCGTGATTGGCTCACTTGGTACGAGGTCACGTTCAGTCAGCGCTTTTGCTTCTGCACGCTCAACCATTGGAGAGCGACGGTCATCACCGTATTTCTCTGCGTCTGCTTTGATTTCTTTTTTCAGTAGTGTGTTCAGACGACGCTCAGAACCGAGTAGCTGTTCTAGCTTCTCACGCTCTTTCTCTAGCTCGTCTTGCTCACCACGGATCTTCATCTCTTCTAGTTTTGCTAGATGACGAAGTTTGGTATCTAAAATTGCATCCGCTTGGATATCGGTAATACCAAAGCGTTCCATCAGCACCGCTTTTGGATCGTCTTCAGTACGGATGATCTCAATCACTTCATCTAGGTTGAGGTAAGCAACCAACAAACCTTCCAAGATGTGTAGACGAGCCATTACTTTGTCTAGGCGATGTTGTAGACGACGACGCACAGTCGTACGACGGAACTCGATCCACTCAGACAGAATTTGCACCAGACCTTTAACTTGAGGACGGTTATCCAAACCAATCATGTTCAAGTTAACGCGGTAACTGCGCTCAAGATCCGTTGATGCGAACAAGTGGTTCATCAACAAGTCACAATCGACGCGGTTTGACTTAGGCACCACAACGATACGCGTTGGGTTCTCGTGATCCGATTCGTCACGAAGATCGTCAACCATTGGCAGCTTCTTCGCACGCATCTGGTTAGCGATTTGCTCAAGCAGTTTGGCACCCGATACTTGGTGAGGCAAAGAAGTGATAACAATATCAGAACCTTCTTTATGCCAAACCGCGCGCATTTTGATGCTGCCACGACCGTTGCGGTAAATCTTCTCGATATCCGCTTGCGGCGAGATGATTTCTGCTTCTGTTGGGTAATCCGGACCTTTGACATACTGCATCACGTCCGGCAGTTCTGCTTTCGGGTTGTCGATCAAATGAATAGTCGCATCTGCGATTTCACGAACGTTGTGCGGTGGGATGTCTGTTGCCATACCAACGGCAATGCCGGTTACACCGTTAAGCAGGATGTGAGGCAGACGTGCTGGCAACATTTGTGGCTCTTTCATTGTGCCATCAAAGTTAGGTTGCCATTCAACCGTGCCCTGGCCAAGTTCGCCAAGCAATACTTCAGCAAACTTAGACAGTTTTGCTTCGGTATAACGCATTGCCGCAAATGATTTCGGATCATCTGGCGCACCCCAGTTACCTTGACCATCCACTAATGGATAGCGGTAAGAGAATGGCTGAGCCATCAATACCATCGCTTCGTAACACGCTGAATCACCGTGCGGATGGTATTTACCTAGCACGTCACCAACGGTACGTGCAGATTTTTTGTATTTTGCTGATGCAGAGAGACCAAGCTCTGACATCGCATAAATGATGCGTCGTTGAACCGGCTTTAAGCCATCACCAATGTATGGCAAGGCGCGGTCCATGATTACGTACATCGAGTAATTCAGATAAGCGTCTTCAGTGAACTTGCGCATTGGCAATTGTTCGACGCCATCGTAGGTAATTTCTGTAGACATCCGTTACACCTCTGCCAAGTCGCCGTTGTTTTGTAGCCAAGAACGACGGTCATCTGCACGCTTTTTACCTAGCAGCATGTCCATCATTTCCATGGTCGCCGTAGAGTCGTCAATGGTTAACTGCACTAAGCGACGCGTGTTCGGATCCATGGTGGTTTCACGCAACTGAAGTGGGTTCATCTCACCCAGACCTTTGAATCGTTGCACGTTGATTTTGGCTTTCTTCTTCGACAAGCGCTCTAAAATGCCATCTTTTTCATCATCATCGAGGGCGTAGAACACTTCTTTCCCGCAGTCGATTCGATACAGAGGCGGCATCGCCACATAGATATGACCCGCTTCCACTAGTGCGCGGAAGTGACGAGTAAATAGAGCACAAAGCAGCGTTGCGATGTGAAGACCATCCGAGTCCGCATCGGCAAGGATACAGATCTTACCGTAACGAAGACTCTCGAGGTTGTCGCTATCTGGGTCAATACCCAAAGCAACAGAGATATCGTGTACTTCTTGAGACGCAAGAACTTGATCGGCAGAGACTTCCCACGTGTTCAAGATCTTACCACGCAGTGGCATCACGGCTTGGAATTCACGGTCACGAGCCTGTTTTGCCGAGCCACCCGCAGAGTCACCCTCCACAAAGAAGATTTCCGTGCGACTTAAGTCCTGTGCAGAACAGTCGGTCAACTTGCCTGGCAATGCCGGGCCGGATGCCACTTTCTTACGTACGACTTTTTTCGCCGCTCGCATACGACGGTGCGCGTTAGCGATACAGACTTCTGCCAATTGCTCTGCGAGCTGAGGCTTTTCGTTCAACCAAAGACTGAACGCATCTTTTACAACGCCAGAGACAAATGCCGCGGTTTGACGAGAAGAGAGACGTTCCTTAGTCTGGCCTGCAAATTGTGGATCTTGAATTTTAACCGACAGCACGTAAGAACAGCGGTCGAAAACGTCATCACCCGTTAGCTTCACACCACGAGGTAATAGATTACGGAACTCACAGAATTCGCGCATCGCTTCCAACAAGCCTTGGCGTAAACCATTAACGTGCGTACCACCTTGAGCGGTTGGGATCAGGTTAACGTAGCTTTCGGTGATCATCTCACCGCCTTCTGGCTGCCAAATTACCGCCCAGTTTGCCGCTTCAGTATCCGCCAAGAACTCACCAGTAAATGGTTCTTCAGGAATAACTGGATAGCCTTTTACACCTTCCGCAAGATAGTCTTTCAAACCATCTTCGTAGTACCACTTATAGTCTTTGTCATTAACTTTGTCGGTTAATGTGATTTCTAAGCCCGGACACAAAACCGCTTTTGCGCGCAGGTTGTTGACTAATCGCGTCACAGAGAAGTTAGCCGAATCGAAGTACTTCGCATCAGGCCAGAAATGTACGCTGGTACCGCGATTGCGACGACCACATGTGCCAGTTACGGTCAGATCAGACACTTTCTCGCCGTGTTCAAATGCAATTTCATACACTTGACCATCACGACGAACTGTTACTTCAACGCGTTTTGACAACGCGTTTACTACAGATATACCTACCCCGTGCAAACCACCAGAGAATTGGTAGTTTTTGTTAGAGAACTTACCACCCGCATGTAGCTTACATAGAATTAGCTCTACGCCTGATACTTTCTCTTCTGGGTGGATATCAACAGGCATGCCTCGACCATCATCGATCACTTCGAGTGATTGGTCAGCATGTAGGATGACTTGTACTTTTGAGGCATGTCCGGCTAGCGCTTCATCGACACTGTTGTCGATAACTTCTTGGCCCAAATGGTTTGGGCGCGCTGTATCCGTATACATCCCTGGTCGGCGACGTACTGGCTCTAAGCCATTCAGTACTTCAATGGCACCAGCATTATATTGTTCAGTCATAATACGGAATTATTCTCAAAGTTTACTTGTTGCCTGAGTATCACCAATGGGCGTACCCATACTCAGGAAACGAAAAAGCCACCCTGTTCACATCACTAAGAGTTTGTAAACATGATGCATAACAAAGTAGCCAGGGTCCTCGACCCTTAAGATCTTTTGGCAAAACATAGTCGGAAAGCATACCGCCCATGTCAAGAAACGGTTGGATATATCAATAAAAACTATGAGCCTTTTCCAATCGCTTTCGAATTACAGTTCTAGAAATTCGATAATCTGTGCAGGATAACGCTCAAAGCCTACAAAACTGTGATCACCGCCTTGTTCTACTGTTTGCTTAGCGTCTGCAAACTTATCTACCGCTTGTCGATAGTCTAAAACCTCATCTTCTGTTTGTTGCAATAACCAAAAAGAATGTGGCGACGCGATGCTTTGTACATCAAGAGCTTTTAACTCGTCAATATGACAAGCTTCAAGTGTATAGGTTTCATGCGTATATGGGTTAGTTTGCTTACCCAAATAATCTACTAGCAACTCATAAGGCTTGACTGCGGGGTTAACCACTACCGCTTTAAACCCAAACTTGTCATTTAGCCACGTTGACATAAAACCGCCTAATGAGCTGCCCACTAGACCAATTTTATAGTCATCTTTATATTGCTCGATAATATCCAACAACATTTTCGCCGCTTGCTGAGGATAACAAGGTAACTGGGGAACAATCACCTTGATATCAGACCTATGTTGCTCGCAGTAGGCTCTCATCACATTCGCTTTCATGGAGAGTGGAGAGCTATTAAAGCCATGGATATAGAGAAGAAGTGAAGGTTTACTCATAGATATCTCGCACAAAAAAGCGAGCCCGAACAGAGAGCTCGGGCGCGTTAGTAGCCGTTAGAAGAGAAGTCTGGTTGGAACTGGCCATCAGGAAGCCGACCTACTTGGGTCGTAATATCGCCACAAGCGTGTAGTTGCAGCTCCCGCCAACCAGGCGAAGTGGTATCAAGGGCAAAATCATCCGAGTTAGGCTTAAACTGAACACAAGTTGAGGGTGTTGCCATCACTCGAATGCCCTTGTAAAGCACATTCATATCTTGATGAACATGACCACAGAGAATGCCTTTCACGTTATCAAAACGCTCGACAACCTGCCAAAACGCTTCGGCATCTTTTAAAGTATGTTGATCAAGCCACGCGCTTCCGACCAGTAACGGGTGATGATGCAACAAAACAAGTGTGTGTCTTTCTGGGTGTTCGGCTAGCTTTTCTTCGAGTAGCGTTAATTGCTGATCACTCAAGCGCCCATGAGGAACGCCAACAACTTGCGAGTCTAAAAGAATTAACTGCCAATGCTCGCCAAGCAACACATGCTCTGCGGCTTTGATTTGTGGCGAAGGCAAAACACTGCCCATATTAGGCTTGTAATCATGATTACCAGGTAGCCAAAAGCAGTCTTTCTCTAGCGGTTCAATGCCGTTGGCAAAGCGCTGATAAGATTCTGCACTATGGTCTTGGGAAATATCGCCTGTCGCCAAGATGTAATCAAACGCCACGTTGCGGCGTAAAACATCAGCAACAACAGCATTAAAGCTATCGACTGTTTTTACGCTTAGCAAACTTCCCTCATCGGCAGCAAACAGATGAGTATCCGTAATTTGTAAAAGTTTGATGCTGTCACTAGATGATTGCAAAATGAAAACCTGATTCGTCCACTATATCGTTATTTGTTATTTTCCTTTAGTGAAGTGACGATCAATTGAAGGCAAGTGGTGTTCTACTGATACCACTTCGTAAACAAAACGTCAGCCATTCACCGAGGAATGTGTTTAATTGATGCTTTTCATCTTTCTGCATCAGTTGGTCATTGGGATAATCATACTTAGCTTTTATGCGAGAGAACTCTCCGCTTGAGCATACTTCGGCTACTCTCGCATCATGATAAAGCCTGACAGACATCGTCGGTAAAGGAAACACTGGCGTTTCATCACTCTGACATATCTCAACAACTGTGGTGTATTTTGTGATTTCATTCACGGTCAATTGGTAAACCATGTTCGCCGCTTGGTAGCAACGTACATCCCCAACTTCAGCAGAAGCAGGCAATAAGGCATTCAATTTAGCGTAGTTGGTCTCATACGTTCTCATAAGACCAGCTAAATCAACATGATATCTCTGTTTTTCAGCCAATTGTGCCATTACTCACTCTCCACCGTTTGGGATAGTCCCCATTCTGACTTTAACTCTTGATGGTGTAATTGCAGCCATTGCAACGCAATAATCGACGCACCATTTTCAAATTTTCCGTCCTTCACCCATTGATACGCCGTTTCACGACTCATGACATGAACTCGGATATCTTCATTCTCATAGTCTAAACCATGAATGCCGTGCGCTTTAGACGCATCCACTTCACCAACAAAGACGTCTAGCTTTTCCGAGCAACCACCAGCCGAAGGATAATAAGAAGTGACAGGTATAACGCGCCCCACCTGAATCCCCGCTTCTTCGACAGCCTCTCGACGAATTACGGCTTCAGCAGATTCATCGCGGTCAATCATACCGGCGACAATTTCTAGCTGCCAAGGGTGTTCATGTTCCAACGCGCCAATACGAATCTGTTCAATGATTACGACCTGGTCCGTCTTTGGATCATAAGGAAGCATCGCTGCTGCGTGACCACGCTCGAACATTTCTCGTTCGACAACTCCACTCCAACCACCAGCAAATAGCCTATGCTGAAAGCGGTATTTCACCATTTTGAAAAAACCTTCAAATAAGGTTTCTTTCGAGATGACTTTTACATCTCGCGAAGTAAAATCTTGTTGTTGTTTGTCACGCTGTTGCATTCAACACCTCTCTGAGTGAATCCTGTAGTTTACTCATTGTTATTCGCTTGCTCAAAGGACTTGGCTCAACTTTTTGTATAATAGTTACAAATTAATTTAAGTCTTTGCTAAAAATTTATTGCACAAGTGGATAATTACGTGTAAAAAAGTGCAAACTTTAGAGTAAATATCGTGCAAATTGAGTTAAACTACTGAGAATTAACCAATCTATGGACCGCGGGAATAGAAAATGAAAAAATTGCTTCCACTATTTATCAGTGCAGCGCTAGGTAGCATGAGTACGTCTGCGTTCGCAGACTCTTTGGCTGAAATCTACGACTTGGCAAAACAAAATGATCCACAATTGCTCAGTGTAGCAGCACAACGTGACCAAGCTTTCGAAGCAATCACCTCAAGCCGTAGTGCTCTATTACCACAAATTAACCTTACTGCGGGTTACAATTTAACTCGTGGTGATACTGAATACGATTCAAATCTAATTAGCGACGTATCAAACGATGGCAACGCACTAACCGCTGGCGTTAGCTTTTCACAAGCACTTTACAACCGCGCATCTTGGATCTCTCTAGATACTGCTGAGAAAAGTGCTCGCCAAGCAGACGCAACTTACGCTGCGACGCAACAGGCACTGATTCTTCGCGTGTCACAAGCGTATTTTGAAGTTCTACGCGCACAAGATAATCTTGTTTTCGTACGTGCAGAAAAAGCCGCGGTTGGCCGTCAACTTGAGCAAACTAAACAGCGTTTTGAAGTAGGTTTGTCTGCAATCACTGACGTGCATGACGCACAAGCTCAGTACGACCAAGTGCTAGCGGACGAAGTGTTGGCAGAAAACGCGCTCACTAATAGCTACGAGTCACTGCGTGAAATTACAGGCCAAGAGCACAAAGATCTCAACATTTTGGACACTGGCCGCTTCACTGCTAGCCCATCGACCGTACCAGCTGAATCGCTCATTGATGAAGCAAAAACCAAAAACCTGACCTTGCTATCTTCACGTATTCTTCAAGACATTGCGCGTGACAATATTTCACTAGCAAGCTCTGGCCACCTACCAACGCTCTCTCTAGATGGTGGTTACAACTACGGTGATACTTCTCATAGCTCTCGTGATAACACGACAGACAACTTCAATATTGGTGTGAACCTTGCAGTACCGCTATACACAGGTGGTAACGTAACCTCTCAAACCAAACAGGCTGAATACGCGTACGTGGCAGCAAGCGAAGATCTTGAAGCACAGTACCGTAGCGTAGTAAAAGATGTTCGCGCACAAAACAACAACATTAACGCCTCTATCGGCGCATTACGTGCGTATGAGCAAGCGGTTATTTCTGCACGCTCTGCACTAGAAGCAACAGAAGCTGGCTTTGATGTAGGTACTCGTACTATCGTTGATGTACTGGACGCGACTCGTCGTCTATACGATGCGAACAAAAACCTATCGAACGCTCGTTACGACTACATTTTAAGTGTTCTTCAGCTACGCCAAGCCGTTGGTACGCTAAGCGAACAAGACATCTTGGATGTTGATGCAGGTTTGAAAGCGGCAAAATAACCGCGAACTGAATACTTCAGGCCTTAATAAATAAAAAACGCCAGTTGAGTTATCAGCTGGCGTTTTTTATTACTTATAGTTCAGAGCCTATAAGTGTCTCTGAGCATCAAGTATCAAAAAGGCCGCACTTAGCGACCTTTATGAGCAAATAGCATTTCAATGCTAACAAACAGCAGGCTTAGCCCTTACCGCCTTTGATTGCATTAATGATTTCACTGGTCGAGCAGCCATCTTCAAAGTTCAATACACGAACTTCACCACCCGCCGCAATGACTTCTTTACCACCAGCAATCTCTTCTGGTTTGTAGTCACCGCCTTTTACTAGCAAGCTTGGTAGAACTTCTGAGATCAAACGCTGCGGCGTATCTTCACTAAATGGTACAACCCAATCCACAGCGCCCAAACCTGCCAACACCGCCATGCGGCGATCGGTTGGGTTTACCGGACGACCAGGGCCTTTAAGGCGTTTTACTGACTCATCGGTATTTACCGCAACGATTAGGCGATCGCCCAGTTCAGCAGCATGGTTTAAGTAAGACACATGCCCAGCGTGCAGAATATCAAAGCAGCCATTTGTCATAACGACTTTCTCGCCACGAGCTCGTGCTTTTTTCACCGCTTCGATCAGTGCTTTTTCTGAAATCACACCGTAATCCGTGTCTTGGCTGCCATGTACCGCTTCTGCTAATTCAATCTCAGAAAGCGTTGACGTGCCTAGTTTACCAACCACAACACCTGCCGCTGCGTTTGCTAATGCACACGCTTCTTCAAATGATTTGCCTGCGGCAACAGACGCTGCCAATACAGAGATAACCGTGTCGCCCGCACCTGTCACGTCGTACACTTCTTTCGCTTGAGTTGGAAGGTGGAACGGTTCCTGACCACGACGAATCAAGGTCATTCCGTTTTCGCTGCGTGTCACTAAAAGCGCTTCAAATTCAAACTCTTCAACCAAAGCCAGTGCTTTCTCTACTAGCTCTTGGTCAGATTTCACTTTACCTACAACGTCTTCGAACTCTTTCATGTTTGGCGTAAGAAGTGTTGCGCCACGGTAGCGTTCAAAATCCGCACCTTTCGGGTCAATGAAAACCGGAATATTTGCTGCGCGCGCTTTTTGAATGTATGCCTGAACATGCTCTAACGAGCCTTTTGCGTAGTCAGACATAATCACGGCTTTAACGTTTGGCAGTGCGACATCCATACGTGATAACACAGGTGCAGAATCTGTGTTTTCAAACTTGTCTTCGAAGTCGAGACGAATAAGCTGTTGTCCACGGCTCATTACGCGAAGCTTCGTAATCGTTGGGTAATCAGGCAGTGCAACGAAATCGCACTTCACATTGAGTGAGCTCAGCGTCTCCGTCAGCACTTTTGCAGGCTCATCTTCCCCAGTAAGACCAACAATGTGAGCATGGCCACCTAGTGATGCGATGTTCATCGCAACGTTCGCAGCACCACCAGGACGCTCTTCATTGTTTTCTACTTTTACAACAGGAACCGGCGCTTCAGGAGAAATGCGCCCGGTTGGGCCATACCAGTAACGATCTAGCATGACATCACCGATGATGAGCACACCAGCGCTGTTGTAATCAGGTAGAATTGGTTTCATTGTTGGTCTCCAAAAATTAAATCGAAGTGAGTTTATCACAGCCCTTATCGAGGCTAAATATATGGTCTTAACTGAACCACTGATTCCAAGCCTGTTTTACCCACTCCCTTTCGGCAACAAACTTATCTTCCACCACATCAGCGTCTAAATTGAGTAGATTTCGGCGGTGTATTTCGTTGCGCATTGTCGTGTAGGCACGTATCAACTGCATTGCTTGGTCTTCGTCCATGACATTTTGCGCAATGAGCGTTTCAAAGATGCGCACATTATCACACCAACGCGTCAATTTCGGCTTATCGTGACTATAGTTGAGCACTAGGTACTGAGCGAGAAATTCGATATCGGTAATCCCACCCACATCTTGCTTGAGCATAAAGCGGCCTGGCTTTTTCCCCCCAAGATGACCGCGCATTTTTTCTCTCATTTCGACAACGTCTTTTTTCAGTTCAGCTTGATCGCGTGCTTTGCACAACACATCATGCCGCGTATTGTGAAATGCGTTCGCCAGTGGTTCATCACCATAAATCATGCGCGCGCGGACAAGTGCTTGATGCTCCCATGTCCACGCGTCTTGATGTTGATAGTCGTCGAACGCGTCCGTTGGGCTAACCAACAAACCCGATGCACCGGACGGACGCAATCGGGTATCGACCTCGTATAAAATACCGGAAGCGGTGCGAGTGGAGAAAATATGAATGATACGCTGTGCTAAACGAAGGTAGAACTGACGACCATCAATCTCTTTCTTGCCGTCAGTGTAGACATTGACGGGGCAGTCATGCATGAAGACAATATCCAAATCGGAGTTATAGCCGAGCTCCCACCCTCCGACTTTACCATAGCCAATTACAGCAAAGCCTTTACCTTCACGATCTTTCACATGCGTTGGCTCGCCGTACTTTTCAGACACTTGCAACCAAGCCTGACTGATCACCGCATCAACGATAGCTTCCGCTAAATAAGTTAAATGGTCACTCACTTTCATCACTGGCAATGCGCCAGCAATATCTGCCGCTGCAATACGCAAAATACAAATTTGCTTAAACTGACGCAACGCTTCCATTTGCTGTTCCATATCATCTTCAGGAATACGCGCCAAATAATCACGTAGCTCTGTACGGTAACTGTCTAATGGAATGGGATTGTACAGCTGCGCAGGGTCGATCAACTCATCAAGCAAGATAGGATAACGAGACAGCTGCTCTGAAATCATTGGGCTTGCGGTACACAAACGTACGAGCTGCACCAGAGCCGCTGGATGCTCATCCAATAATTCCAAGTAAGTCGTGCGAGTGCAGATGTTGTGTAGCAAGTGAAGTACACGAGATAAACCAAACTGTGCATCAGGATGGGCAAAGACCGCATCAAACACTTTCGGCATCAAACGATTGAGCACTTCGCGTCCACGTGGGCCTAACGTTTTTTTGGCCAGATCGGTTTTAAAGTTGATGATGGTTTTCGCGCATGAAGCAAAGTCTTCAATCTGAATATCCTGCTGCAAGATATGCTCAAGAACATCTTGTTTGTCGGCCATATCCCATAGCTCATGAAAATGACGAGCAACGGTAGTCCCCTCGTCTTCTTCATCATCACCAATTAGTGATTCAAAAACTTGGTGAACATTTGCCATATGCTGCTGGGTTTGCTCAATCAATTGCTCCCAACAGCTCATTTTCATCGCGGTGGCGAGCTTTAAGCGTTCGGTTTCGCAATCAGGCAGCGTCTGGGTTTGCTTATCCGCCATTGCTTGCAACAAGTTTTCTAATTGACGCAAGTACTTGTATGCGGCTTCTAGATCGCTGACTTCTTGTGGAGTAAGCAATGCCAGTTCTTCAATGCCTTGCAGCGTTTCCAACAGCCCTCGATTACGTAAAGAAGGTTCTCGACCACCTCGAATCAATTGAAAAACTTGAGCGATAAATTCAATTTCTCGAATGCCACCCGCACCTAGCTTAATGTTGTTATTCAACCCTCGGCGGCGAACCTCGCTACTGATCATCGACTTCATTCGACGCAAAGATTGAATCGCACTGAAATCAATATAACGACGAAAAACAAAAGGGCGCAGCATTTGGCGTAGCTCTTGATACTGCGGGTACATCTCACATCCCATCACCCGAGCTTTGATCATCGCGTAACGTTCCCAATCTCGCCCCTGCTCTTGGTAATAATCTTCAAGTGCGGCATAGCTCATTACCAAGGGGCCACTTTCTCCAAATGGGCGAAGTCGCATGTCGACGCGGTAGCAAAAACCATCGAAGGTTTGTTGGTCGAGCGCTTTGATGATGCGTTGACCAAGACGAGTAAAGAACTGGGCATTGGCAATGCTGCGGCGTGCGCCTTGGGTTTCGCCATTCTCTGGATACGTGAAAATTAGATCAATATCGGAAGAAAAGTTTAGCTCGCCACCACCCAGTTTCCCCATGCCGATAATTAACATCGGCTGCACTTCACCGTCCTCACTTGTTGGCGTGCCCCACTCCTGACAACACACTTGATATTGCCATTGATAGGTTTCAAAAATCATCGCTTCTGCCAACTCAGATAAGTGGCTTAAAGACGTCTCTAGAGACCATGCATGCGTGAAATCCTTCCACGCAATGTACACCATTTCTCGATTGCGAAACTGACGCAATACGCGATGACCAGACATCTCATCAGGACATTGTTCCAACAGTTCAGCAAGGCGTGAGCGGTAAGACTCCTGACGACTTGGCTGCGCTAACATACTTGGCAACTCACGGGCTAGGACTTCATCGCGATGAATGGCTTCAGTTATAAACTGGCTTAAGCCCGCCACATAACGAAATTGCTGCGCAACCTCATCGGGCCAAAGGGGAAAATAACCTGCGTCTTGGGCGTTTTGTACGGCAGATTCAGCGATAGAAATCAGTGGCGAAGGCAGCTGCATTTTTCTTCCTTGTTTGAAAAGCACGGTAACTCATTCTTTATACCAGACTGAAAGCAAATAAAAACGCCCACAAAAGGTTTGTGGGCGTTTTATCAAAAGTTCGGGATCGAATATTAAACTTGGAAAGATTTGATCTTCTTGTCTAGCTCACCTGCATTATTTTGCATCATTTCAGAGGTTTCTAGCAGCTCGGTAACAACAACAACTGAGGCTTCAACCAACTCACGTACATTGGTGAGGTTTTGGCTCATCTCTTCTGCAACACTGCTTTGCTGACCAGACGCCGTCGCGATCTGGAAGTTCATGTCATTGATTTGCGTCACTTGCCCAACAATACCATCGAGCTCAGATCCAGCATTAGAAACCAGCTCGTTTCCATCTGCCGCTTCTACAACGCTTTTTTCCATGAGTTCTACCGCAGATTCAGCACTGGTTTGCAGCTGTGCGATCATCTCTTGAATTTCTACCGTCGCTTGTTGTGTGCGTTGGGCAAGGTTACGAACTTCATCTGCAACCACAGCAAAACCCCGCCCAGCCTCGCCAGCTCGCGCCGCTTCAATCGCCGCATTCAGTGCAAGCAGGTTGGTTTGTTCAGAAATGCCTTGAATCGTCCCCACAACGCTACCAATGGCTTCAACACGTTCTTCAACTTGGTTAACCGCTTGTGCCGATGAAGCGATATCCGACGAAAGTTCACTCATTTTCGCCATTGTACTTTGCAAGAACTGCTGACCAGAAATTGCTTGTGCGGAAGCTTGCTCTGTTAGAGAAGATGCCGTCTGGGCATGTTCCGCAACCGTTTGGACCGTCGACGACATTTCACTCATCGCCGTAGCAAGTTGATCAATTTCGTTAAACTCTTCTTGCGCCGATTCCTTCGTTTCCGACATGCTCAGTGTCATGACTTCGGTGAGCGTTGATAATTCATCAGACGCATTAATTTGCATTTGAATCACATCGTGCAATTGTCGACGTGTCTTTTCTAATTCACGTGCCACATCTCCGTATTCATCTTTACAATCCATACCAAATGGAACAGAGAGGTTCTTGCTCGCCATCAGTTTGATCGCGTCGCTCAGATACTGTGTTTGACGCAACATCACTCTAGCCGCCGCTAATAAGAGCACGACAAAAACCACTATCAATAAGGCGGTTTGCCAAGCAACTTGCGTTAAGTATGCTTCATAATGCTGTTGGGCAACTTGCGCGTTTTGTGTCGCCGCTAAAAGTGAGTCGTAAAAAGTGTTTGCGTCCCACAGTTGTTTTGCCACGATCAGGACAGTACTGAAGACCATCAACATGACCATTTTAGGCACCAGTCGAATGTCGGATATGACCCTTTCCCATGGCTTAAATGCCAGCTTTTCCATTGTCAGTTCTCCACCGAGTCTTATATAGTCTTTATCTATAATCTTTATATTACTTATAGTTATGTTCGCGCTTTGCGTGGTTACGCGATTTATTTTGAGCTTCGTATGAAAAACAATGATATCAAAGACAGCACACGACCGATGGGCCTGTTGTCACTAATATTGTCTTTTATGGCACTATTTGTGATCTCTGGCTTGTTGTTTTTCCCGATCGATCACGAAACCCGTCAAGTTCTTATCGGTCTGGATTTCATAATCTGTAGTATTTTTCTACTACAGCTCACCATTGATTTGATCCGGTCCACAGATCGCTGGTTATTCCTTAAACGTCATTGGATAGATTTCGTGGCGAGCATCCCATTGATAGAGCCCCTGCGCTTTGCTCGTATTTTTCATATTATGCGAGTGGTATTAGTACTGCGTTCGTCAAAGTTCATTTTGCATCAGCTCAAAGAAAACCGCCGCGAAACCACGGTCGCCTCTATACTGCTATTGATGGTTATCCTCATAACACTCGGTTCTAGTGCAATGCTGTTTATCGAAGCGAAAAACCCAGAAGCGAATATTCGTACTGGCGCCGATGCTTTGTGGTGGGTATTTGTAACAATCTCAACGGTTGGTTACGGCGATCATTATCCAGTGACCTCCATAGGAAAGTTTTTGGCTGTCATCATCATTGTTTGCGGGGTGGGTATCTTTGGTATGATCTCGGGTCTTATCACCTCTATCCTTACTGCCCCAACGAAACAACAGACGCACAGTTCAATCAATAAAGAACGTATGCTCGAGCAGCTCCTAACCCAACAAGCGCAAATACTAGAACGACTCGATTTCATGGAAAAAGAGCTACAACAACGTAAAACAGAGACAAAAAAATAGGACCATGCGGTCCTATTTTTTTGTCGTTACCACCAGAACGATCATTCACGCCAATAAGGCTGTACTTCCACACTGATCGCTCGGGTTTGATCCATTGCATGCAAAATTGAGCGCTCTTGACGGTGCAACCAGCGTTCTAACTGCTCTTTTTCTGCGTCTTCCAGCATATCAACCAACGGGAGCAAATGGTTCAGCATTAGCAGATCATCGATACCATGCACCAGATCCGCCCATGGTAAACGGAAGCTGTTACGCTCATCCGAGTTATACAAACTCGCGAAACCAATACCAGTATAGAGGTTACGCAATAAGCGATAACGCTGATCAACGTACTCTTGCGCCGTCAAATCGCGCTCTGCTGGGAAAGCTTCCATTAGCTCAGCCCAAGTGCGATCGAGCTGAGTAACTGAAAACGGCATGATATTACTTGCCATTTTTTCACGTGCTTTTTCATCAAGAAATGGCTGCCAACCGCGCGCTAAGATCCAGCGGCTTAGATCCAGCAGTAACCCTGTGTAACGAGCGGAATTGAGCAACCCTAGCACTTCTTCACGGCTTGGCAACTCTTGTAACTGCTGAGTCAACTCAGATACTAAGAACTTACGTGCATCCAACTTGCGCAGCACATTGCCTTTGTCATCTAAAAGCTCTTCAAGGTGTGCATGCTCATCCAACCAACTCAGTTCTTCTTCCAACCATTTAAGCTCTTGGCGCAGAATCGCGCTCGCGCGACGAGGGACAATCCCGCCAAAAATAGTCAATGTTTGACGAATGAAACGAATGGCATTACTGATTTCACGCAGTGCTTCCACGCTGTCACGCTCAGCATAAATTTGCTCGTGATAATGCCAATGAGACAAAGCGTGCTCTAAAGAGTTGATCAAGCAAAATTCAACGGTATCCGTCGGACTACTGTCCACAAGTGCCAATGATTTTACTTCATCACCCGCATAACCGCTTGCAAGTCGATAACCTTTCGCCGCTTTGCTCAAGTTACCCAAGCGCATACCGCCTTGCTCGCAAAAGCTGCGTGCCAGCGTGAATAAAGCTTCGGTTTGGCCAGACTTAAGTTCCAGTTCAACTTCGCAAATCGGCTCTTGCTTCTCTTCTTCGTCTTCACCTTTGGCTACAACTAAGCCTTGGTCAAAGGCAACTTCAATCTGACTGCCATCGGGCATGCCAATCAGCCATTGTTCACGTGTGAAGTTGGTCGAGAATAATGGCATAAGCTCGGATTGCAGCGTTTCTGCATCTTTACCTGGAGGCCAAATATCTAGAGGATGAAGCGACAGATTAGGCTCGTCGCTAGTGTGCTCAGCATTGTATTCTGGTCTTTGATGTAAGCCTGCGACGACGCGTCCTGCTGTCTTTACGGTTTGGACGAATACATCATCAAAACGGCGAATTCTTAAACCAATGTCGTGCTTTCGAAGCCATTTATCGGCAGTATCAAAATAGGTGTTACCCAAGTCACGACAACTATGCTGAAGTACTTTTGTCTCAGAAATTTTTTCTTTTAAAGTTTCTGAAAATTCAGGAGAAACAAAAAACTTCAGTTCTATTTCGGTTTCCATAGCTATACCTTTCAAAGCAGATAGAAACAGGATATTGCGTAATTTCTCACACGGCAAGAGAGAAATATCGCCGGAATGATGATCTAAAACAGTTTTAATGAGCGATTTAATGCGTTACCATGCGCGCCTTTATAGCCATCGTTCAACATTTCGCCAAGCACTCAGAAATGGTGTATGTTTTTTTAAGGTTATAGTTATTAGGTTGAATGACCATGCCAGTAAATACAATTATGGGGTTATTTGCAAAGTCCCCAATTAAGCCTTTGCAACGCCACGTTGTGTGTGTCAACGAATGTTGTTCACACTTGGTGAAATTCTTTGAAGTATCTTCAAAGGGTGATTGGGAAAAAGCAGCAGAAATCCGTGCACAAATTTCTCACCTAGAGAAAGAAGCGGATGTGCTGAAACGTGAAATCCGTCTAAAACTGCCTCGCGGTTTGTTCATGCCAGTCGACCGTACTGACATGCTTGAGCTTTTGACTCAACAGGACAAACTTGCAAACCTGGCAAAAGACATTGCTGGCCGTGTATATGGTCGTCAACTTGTCATCCCTGAGGCTCTCCAACCAAACTTCCTCGCTTACGTTCAACGTTGTCTTGATGCTGCCGATCAGGCGCAAAAGGTAATCAATGAACTTGATGAATTGCTAGAAACCGGCTTCAAAGGCCGTGAAGTGACGCTCGTCGCTGAAATGATTCATCAATTAGACGTTATCGAAGATGATACCGATGCCATGCAGATTGAACTTCGCCAACAGTTGATGGTGATTGAAGCTGACATGAACCCTATCGATGTCATGTTCCTATACAAGATTCTTGAATGGGTAGGTGGTATTGCCGACCAAGCGCAGCGCGTAGGTGCTCGTTTGGAAGTCATGCTATCTCGATCTTAAAACATAAAGTTAACGACATAACGAAGAGCATAATTAACACGTGTCATAGGGACGATGACTATTTTCATCGTCTTATGGTTTGGCGCGCGTAAAATTTTGTTCCGCTTGTTATAAAACAACTAGGTATTACGATGGATATCCTTGCGAACTACGGCACTGTCCTGATTATTGTTGCAGCGATTTTTGGTTTCATGATGGCGATTGGTATTGGCGCGAACGACGTTGCTAATGCGATGGGTACATCTGTAGGTTCAAAAGCGCTAACTGTAAAACAAGCTATCATCATTGCGATGATCTTCGAATTTGCAGGTGCTTACCTTGCAGGCGGTGAAGTAACCGACACTATCCGTAAAGGTGTAATCGAAACTTCTTTATTTGCTAGTCAACCAGATGTTCTTGTCTACGGCATGATGTCTGCGCTTTTAGCAGCAGGTACATGGCTGCTTCTTGCTTCTTACATGGGCTGGCCAGTATCAACGACTCACTCAATCATCGGTGCAATCATTGGTTTTGCATGCGTATCAGTAGGTACTGAAGCGGTTGACTGGGGCAGCGTTCAAGGCATTGTTGGTAGCTGGATTATTACGCCAGTGATTTCAGGTTTCTTTGCTTACGTTATCTTTGTCAGCGCACAGCGCCTGATTTTTGATACTGAGAACCCTCTGTTTAACGCGAAACGTTTTGTACCTGTTTACATGTTCATCACAACAATGGTGATTGCACTTGTAACCATCAAAAAAGGTCTAAAACACGTTGGTCTTCACCTGACCAATGGTGAAGCCTGGATGTGGGCAGCAGCAGTTTCAGCACTTGTGATGATTGGCGGCTACGTATACATCCAGAAAAAATTCGCTAATCGCGAAGAAGACCGCAGCTTTTCTGGCGTGGAAGGTATCTTCAGCGTTCTGATGGTTATCACCGCTTGTGCGATGGCATTTGCACACGGTTCAAACGACGTTGCAAACGCCATTGGTCCACTGTCTGCTGTCGTATCGACTGTTGAACACATGGGCGAAATCAGCACGAAAAGCACCATCGCTTGGTGGATTCTACCTCTTGGTGGTATTGGTATCGTGGTCGGTCTTGCAACACTAGGTCACAAAGTAATGGCAACCGTTGGTACAGGCATCACTGAGCTAACGCCTAGCCGCGGTTTTGCAGCACAGCTAGCAACAGCATGTACGGTAGTTCTAGCGTCTGGTACAGGCCTGCCAATTTCAACCACTCAAACATTGGTTGGTGCGGTTCTCGGTGTTGGCTTTGCTCGTGGTATCGCAGCACTGAACCTAGGCGTAGTTCGTAACATCGTGGCATCATGGATCGTTACACTACCAGCGGGTGCGTTATTGGCCGTAGTATTCTTCTACGGACTTCAAGCGATGTTCGCTTAAGACACTCGTCAATAGAATGTAAGCGCTTTGTCATTATTGACTCAAACGCACAGAAAGGGAGGCTTTGCCTCCCTTCTTTGTTGCACCGAAGTTTGAAACTGCATACTATTCGTCTATTTCCGGCTCCAATCATTCGGTGCCAACGCTGTCTCCAAGAAAAATCGTTAAGGGATTTACTGTGAAAAAACTAATCATCACGGTTTTGTTTACTTTGCTAGCAGCGCCAGCGGCCCTAGCAGCAGACCGTTATATTTCTGATGACCTCTTCACTTTTATGCACTCAGGTCCAAATAACACCTACCGTATTATTGGTAGTGTTAACGCCGGTTCTAAAGTACAACTGATTAAAACCAACCGAGATACTGGCTACACGCAAGTTCGTGATGACCGTGGTCGCACTGGTTGGGTACAAAGCAAGTTTGTGACAAACCAAGAGAGCATGGCAATTCGCCTTCCTCGCATTGAGAAAGAGCTAGCCGAAGTAAAAGAGCAGCTTGCTAATGCTCGTCAAACTTCTGATGCAGAGAAAGCAGGTCTTGTTACCTCTCTCGAAACACGTAACCAACAAATTTCAGATCTAGAAAATAAATACTCTGAGATCAGTGATCAGCTTACTTCTGTTGAAACAGAAAACCGCGAGCTACGCGCAAAGCTGGATACACAAAAAGATGACATGCTGCTTAAGTACTTCACTTATGGCGGCGGTGTTGCAGGTTTAGGTTTACTATTTGGTTTGATTCTTCCGCATGTCATGCCTCGTAGAAAGCGCTCTCCTGCGGGTTGGGCATAAACCCTTACGCTTTTATCTTTAAAAAGAACGCAAAAGCCAGTCGATATTGACTGGCTTTTTAGTTTGCTTCGTTTGATAGAAGTGAGTACTACTCCCCCATTGAACTAGAGGCTCGACGACGATCCGTTGCGCCATAAAGCTTGCCATCTTTTAGCTCAATTGCATTCAAACCGCTTACCACTGGAATAACGTGCACTGGGTAGCCAAGCTCCATAAACTCAGGCACCAACATTTCTGCGAACGTTTTCTTTTCCACCAGCAAACCAGTCGGGTCATAAGACTTGGTGCGGTCTATCTTAGTGCCATACTGGATGTTTGGTAAGTCAATAGCCTCTTGCGCTGATAAATTCCAATCCAGCACCCCAACCACGGTTTTGAGTACATACCCCGGGATTTGTGAACTACCTGGTGACCCAACCACCAAACGCAAGTTATCATCACTGTCCATCACCATTAATGGCGTAATAGCCGAACGTGGACGCTTGCCCGCTTCAATTGAGTTTTGCGTAGGCTTGCCGTTAACCGTTGGCTGAGGTGAGAAGTTAGCCATCTGCGCATTCAAGATAACGCCATCGACCATCACACCCGAGCCCATACCCGTGCCAACGGTGCTGGTCATCGCAATTGCATTTCCATCTCTATCGACGATAGAAATATGCCCTGTATCTTTGCTCTCGAAGCCTTGATATTGCGCATACTGAGTTTGCGTTATCTGTCCTGCTTTTGGATCCTCTTTTAAAGTGCCATTATCAGGGATTAAATCACGTCTCTGATCTAGATAGGCTTTAGACAACAACTGTTCAACTGGCGTTTCCACATAATCCGGATCTCCGGCATACGCAATACGATCGGCTTTTGCAATTCGCATCGCTTCAGTCATGAGACGCCAAGGTTCCACATCCGTTTTCGCCATATGGGCAATGTCATAGGGTGCGAGCAGTTCAAGACTCTGAGCGACCATCACAGCGCCCGAAGCTGGGTAACCAAAAGAGACGATTTTATTCCCACGGTAGTCGCTCTCAATGATGTCACGCTGCTTCACTTGGTAATGTTTAAAATCTTCTAAAGACAACTTCTCGTGTTGGTCATCAATACGACTATTAACCGTCTCTACGATGTGCTGACCAAGCTCACCACCATAAAGGTAACGATCGCCTTGTTGCGCGATCTTCCTCAGCGTCTCAGCCATCTTAGGGTTCTTCATCAAGGTTCCCGTCGGCTTAATATCGTCCCCTTGCCAATACAAGGCTTTCACTTCCGGATCTTGCTCAAGTCGGCTTTGCTCTCTTACTACGATGTCGTAGGTGTAGCTGTTCATCGCGTACCCATTGCTCGCCAATGTAATCGCCGGCTTAATCAGCTCTGCCCATGGCAACTTGCCATATTGTTCATGAGTGGTGTAAAGCAACCGCAATGTGCCCGGAACCGCAACAGAACGAGGGCCTAATATTTCGTTGCGACTGAGTACTTCCCCATTCTCAACAAACATTTCAGGGTTCGCGCTAGAGGGCGCTTCATCTCGACCATCAAGGGCCAGAAATTTTTTCTCGTCATGTTGATAAAACAGCGCGAAAGTCCCGCCGCCAATTCCGGTCATATCTGGCTCAACGACAGACATCACCATCTGCATCGCGACCATAGCATCAACAGCATTACCGCCTTCTTTCAATATTGAGTAACCGGTACTGCTCACGTAAGGATTCGTCGCACTGACCATGAAATCTTGCCCGCGACTATCTGGTGTAACTGGGAATGGGTCTGGCTTTGCTGCATAGCTTGTCGATGCAACAATGCTTAAAGAAAAAATCAGAATACGCATGTGTCTCTGTTTAGACTCCTATTATGTGATGGGGTCTAACGTGGACCAAGTCATTACTCCGAAGTTCGTGAAGATGGTGTCTTTTTACACAACGCTGACTGGAATCGCGCTATCAATAGATGAATGATATTGGTGCTATTTAGACGACTGAGGAAAGCTATATTTTGCTTGTTTGAGTATCTAGAAATCATCACCAGAATAGATGCAAAAGATGCTCTGAAAAATAAAAAGCCAGCGATATGATTTCGCTGGCTTGATGTGTTTCTACAAGAGTTACCCTTTCCACTCATACAACGCTGGTATACGAATTTGCTCACCTTGGAACTCAACAATCACAGCTTGCGGTTGTATTTCTCTTAGAGTGACCTGATCATCAACGACATCCCCCTGATGATACTCAACATTGTTAATTTTCACCCAACGGCGATTTTCATCACTAGCGTACATATGGGTTTGCAAATTAAGCGCAGGTAGACGCCCTTGCCACTGGTGAGCGTTGCGCTCTAAATCGTTCACGCGTGCCGTTTGTGATGACGAATTGTCATCATCTCGGGATAAGGCATTTTCGACCTTCCTAGCTAAATCTGGAGATAATGAGGATAAATCCAGATCATCCAAAGACAACCCGAGGTCCTCTTCAGCAGCAGAAGTCGTTTGGGTTGATGCTGAGTCGCGTGTTTCATCTCTGCTTGGTGTATGGCTCGTGTATTCATCGGGGGTGGTAAATGTACCAAAATCACGCGATAGCTCTGCACTTGGCCACTCTCTTGGCAATTGGGCCAACTGGGTGTTCTCTGGATAGTCTAATACTTTGAAAGGTGATACCACTTCGACCTTTTCTATCGGGGACGTTGTATCTACTTCAACACTCGGTGCAAAGAGATCTAAGTACCAAGCGACTCCGATAGCAGAAGCAGTGATTGGCAGCAAGAACAGACCTATATGTTTCACAGCTGACATTATGCGTCCTCCTTCTCTATTCTCGCCAGTTGAGGCGCATCTGGCTGAACATTTTGCTGAAGTCGGTCTAGCGTTCGCTTACCTGCAATACCATCGACACCAATTCCTTGCCAACGTTGAAATAACTCGACTCGCTCTTTCATCGCACCATCAAAAATAGACGTTTCAAGCAGTGGCTCACTCACCGCTTCTGCTAATAATCGGTCTAATACTTCAATCGCAGGGCCTTCCATGTCTAAACGTAATGTTTCATTCAGCGGAGCATGCCGCAGTTCGATAATATTGCCCTGCCACAACGGCTTTAGCCACGAAACTGGCAGACGCAGACGCTGCTTGCCATTGAGCACTTCAGCTTGGTCATTACCGACGGCATATAGAATGACATACCCAACATCACCTTGATAATTCAACTCCAAGATCACAGGGCGATTTTGTTGCATCAACAGCGGCCAAGTCGCCATTTTACGCTCACAACGCATAGTCGACTGCGGTTCTGACAAACAAAGATTATCGCGAACCGATGCTTGATACCCCCACAAACGATACAAATCATTTACAGCGAGGTTCGACTGTTTTTGTGTTAACAATAAATCACGCTGCTCATCCGTTAACTGTTGGCTTACGACGGTTGGTGTTGGCTCTACTCTTGGCTCCGTCACTTGTGTCAACACTGACGTCGCTTGAGCTGGCATATAATTCACGACCGCCCACCCCGTACTTAATGCAGCAATAAGGCCTACCGTGACAGAGCCCCAAGCAGGCCAACGGAAAGTCCGGCGCTCTTTTTTATCTTGCTGATAAATATCTGCCTGAAACTGCATCACCTCTTCACAGGCCTGCTGAACGGTTTGCTTATCCACCACCACATTACCCTGGTGATAACTAATGTTGAGGGATTTGTCACAGATAAGGTTGATGAGCCGCGGTATACCGTGACTGTATTTGGCTATAAGTTTACAAGAAGCACGATTAAACAGTTGCTGGTCGCCACCTGCTGTATGTAGTCGAAATGCGATGTAATCTTCTGTCTCTTTTTCATCCAACGGCAACAGGTGATAACGCCCGGTAATACGCTGGGCAAGTTGGCGTAGTTGTGTTGTTTGTAATAACCGCTGCAATTCAGGCTGCCCGACCAACAACACTTTGAGCAATTTTCTGGTATCGGTTTCCAAGTTGGTCAACAAGCGCAACTGCTCTAGAACGTCGGCAGCAAGGTGTTGAGCCTCATCAATGACCAGCAATGTCTGCCAGCCTGAACGATAATTACGCAGCAAATATTGATGGATAACCTGGTTTAGCTGTTTGAGGTTTGCATCTGGCGGATAGGTGATTTTGAACTCATCGCAAATGGCTTCGAGCAAGTCTCTACTCGAAAACGTGGGATTGAGAATAAGACCCGCTTTGGTGTTATCACCCAAATTCGCCAGCATCGCTTTTGCGACGGTCGTTTTGCCTGTACCTACTTCGCCAGTAAGCATAGCAAAGCCACCGCCATCGCCTAGCCCAGCTTGGAGATGTGTGATTGCCTCTTTGTGACGTTGGCTTAAATACAAATAACGTGAGTTTGGAACAATCGAAAATGGTTGTTCGACAAACCCAAAAAAGTCCTTATACATTAGGCTCTCCAGCTAAAAAACCACCTGGGAATAGTCAGACATGGTATAAACGCTCTTCTTCTATTCTTAGGAGTAAAGAAAAGTACCATTGCTTGCTACAATGTCCAACGGCATATCCATAAATTAAGAGGTAATTCGTGCAAGTTTATTTAGTAGGTGGCGCAGTTCGAGATAAATTGCTCGGAATTGATAGTTATGACAACGACTGGGTGGTCGTAGGCGCGACGCCCGGGATGATGCTGTCCCAAGGATACACCGCCGTTGGTAAAGACTTTCCTGTATTTCTGCATCCCAAAAGTAAAGAAGAATATGCCCTTGCACGAACAGAGAGAAAGTCAGGTTCTGGTTACACTGGTTTTGAATGTTTCTTCGATCAAAACGTCACCTTAGAAGAAGATTTGATACGTCGTGATTTAACCATTAACGCGATGGCAATGGAGAGTGATGGCACGATCCATGACCCATATGGTGGCCAGCAAGATCTCAACGATAAACTGCTACGCCATGTATCAGACGCCTTTATTGAAGACCCTCTACGCGTTTTACGTGTCGCTCGCTTCGCAGCGAAGCTTGCTGATCTAAACTTTACGGTTGCCGACGAAACCATGCGGTTAATGCGTCACATGGCAGAGTCCGGAGAGCTGAGCACACTGACTCCCGAGCGTGTTTGGCAAGAATGGCATAAATCTCTCTCTACTCCTCGCCCTGATATTTTCTTATCGGTTCTACGAGACTGTGGTGCATTAACCGTGGTGTTACCTGAAATTGATGCACTATTTGGCGTACCTCAACCTGAGAAGTGGCATCCAGAAATCGATACTGGCATCCATACTTTGATGGTGGCAGAGCAAGCCGCAAAATTGAGTAACTCACTCCCCGTCAGGTTTGCCGCCCAAGTGCATGACTTGGGTAAGGGCGTGACGCCAGAGAGCGAATGGCCAAGCCACAAAATGCATTGCCATACAGGATTAAAACTGATCAAAAAGCTGTGCGAACGTGTCCGGGTACCAAATGAGTTTCGTGATTTAGCCTTGATGGTGTGCGAACAGCACTCCAATATTCATCGCGCGGCTGAACTTAAACCACAAACCATAATTAAAATACTCAATAAACTTGATGTGTGGCGTAAGTCCGAACGTCTGCAAGATATCTTGCTTTGCTGCCAAGCGGATCACGCTGGTCGTAAAGGACTGGAAACGCAACCATATCCACAGGCGGATATTTTTAGGCAAGCCTACCAAGCAGCAGCGGCAGTTGACGTTCAAGCCATTATCAAAGAGGGCTTTAAAGGCCCTGCGATTCGTGACGAGCAAGAAAAACGACGTATTGAAGCAGTGAAAGCAGCACTTAAGAAGTAACGAACAAACAAAAACGCCCGCGGATTTCGCGTGCGTTTTTCGTTAACATCAATTATGCACTTAATAGAAAAGCGAACAAACCGACGCCCAAAATGAGACGGTAAATCACAAACGGTGTCATGCCCATTCGTGAAATCATCTTCAAGAAGAAGTGGATACAGATGTACGCACTGATAAACGATGTGATAATGCCAGTCATTAAGAAACCAACATGGACAGGTTCACCACTGGTCACTAACTTCATGCCTAAGTAGCTACCAGCTAATGTAATGATTGGGATCGACATTAAAAACGAAAATCGGGCAGCCGCTTCTCGAGTAAAGCCAAGGTAAAGCGCTGCTGTGATGGTCGCCCCTGAACGTGAAGTTCCAGGAATCATCGCTAAGGCTTGAGCAATACCGATAAATACAGCTTTCTTCCAACCCGTTTGGTATTCATCGGCAACGAGTTTAGCGTTTTTGTCTACCCACCATAGCAACAGGCCAAATACGATCGTAGTAGTCGCGATGACGTAAGCGCTACGTAGATACACTTCAATGATGTCTTTCATCAATAAGCCGAACACACAAGCTGGAATCGTCGCAATCACGATCATCCAAGCCAATTTAGCTTCTTTACTGCGATCTCCTTTAAAGATCGAAGCAAATAACGCTTGAAACAAAGTGATTACTTCATGACGAAAATAGATCACGACAGCCATTAATGTACCGACGTGAACAGCAACATCAAAGGCTAGACCTTGGTCTTCCCATCCTAAAATAGCGGAAGGCAGGATCAAATGGGCAGAGCTTGAAATAGGCAAAAACTCTGTCAGCCCCTGAATCAGAGCCAAAATAAAGGCTTCAAAATAACTCATGTAAACAACTCAAATTAAAAATGAAAGGAAACGGGTTTGAGCGAATCGACTGGCTGCATAGCATGCCAAATGTCTGCGACTGTGCGTCCATCGCCTGGGATCACTAATTGCGGTTCGAGATCATACAGCGGCTTTGTGACAAAAGGATATTTGTAGATATCACTGCGAGGTAGCTCAGGTTTTTTCTTGGAGACGCGCTCACCGAACAACACTATATCGAGATCCAGTGTTCGATCCTGATACTTTTGCGCGTTTTCTTCGCGTCCCCACTTAAATTCAATCTCGCGTAGTTGATGGCTCAACTCTTCTAATGACAACTCGGTACGCATTGCAACGACAAAGTTGTAGAAATTCTTGCTGCTAAAACCAATAGGTTCGCATTCATATATCGGTGATACGAGGAGATTTTCTCCAAGCCGTTGCAGCTCCTGATACGCAGCAAGCACATGTTGCTCTCTTTCTACGTTCGTCCCAACACCGATATAGGTGGTGATCATGCTCGGCCTCGCTCAATCACCACACCAACAGCACGTGCTTGCGGCACGGCGCCAGGCTTCGCTAGGCGGATTTTCACCCAAGGCACTGAGAAACGCAGCATGATAAGCTCTGCTACTTCTTCAGCCACGCGCTCGACCAGTAAGAAACGACCATTTTCAATGTGGTTAAGTACCGCCTCACTCACCTGCGAATAATCCAGTGCATCTTGCACATCATCACTTTTGCCCGCAGGTTTATTATCGTGTGCCATTTCAATATCTAGAACCAACTTTTGTTTGATTTGTTGCTCCCAGTCGTACACGCCAATTGTGGTGATTACTTCTAACTGTTCAATAAAAACTTTATCCAGAGCCATCTTATGTCCTTCTATTACAGAGGTCGGATACCCGTGAGGGGTAATTTGATCGTAGTATTCTATACCTAAGTAACATTTACTTTGGTCATCACAATGTTACTTAGGTATAAACTGCGAAAGCATCTTTATATACAAGAAATCACATAATGCAAGCTCTATCACAGTGAGGATTTCTGCATTATGTAAATTCGGGGTATGATAGCAACTACGCGGGAACCGAGCATTAAATTCCAATCCATCAAGGACTTCTATGGACGCACTGGCACTGATAATGACAATGGCCGCCTATTTATTAGGTTCGGTTTCCAGTGCGGTTTTGATCTGTCGACTCTTAAAACTGCCAGACCCACGCAGTGTGGGATCTAACAATCCTGGAGCAACGAACGTATTGCGTATTGGCGGACGAGGAGCCGCTGTTTCAGTCTTGTTGTGCGATATGCTCAAAGGCACTATCCCCGTGTGGGGCGGATACTTTCTTGGTATCGACCCTATCATTCTTGGCGTCATCGCCATTGCTGCCTGTCTTGGCCACATGTACCCCATCTTTTTCCACTTTAAAGGCGGAAAAGGTGTCGCAACCGCGCTTGGCGCTATCGCTCCGATTGGTTTGGACTTAACAGGATTGGTGATGTTAACTTGGCTGTCAGTAGCCGCGCTATTCCGCTATTCATCCTTAGCGGCTCTCGTCACGGTTTTGGTCACTCCGTTTTATACTTGGATGTTTAAACCGCAATACACGTTACCTGTTGCTATGCTGTGTTGCTTAATCGTATTTAAGCATCATCAAAATATTCGTCGGCTTTTGTCTGGCGACGAGCCAAAAATCGGCGAGAAGAAACTGACACAAAAAAACTCGGCTTAATGCCGAGTTTTTCGTTTAAAGAGGGATGCATTGGTTACGCATGAACTCGATTCAGGAAGTTCAACAACATTTGGTTGACGAACTCCGGCTGTTCTAAACAACTGATGTGTCCCGCTTGCGGAATTTCTACCAACTCACTGCCCGTGATACAGTCTTTCATTAAATACGATTCGAAAACCGGGCGAGGCTTATCTTCACAGCCCACCGCAATTAACGTCGGCAGAGCGAATTTTTCCGAATCTTCAATCACATCACGGCGACCAAACACCATGCGCCCCATGCGAGCTACTTCCACCGCACGCTCACCGTTCAGCTCTTCTAAACTGCGTTTGAATGAAGCGACAAGTTTAGGGTTATCCTGATTGACGTTGTTGGCAAAGAACAGCGGCACAACGGCTTCAATAATTGGCGCAGGCACTGCTTGGACTTGGCTGATGGTATCAAGCATTGCAAAATACTTTTTATACGTAACTTCTGGCTCCCAGCCAATGAAGGTATCCATCAATACCAGTGACTTAACACGTTGCGGCGCTTGAGCCGTTAGCTCAGCTCCCCACATGCCGCCAACAGATAAGCCCACTATCGAGAATTCTTCGATATCTAAATGATCCATCAATGCCAACATATGTTGTGCATAGTCGGCCAATGACTGTGTCGATGCAGGTGCAGCGTCCGATTCACCATGTGCCCAAAGATCTGGCACAATACAACGGAATGACTGGCTTAAAACCTCAACTTGTGGCGCCCACATTTGGCTATCCCAAAGGTAACTATGACCAAATAGAAGCACAGGGCCCTCACCTTTATCTAGATAAGCAAGTTGCTGACCTTCAATTTCAAACTTATTCATTGTTATATCCATTTCTTATTCTTCCACGTCATCCTAGCACTGAAACAATCGCGAACTGATCGCATCAGTCAGAATGTAAAACGAGGCGGTTCATTGAATAATTAAAAATAAAGGCCTCTGAGGAGCAGAGACCTTTATTACAAAGAACCGGTTTCAAACCTACCGCATAAATTTGACTAAGCGACAGGTGTTAGTTGATCAATTGGCCAACGTGGACGAGCCTCTACTGACATATCAGCCACTTCGCCATTCTTCAAGCGCTGCATGCCTGCGTAAGCGATCATCGCACCGTTATCTGTACAGAACTCAGTACGTGGGTAGTAAACTTCGCCGCCAACTTTCTTCGCTAACTTCTCTAACTCAGCTCGCAAACGACGGTTAGCACTCACACCACCAGCAATAACAATGCGTTTCATGCCTGTTTGCTCAAGCGCGCGCTTACATTTAATAGCCAACGTAGCACACACAGCCTCTTCAAATGCCAATGCGATGTCCGCGCGGGTTTGCTCGTCATCACCGTTTGCAGCAATCGTGTTAGCCGTAAAGGTTTTTAGACCAGAGAAACTCATGTCCAAACCTGGCACATTCGTCATTGGGCGCGGGAACTTAAAGCGGCCCGGTGTACCTTTTTCCGCCAGTTTAGATAATAGTGGACCGCCTGGGTAATCCAAACCCATTAGCTTCGCTGTTTTATCAAACGCTTCGCCCGCCGCATCATCAATCGACTCACCTAGAATTTTGTACTCACCGATGCCTCTCACTTCCACCATCATAGAGTGACCGCCCGATACTAATACCGCCACAAACGGGAACGGTGGAGGGTTATCTTCCAACATTGGGGCCAATAGGTGACCTTCCATATGATGAACAGGTACCGCTGGCACTCCCCAAGCATAAGCAATACTGCGACCGATAGTCGCACCCACTAATAGCGCCCCAACAAGACCAGGCCCCGCGGTATACGCGACACCATCGATGTCTTTTGAAGTTAAGTTCGCTTCTTTTAGTGCCTCTTTAATAAGAGGAATGGTTTTCTTTACGTGGTCACGTGAAGCCAACTCAGGCACCACACCGCCGTAATCTGCGTGCAGTTTTACTTGGCTGTATAGCTTGTGTGACAAGAGACCGTTTTCATCGTCATAAATTGCGATGCCAGTCTCGTCACAAGAGGTTTCAATACCAATAATGCGCATGGTTTTCTCAGTATGCTTTCTGTATAGAGGAAATTTGGGCGTCATATTACCTCGCCTTGGTGCTGCAAACAAATTTTGTACAGACAATAATCGACAAAAGGCTTTACAAAGTAGTTGTGATCGGATTAAAATTCCGCACCATTTTTGATCAAGCTGGTAAGAGACCTAACAATTGTGATTTGGTCTGTTGAATACCAGCGTTAACGAATAACCCCTGAGGTGAAAGGCATATGCCAGTAGTTAAAGTACGTGAAAACGAACCGTTCGACGTTGCTCTACGTCGTTTTAAGCGCTCTTGCGAAAAAGCAGGTATCCTTTCTGAAGTGCGTCGTCGTGAGCACTACGAAAAACCAACTACAGTTCGCAAACGCGCTAAAGCAGCAGCTCAAAAGCGTCACGCTAAGAAGCTAGCTCGCGAAAACGCTCGTCGCGTTCGCCTGTACTAATAACTGAGCTCCAAAAGGAATTTAGTTATGGCTCTGATTGATCAACTCAAAGAAGAGCAAAAATTAGCGATGAAAGCCAAGGACAAATTGCGCCTTGGTACTATTCGTTTAGCCCTATCAGCAATCAAGCAACGTGAAGTTGACGAACAGATTACTCTGAACGATGACGACATTCTTGCAGTATTGACCAAGATGGTTAAACAACGTCGCGATTCTGTAGCGCAGTTTGAAGCAGCGGGTCGTCAAGATCTTGCTGATGCGGAACAAGCAGAAATTACCGTTCTTGAGGACTTTATGCCTCAACCACTGACAGACGAAGAAGTAGCGGCTCTCATCGAGAACGCGATTGCTGAATCTGGCGCAGCTGGCATGCAAGACATGGGCAAAGTAATGGGCGTTCTGAAACCGCAAATTCAAGGGCGTGCAGATATGGGTAAAGTAAGCGGTTTAGTTCGCGCTAAATTGGCTTAAGGTACCCCACCCAATTGCAGCAAGCCGTGCTATCCTTTGGAGCGCACGGCTTGTTTGTATCTGGATGGATGGAATGAAATCAATGGGCAATACGCTCATTCTTTTAAGGCATTCACTCCACTCATCATCTTCTTTTTTTGTTAGGTTTTATGGCTGGACACATCCCTCGCAGTTTTATCGATGACCTTCTAGCTCGACTTGATATTGTCGATATCATCGACGCACGTGTGAAACTTAAGAAAAAAGGCAAAAACTACGGCGCATGCTGCCCGTTCCACAACGAAAAGACACCCTCATTCAGTGTCAGTCAAGAAAAGCAGTTCTACCATTGTTTTGGTTGTGGCGCGCATGGAAATGCCATCGATTTTTTGATGGAATTCGACCGACTAGAATTCGTCGAAGCCATTGAAGAACTCGCTTCATACTTGGGTTTAGATGTTCCTCGCGAACAACGTAGCGGCGGTAATGGTTCGTTTCAATCAGGCCCACAAGCAAGCAGCAGTGAAAAACGTAACCTATACGACTTAATGGGCAGCATTGCTCAATTTTATCGTAACCAACTCAAACAGCCAGCAAGTAAGGTGGCGATTGAGTATCTAAAAGATCGCGGCCTGTCTGGTGAAATCGTCCAGAAGTTTGGCATCGGCTATGTGGCTGATGAATGGGATTTAGTTCGTAAGAACTTTGGCCAGAATAAAGAAAACCAAGACATGCTCGTCACTGGCGGCATGTTGATTGAAAACGATAAAGGCAACCGCTACGACCGATTCCGTGGTCGAGTGATGTTTCCTATTCGAGACAGACGCGGTCGAGTAATAGGCTTTGGTGGTCGAGTATTAGGTGATGGGACACCAAAATATCTCAACTCACCCGAAACCCCGATATTTCATAAAGGTAAAGAGTTGTATGGCCTTTATGAAGTACTACAAGCGTACCGTGAGCCACCACAAATTTTAGTGGTTGAAGGCTATATGGATGTTGTCGCGCTTGCTCAATATGGCGTAGATTATTCCGTTGCCTCATTGGGAACCTCGACAACGGGCGATCACTTGCAAGTGTTATTCAGGCAAACAAGCACCGTCGTGTGTTGTTATGACGGTGACCGCGCAGGCCGTGAAGCCGCGTGGCGTGCCATGGAAAATGCATTGCCTTACCTAACGGATGGTCGCCAGTTAAAATTCATGTTTTTGCCGGATGGAGAAGATCCCGACTCTTATATCCGACAAAACGGAAAACAAGCATTTGAGCAGCAAGTGTCTAATGCGATGCCCTTGTCTGAATTCATGTTCAGCTCATTGACTCAGCAGGTCGATATGAGCACGAAAGAAGGCATGGCAAAACTGAGTACTCTTGCGGTTCCTCTCATTGATAAAGTCCCTGGCGGCACTTTAAGACTATACTTGAGAGAATTGCTTGGCCGCCGTTTGGGTTTGGTTGATGAACGCCAACTACAGCAGCTAATTTCAAAACAAGGTAAAGAGGATAAAAGGCCTCAACCTCATAAAGAAATCAAGCGAACGCCGATGCGAGAAGTGATCGCGTTACTGATTCAAAACCCACAATACGTAAGTATGGTGCCAGATCTAACTAGCGTTAGAGATTTGCCCATTCCTGGTCTAAGTTTATTTGTTGATGTACTTGATAAATGCCAAGCGCATCCCCATATCAACACAGGCCTATTATTAGAGCACTGGCGAAACAGCCAAAATGAGACCCTTCTGTCTCGTCTCGCGAGTTGGGACATTCCACTCGATGAGGACAACCAAGAAGAAATCTTTTTAGACTCACTGGATAAAATTATTGCCCAGTGCGTAGAAAAACAAATTGAAAACCTGCAGGCCAAAGCAAGAAGTGTCGGTTTATCAGCCGAAGAGAAAAGGGAGCTGCTAGCACTTATGCTAGATTTAAAAGCGTAACCCTGTTTAATTAGTCAGCAACGATTTAATTTGTTATAGTAAGTGGTTTGCATTTCGCATACTGATTCCTTCACCAGATTACGAAGTTGGATACCGTCTATGGATCACAATCCGCAGTCACAGCTAAAGTCACTTGTTATTAAAGGCAAGGAACAAGGCTATCTGACCTACGCCGAAGTAAATGACCACCTACCTGCTGAAATCGTAGATTCAGAACAGGTAGAAGACATCATTCAGATGATCAACGACATGGGCATTAAGGTAGTAGAAACTGCTCCTGATGCTGATGATTTAGCACTGAACGATGACACAAATATTACCGATGAAGATGCAGCCGAAGCTGCAGCCGCTGCACTTTCTAGCGTAGAGAGTGAGATTGGTCGTACAACAGACCCAGTACGTATGTACATGCGTGAGATGGGTACTGTCGAACTTCTAACTCGCGAAGGCGAAATCGACATCGCAAAACGTATTGAAGAAGGTATTAACCAAGTTCAATCGTCTGTTGCTGAATACCCAGGCACAATTCCGTACATTCTTGAGCAATTTGACAAAGTTCAAGCTGAAGAACTACGTCTTACAGACCTAATTTCAGGTTTTGTAGATCCAGATGCTGACGACACCGCTGCACCAACGGCAACACACATCGGTTCTGAACTGACTGAATCTCAGTTAGAAGAAGAAGACGATGAAGACGTTGATGACGACGAAGATAGCGATGACGATTCAGATGATTCTGAAGAAGATGTAGGTATCGATCCTGAATTAGCGCTAGAGAAATTCAACCAACTACGCAGCACCTATCAAAATCTTCAATTAGCAATCAACGAGTACGGCTATAACAGCCCGAAAGCAACCGTTGCTAATGAAATGATGCTAGACGTATTCCGCGAGTTTCGTCTAACACCTAAACAGTTTGATCACCTAGTGAATGAACTGCGTACTGCTATGGATCGCGTTCGTACTCAAGAGCGTCTGATCATGAAGTCAGTGGTTGAATACGGCAAAATGCCGAAGAAATCATTCATCGCGCTGTTCACTGGTAATGAATCAAGTGAAGCTTGGCTGGATGAAGTTCTTGCTTCAGACAAGCCATACGCTGAAAAGATCAAACGTAACGAAGAAGAAATCCGTCGTTCAATCGCTAAGCTAAAAATGATTGAAGAAGAGACTTCTCTAAACGTACAGAACATTAAAGACATCAGCCGTCGTATGTCTATCGGTGAAGCAAAAGCTCGCCGTGCGAAGAAAGAGATGGTTGAAGCGAACTTGCGTCTTGTAATTTCTATCGCGAAGAAATACACCAACCGTGGCCTACAGTTCTTGGATCTGATCCAGGAAGGTAACATCGGTCTGATGAAAGCGGTAGATAAGTTCGAATATCGTCGTGGTTACAAGTTCTCGACTTACGCAACGTGGTGGATCCGTCAGGCAATCACTCGTTCAATCGCGGACCAAGCACGTACGATTCGTATCCCGGTACACATGATCGAAACGATCAACAAGCTAAACCGTATTTCTCGTCAAATGTTGCAAGAGATGGGTCGCGAGCCACTACCGGAAGAACTGGCAGAGCGCATGCAAATGCCAGAAGACAAGATTCGTAAAGTTCTAAAAATCGCTAAAGAGCCTATCTCAATGGAGACACCAATCGGTGACGACGAAGATTCGCATCTAGGTGATTTTATCGAAGATACAACGCTAGAACTTCCGCTAGATTCTGCAACAGCAACTAGCCTTAAAGTGGCAACAAAAGACGTGCTTGCAGGTCTAACGCCACGTGAAGCGAAAGTACTTCGTATGCGCTTTGGTATCGACATGAACACTGACCATACTCTAGAAGAAGTTGGTAAGCAGTTCGACGTTACTCGTGAGCGTATCCGTCAGATCGAAGCAAAAGCACTACGTAAACTTCGTCACCCAAGCCGCTCAGAGACTCTGCGCAGCTTCCTAGACGAATAATCGCAGCGCATACAAGCTTTTAGAAATCAAAAAAGGTGACTTTAGGTCACCTTTTTTATTATCTACTGTTCTAAGTGGATAAAAACTAAGCGCAATTGCCCTAGTTGGTATCTAGACACCTTGCAACGCTTCCCCTATAATCGTTGTCCTATTAAGGCCCCTTAGCTCAGTGGTTAGAGCAGTCGACTCATAATCGATTGGTCCGCAGTTCAAGTCTGCGAGGGGCCACCATATTCTAGAAGGTTAGTAAGCGTAGTGTTTACTAACCTTTTTTTGTACCTGACGATTTTGGGTCAGGTAATGGGTCAGGTAAGCCCCGATCACGCACTCTTCTCTGTCTTCTTCCAATACTAATCTGAATACTACGCTGTTGCCAAATATGTCGTTCTGGCTGATAAAACTCTCTCATAGAGAATAAAAAGAGGTATTAAACTCGCAAATCAACCATAAGTGACTTAAATTGCACTTATATATAATTTCTTATACAGTCACAACAAAAGTGAGTTATAGTGAACTTATATATTAAGATGAACCCAATAGTGACAAAAGTACATTAAAAGGCACTTATGAAAAAAGGTAAGATGGTAAAGGCACGACCTATGCCTGATTTGAATACCGAGTTCAGTATGGAAACGCTGGGGAGCGCCATTCGCTCAAAGCGCACCGATAGAGGCTGGCGTATTGATGATCTCGCTTCAAAAGCCAACTTATCTCGTAGAACAATCATGAAAGTAGAAAAAGGCGATAGCAGTGTCACCTTTGCCAATGTACTCGTCCTCATGGACATCTTAGGGCTATCTTTACGCCTTATCGATTTAAACCTATTTGTTCGTCCACATAGCCAAATAACCTCCCAAACTGAAAACAGCGTGAGAAGCAATGAGGACGGTTGGTATGAGTAAGTTACAACAGTTAGACGTGTTTATTGGTACGAATACCAAAATTGGTCGTTTGATTCTTCCTGTCGGAACAGAAACAGAATTCTCATTCATCTATGAAGATGAATGGAAACACACTGGTTTCCCGATTTCGCCCCACATCCCTTTCGATGATCAGGCTTCGCCACGTAGTATCGAGAACTATCTCAGAAATCTCCTTCCTGAAGGAGAAGCCTTTGAAGAGATGATACAAAACACCACTATCTCCAAAAGCAATACATTCGGGCTGATTCGTAAGCTTGGTGCGGAAACATCTGGCGCACTATCTTTTCGAGTTCCAGGCTCAGAACCTGGGGAAACCAGCTTTAGATCTGTACCTGATGATGAACTAATAGAACGACTAGAGCGAAATCTAGCGCCATTAGTGTATTGGGACGGTAAGATTCGCCTTTCGGTTGCTGGTGTTCAAAACAAGTTAAACTTACTTAAGCGCGGTGATGAGTGGGGGTTTGGTGAAGGCAAATTAAGTTCGAACTACATTCTGAAATTTGAAAGCGGTAAAGCACCGTGTATTGCTGTTAATGAGTTCTTTTGCATGACATTAGCCAAGCTAGCAGGTTTGGACGTCGCTAATGTTGAGTTAACTCGCATTGGGAAGACTAGGACACTGATAATTGAGCGGTTCGATCGTGCCTATATTGAAGCTCGTGATGTCGTTCAACGAAGACATGTGATTGATGGCTGCCAGGCGACTGACTTACCTCCAGGTTACAAATACGAGCGTCAGAATGGGGATGAAGGTGATGGCGTATATATGCGTGATGGTGTTTCTTTCCCACGCCTACTGTGCGTCAAAACCATAGACACGGTCATCACTAACCTAAAGCTCACCCAATGGATGCTCTTTAATCTAGCAACGCTAAACTACGATGCCCATGGTAAAAATATTAGCTTCTTCGTCACCCCTAAAGGTCTGGAACTGACCCCTTTTTATGATTTAGTAAACATAGAAGCAATCGCTCAAGAGGGAGCAAAACGCAACTCACGAAGCGGTAAATTGTCTGCTGATGAGGGCCGTGCCGCCAGCATCCCTCAATATTTTGCAATGTCGATTGGCGATTGGGAAAGTGAAGACTTTCAAAATCCGCCGAAAGGTAACTTCAAACGCCCTATCACCAGCTATGATCTCGCTGAATTCGGCGCTCTGCTGGGTTATTCAGGCACCAAAATGGCTTCCATAATGGTAGAAACCGTTGGTGCTATAAAAAATGCTCTGAAGAAAGCGATTGACCTTACCGAAGCTCAAGGAATCGACGATGGGGAACGTGAACACATAGAGCTATGTGTGTCACTCATCCAAACAGAGTGTGAATACTTGCTAGAGCAAGCCAATAGTGTGCCAGAAATGAGTGAACTTCTTTAATGGCAAATGCAGGGGCTATAGCAAACAATTTATAAATTATTTTTGGACAAAAATGATTTAGGGCCTTTGTAATATCTGAGGCGCATAAAATTAGAAAAAGTATCTAAACTCAAACCAAGCAAGTTACCCCTAAAGCCCCCCTTTTGCTTCAAGTCCCCTACCTTTACAACATTAATTTATTCTTTTATAGCATTATCTTGTCATTGCTATTGTTGCGTTTAATCAACATATTAAAAACTCAAAAACTCCATTTCTATACTTTTGCTAAACCTTCAGTTAATGTAATAAAATCATGACTATGGGACAAAAAAATGCACATTAAGACATCTGATCCTGACGTATTCTCGATTGTTAATCGCATTAAGCGCGGACTTATAGACCTTCAACCTGATTTTCAAAGGGGTGAGGTTTGGAACCCTCTTAAAAAGCAACGTTTAATAGATAGCATCTTAAGAGGGTGGCATATCCCACCAATACATCTTATTTCTTCCCCATCTACGGATAAAATCGAAGTATTGGACGGTCAGCAACGGCTTGTATCAATTCGGGATTTTATTGCAGGTGAATTCCCAATTAATGGAACTTTAGAACCTAAAGAAGATGAAATTTTCGCATTAGATGGCTTATATTGGGACGAGCTTCCCCAACATTATCAAGATCACATTGAATTATTTACAATTCGTTTCCTAACTATAAGTGATTATAAAATTGGAGAACCAGGGGAACTATTCCATCGCCTGAACCACCCAACCAGTCTTACTTCAGCAGAGCAAAGAAATGCTTTCTTCGGAGAGTCGAGACAACAAGTAAAGTTAATCGCAGATTACATGACAAATCAATTAGGTTTTGACAAGTCTACTATTGGCTTCACCAATTCGAGAATGGCATATGATGATGTTGTTGCTAAGCTGCTAGTAACAATAGAAAACGGCATACTAGGCAAAAAAATAACTTCCTCTGTTATTACTGATAAATACCGTTCCGAGAGTGGTTTTTCTAAAAGATGTATTTCTATATTAAAAAGTGCACTTACTACCCTCTCTAAAGCACTGGAACTCAGTGGTTCAACTGTAAGATTTAACAAAGCTAGCTTTCATTCATGGATACTTTTTGTTATTAGTCTCGAGAAGTTTGATTTACCTATTAATCGATTAGCAAGCTTCATTTCAGATTTTGAATTGAGCCGAACTAATGACGAACTAGATTTTTTTGCCCATCCAAAATTTAAAGCTACGACTGAAGGTGTTAAACAAGCTATGACGGTTTTCATTGACCGTTCAACGTCAAGGGTAGCAGACACTTCTTCAGTTATCTTAAGGGACGTAGTGCTACATGGCTTGTTTTATATTTATTCAGATACCAATTTTGATGACCTTCAAGTAAAAAAGTTAGTTGAACAGTTTTCTCATTTAGTAAATAGGGCATCTGTATCAGATGATGAACTCCTTGCATTAGCGAAAAACTTAGATTGGAGAGCTTTGTAGATGATTCAGTTTAAGCAAGCAAGGTTTAACGACTACTGGCGAACAAGTAGTAGAAGAAACTTTAACTGTTTTGTTAATGAGTTCAAAGTCAACAGTGGAGGCATATTAGTCGGAGCTGCATTAAATTTAACCAAAGGTTTGACATCTATAGCAGGTAAAAATGGGGTAGGTAAAAGTACTCTAATAGCATCCCTTTACAATAGTCTAGCGAATGAAAACAGTAATCGTTGTAAAGTTAACAACTTACTTGACCCTAATAACATTGAAGTAAAGGTATCCATAGACAGAGATGGCAAACAAATTGTTATTGATTCTACAGAGTTAGAGGACGGAGAAGTAACACCATATTTGTTTGACCCATGCTCCTATGTTCCCACTTATTTATCCTTTGTTCGTAAAATAGACAACTTAGACGAGCAGTTAGAGCAAATTGGGGCTAGAAATTATTCAGATGAACAATTGTTAAACATAAACTATCTTACAAATACCGAGTACACGTCGGTAAAAGTATGGAATATTGAGCAAGAATACGAAGATCATCCTGTATTTCCTGTATTTGAAGTGGAAAGAAGTGGAGTTACATATCAAAGTTCAACGATGGGTATTGGAGAAGTTTCATTACTTTACTTTTTCTGGTTAATTGAGCGGATCTCTAGTGTTAATGAGCGTTCTCTACTACTAATTGAAGAACCTGAAAGCTATCTCCCTCCGAAGACACAAAAAAGGTTGATGAATTGCCTTGCATGGTTAATTGCAGAAAAAGGGATCAGCGTTGTTTTATCTACTCATTCAGAACATGTTCTGTCCTTTATATCTCCTGACAGAATTAATTTAATGATTGATTCTGGCACTGAGAAACAGTTTCACAAGGATTTCGAAGCTGTTGGAGAAATTCTTGAACTAGGCCTTCAAAAAACCACGTCAAAAAAAGGGTTACTATGCGTAGAAGATGAAGCTGCTCTCATACTTATAAAGGAGATGCTGGGTGAACTAGCAGATCTATATTCATACGAAATTGCAGGGTCTGAAGGAGATCTAAAAAAGCGTTGTGAAGTGTTTATGAACAATGTCGATGACTATAAGTTTAGAGCAGTATTTGATGGCGACTCAAAAGGCAAATTTACAAATCAGCTTGGTAGTAATCATGTCGATAGATATTTGCCGACCAACCTGGCTCCAGACGAACTAATATATGGACATTTTGTAAGTATGGATAATCATACTATCGCAGCAGAGCTAGGAGTCGCTCCCCATAGAATTAACATAGCCAAAGAGTCATCTCAAGGCGTTGATTTTCATGATTATTTTAGAGAAATATCAAAATCATTACCTACAACTGAAGACGAAATTTTTGCGAAAATATGTCGTCATTGGTGCTATAACAATCAAGCTACGGTACAAGAGTTTATTGAATCACTTTAAATTGCTATAACTTAATTTATGTTAACCTCGTGCTGCTATCCACTGGGAAATATCAGTACGAAGTTACCTTAAGAGAATCAAGCGTTAATGCTTACTGAATAGCCACCAATATAGTGGCTACTTCTAGTATGACCAAAAGTATGTCAAATCACCGCTAAGTAAAATAATTTATCAACTAGGCGTAACTCCGAATGGGGCAAAATGTTTCAGAGCTTACGTTCATTACCCCATTGGTTCTGACAAACCCACTTATGAAAGATAATGGGTAACACATTTTTCACCAGAGAGTTCTGCACTGAGAGGGCTTTTTATCTATCAATGAAATGAGCAAACTTTAGTTTTTGATGATTTTAGCGAGAACAGTGTTCTCGCAGTAGCGTTTGAAAGCTATCAGCCTTTGCCTGAGAAACCCAAACACGAGTCGGATAACACCTAACTCTGTCTTTCGTAATTCGGAGAACATCGTTCTCCGTTCAACTGATGAAGATTTAAGAAGAAATTAGCTCCCTGAGATAGACAAAAGCAGGAACAAGGTTCCTGCAAGAGCATTTTTATGCGTGTTATTAATCATGTACACAATGACTTACTTTATATTTACGAAGGTTAAGCGAGAACACTGTTCTCGCAGTAACAAGTGCATCTATTTTTGTTCTTCTAGCCATCGCTCAATGTCTTTTCTTTGCCACCCAACAACTCTAGAACTTAGCGTAACAACAGGTGGCATTTTTCCGTCCCGACGCCAACGCCACAAGGTACTTACGCTTACCCCGATCTCTTTCGCTAACTGCTCTTGTCTTACAAACATTTTATTACCTTTATTTCTCTATTATTTAGTCGCATCTTAGATTCTCATCACCTGACTCATAATATAGAATAAGCAACAAACCATATTGACATGATAACTAATGAGCTTAGATCAAAAACGCAATGCATTGAGAGTACAGCTAGAAACAGCAATTAATGACTTAAAAAACCAGGCCGAATCTCAAGGTTGTAAAATTGCTCAGCGACGTCGTTCTGGGTATTTATACGCTGTCGATGCCTTTCGGAACATTGTTCTCGAACCATGGTTTAACACGTTACTCAGTCAACATGGTTCTGTACTCCAAAAGCACCGTAGCTCCAACGCTATCAAGCTTGCAGATATCGTAGAAATTTATGGCGGATTAAATAAAACAATTAAACTTATTGAAACGGTGCTAGATTTGCGGGGGTTCGGGCTTGATAGCCAGCAACACACTGATTATTTAGATCAAGTGCTCTGGGGGTTAAAGGATCTGCGTTCACTCACTCCACAACATCAAGAGGAAGAGGTTCGTTGGAACAGTGTTCTACCTTACTGCGCACTATGCTGGCGTCTACGCAGCCGATCTCACTACTACTGCGAAAAACACCATCCCATTAAGTCCACTAAACTTTATAAACAGCAAAAATACGCAGTTATCACTGCATTGAAACACCTGCCCAACCAGAACAGCACTGCTTACGAAAAGTATCTTGCACAGCCTAACAAACAGAAAAAGTTAGGACGACAACTGTATGATCTGGTCAGCGGCTATGCGCCGCATCCACGAGTATTTCTACGTCACTGTAAAGATAGCGCTATGTCAGGGGACTGGATCACACTATCAAAGAACATTGTTCAGACATGCAAAGTGACTTATCCAGCTAGCTATAAAAAAATAAAACAAATCAAACCAGATGATTTTAGAAACTGGCCCTCGTGGTGTATCGCGATAGTGAGATGTTTAGATCCTACGGAGCCAAATGCTTGGAACGAAAAAGAGTGTCTGACGCTTTTCAATGAGTTGAATACTTGGACCACACTGATTGGGATCTTGCATCGCTTTGAGTGTGTAGAACGAATCAATAGCATTGAAACTAGACGTGGCCCGAGCGTTGGATATGGAGCGAATCTAAAACAACACCAGCAGATCAAAGACCTGTTAACACAACAACTAGCCACAAATAACAAAACTAACCTAAGTGATATCGCCAGAACGCTTGGGCTTAGCAGACAACGCATACACCAGATCATTAAAAAACATCAATTGCTCTCCTAAACAGCAAAGTAACTGTGCAAAAAATAGTCTAATTTATTTTACATTTTTAATTATTAAATCAAATAAAAATCATAAATATAATTACGAATAATTTAATTATTAAATTGAACCAAGATAATTATGGTAATAAAATAGTTTTTACTTATTGACTTTTTCATGTTATAACTATTATAACTGTTATAATTATTATAAAGTTATAATTCTAATATAAGGATACATTATTTAAAATCACTTAATAAAAGGTAGAACATCGTTTTTTCTACTAAATTTCTTCTGCCACACTTGGCACATTCACTGCCAATCCTGACACTTACTCTGCCACTACTGGCAGTCTCGTTGCCAATCTTGGCAAAAAAATGTGCCAAGCAATTTTGATCTAAAAAACTTAGGCAGACATACAGTGCATTATTTTAATAAATAAAAAGTAACACTTTATGTTTATTATTTTCTATATATTACATTCAAGGTAAAGAAAAATATTTATTTGAACAATACTACAGTTCAAGTGTATATTATTCATAATATCGTTATTGAGAATATTCTTATGAGTAGATTTGTACTCTCCGCAGACTTGCACCTCGGACATGATAATATATTGAAATATCGTTCAGGATTCGATTCTCCTGAAGAGCACCATAATATTCTATTTGATAACCTTGCATCATTTGTACAACCTCGTGACACGTTAATCCTACTTGGAGATATTGCAACGACCCCATTTTGGCTAGAGAGGGTTGCAAGTATTCAATGTACGAAGAAGGTGCTCGTACTTGGCAATCATTGTACAAACATGAAGGTCAACGGCAAGATGCTCGCACTCGCAGCTGGCTTCGATGAGATTCACTCGATGCTATCTAAACGAAATACCTGGTTTACACACTGCCCTATACATCCTCAGGAATTACATGGAAAGATCAATGTTCACGGGCATTTACATGACAGTATCATTCTAGATGGTGCAGGCAAACCAGATCCCCGCTATATCAATGTATCAGTAGATCAGACTCAATTTAGACCAGTCTTGTTCGGTGACGTCGTTAGTCAAATCACTCGCTAAGTGGCTCTTGCCAACACTCTGTTTGATAAACGAGACAAAACCATATAGCAAAAAGGCTCACTGGTAATGGAAAGGCTAACAGCATATATGAACAACGAGCTTGTCGGGACTCTAGCAAAGTATCCAGACAACAGACTCAGCTTTAAATATGATTCTTCCTGGCTGAACAATGACAACGCTCGGCCTTTATCTCTGTCTCTTAAAATGCAGAAAAACACTATATCTTCTGAAGCGGTCTTCAATTACTTTGACAATCTTCTCCCAGACTCACCTGATACAAGAAGCCGTTTAGCCGCCAGATTTAAAACCTCCACTAAACAACCTTTCGATTTGCTCACAGCAGTTGGTCGTGATGTTGTAGGTGCTCTTACTCTACTGCCACCTGATACAAAAAATGATAAGCCAGACTTGGAGTATGAAATCCTAGATGAAAAAACGCTCGAACTCATATTGTCAGCACTACAGGCAGGAACACCACATGGAATGATTGAAGGTTCCGATGATTTCCGTATAGCCATTGCTGGCGCACAAGCTAAAACTGCGTTACTTAAAGTGGATAGCCATTGGTGTTTACCAAGTGGCAATACTCCGACGACTCACATCATCAAACTCCCAATGGGAGTTCTCCAACAACCAAACTGCACGTTAGACTTAACGGATAGTGTTGAGAATGAGTATCTCTGTATCGAACTCGCACGAGAGCTAGGGTTTGATGTACCTAATATTGAAATTATTCAAATCCTGAACTTCAAAGCATTGGCTGTTGAACGTTTTGACCGAAAATGGACGAATGAGAAGACTCACATTCAACGTTTACCACAAGAAGATATGTGTCAGGCAGCTTCGCTGCCAGCATCAATCAAGTACGAATCTGATGGCGGCATTGGAGTCTTAGAAATTATGGACTTGTTATCTGGGTCTTCAAATGCCTTTGCCGACCGATACAATTTTATGAAGTTCCAGGTGTATCAATGGGTCATTGGAGCGACTGATGGTCATGCGAAAAACTATTCGATCACAATTGAGCAATCGGGAAGCTACCGCTTAACGCCTTTCTATGACATTTTGTCTGCTTACCCTTTATTAGGTAAAAAAGGACTTAACATCAGGCAGTTGAAGCTAGCCATGGGGCTAAGAGCATCAAGGGGTAGAAAATACGAAATCCACAAGATTTACCCTCGCCATTTTCTGGCAACCGCACAGCATGTCCGCTTTGAACAAGAGATAATGCAGGAAATTCTCGACACAATGAAAACCGAGCTTCCAAAAGCTATAGAACGTTTAAATTCGAGGTTGCCAAAAGAGTTTCCAGAGCACATCTCTACTCCTATTTTCGACAATGCATTGAAAATGCTTAAAAGACTCTCCTTACAAGTATCCGAGTAGAATGTCAAAAGCGGCTTACCCCTTACAAGGATAAACATCATTAAAATTTTTTGGAAAAACCTATGGCATTCACATTTAAATTAGATTCCCCTATTCATGAGCTTCAGGCATCTACAGCACTTCTAGTTCCAAACATTCCAGAGCAGAATCTAGTTGAGCAATTAATTGAGCTTGCAGCAAAAGAATATATTTCTTCATTAGAAAAAGGAAAAAATGGGGAGTTCGGCTTACTAATTCATGACAGCAACGGAGAGGAAGTAATTCATCTTGCTTATCGTAGTGACATAACTTATCTAACGCAATTTGATAAAACCAAAACTCACATTATTAAATATGCTAGCGAAAAAAACATACCTACTAAGGAATTAGTTCTACCTAACGGTGAGGTATTAGTTATGTGCAAAAACAATACTGACTCTGAAGTGTGGTGCCAGTTGTTAATGGATTTTTCCGTGCAGAAAGTAGCTCAGATTGAGAGATTAGATTTGCACCCTACTCTGCAAGGGAAAGGTTTTTTTACTAAGTTAGTAAACCAATTACTCTGCATTGCTGATACAGAGTATGTATTAGTGACTAACATCGTCAATGACGAATGGTTTGAGTATTTAAAAGATGTAGCAGATGAAATAGTTGAAAATCGTTTTCAATGTAATGCTTTGTTTAACCAAAAATAACCCCTACTAGCTCTAGGTACTGGTGTACATCGCAAGACCAAGCATCAAAGCGCCCACACACAGCACACTTCTGGACAAAACCTTGTCAGTGCCTTCTCTAATTTAGAAAGCTACGAATAATCACAGGTATTGCAAAGTTGTTGTGAAG